>CAZPCA010000061.1:0-12195 GCA_964584995.1 uncultured Bifidobacterium sp.
CCCCTCCTCGGCCGTTGTAGAATTTCCTGTGAAAAGCGATGGCAAGAACCTGCAACAGGTGCAGCTGGAAGAGCAGGTGGTGTTGGCTGTATTCCTGCAGCGTTACTGGTCCGACAATCAGGTCTCCTGCACCGCCACCTTCAGGCCGGAAGAGAAAGAGCAGATCCCCCACTTACTGCAAAAGTTCAGCGACTCTTTGAAGTCGATCAGTTTTCTGCCAAGGCTGGAACACGGGGCCTACGCACAAATGCCCTACGAAGCCATCCCGGAAGCGGAATACCTGCAGCGCGTAGCCGGACTGAAACCGCTGGACATCGCGGAGCTATCAGAGGATGCATCGTCTGAAAAATACTGCAGCCGTGACTCCTGCGCCCTGCCTCCGGAAAGCGGAAGGATACCGGGAAACGGATTCCCTTCGCACTGAACATCAAAAACTTGTCGGGAGAATTTTCCTGCGATCAGACCTGTAGTATAGCAGACGCTCTGTAATTTGTATCTTCGAAGCCTCACCAACATCCCATGAAAAAAATAACGTATCTATTGATGGGCGCGGCCTTGCTGATGAACACCATCAGTCCCGGTCAATCGTCCAAATCTCCTGCACCTCAAAAGCTGACCATCACCGACGGCGAGCCCGTACCTGCCAAACCCGTCGCCACCGGCACAGCCCCTAAAAAAATCACCAGTGTAGAAGGCATTACCGAGTACGCACTGAAAAACGGACTGCGTGTGCTGCTCTTTCCGGACCAGTCCAAATCCACCATCACGGTCAACATCACCTACCTGGTCGGTTCACGCCACGAAGGTTATGGCGAGACGGGCATGGCCCACCTGCTTGAGCACATGGTGTTCAAAGGAACGCCCAAGCACCCGAACATCCCGCAGGAACTCACTGCACACGGCTGCAGGCCCAACGGAACAACATGGTACGACCGTACCAATTACTACGAGACCTTCACGGCCAACGATGAAAACCTGAACTGGGCACTGGACCTTGAAAGCGACCGCATGGTCAATTCCTACATTGCCAAGAAAGACCTCGAAACGGAATTCAGTGTTGTACGCAATGAATTCGAATCGGGTGAAAACGATCCGGGCGGAGTACTGATGGAGCGTGTGATGTCAACGGCCTTCATCTGGCACAACTACGGCAACTCCACCATCGGCTCCAAGGAAGACATCGAGAAAGTACCCATCGAAAACCTGCAGGCCTTCTACAGGAAATACTACCAGCCCGACAATGCCGTATTGCTCATTGCAGGTAAATTCGATGAGGCCAAAACACTGGAGCTTGTGAACAAGTACTTCGGGGCCATTCCACGTCCGGAGCGACAGCTGCAGCCAACGTACACCGTTGAACCCACACAGGATGGAGAACGCAGTGTCGTATTGCGCCGTACCGGTGATGTACAGGTGGCTTCCTGCGGATACCACATCTGCGCTGGTGCGCATCCTGATTATCCCGCCGTGGCGATACTGGCCGATGTGCTCAGCGACGAGCCTTCCGGCCGCCTGTACAAAGCCCTCATCGATACCAAGAAGGCCAGCAGCGCCTATGGGTTTTCATTCGGACTCAAAGATCCGGGCTTCATGTATTTCCAGGCTGAGGTGAACAAAGACAAATCGCTGGACGATGCCAACCGCAGCATGCTCGATGTACTCGATAACCTCGCTAAAAATCCGATTACGGACGAGGAGGTGACACGCGCGAAGAATGCACAGCTGAAATATTTCGAAATGACCTACAACAACGCTGAGCGTGTCGGACTGAATCTTTCGGAGTATATCGCCAAGGGCGACTGGAGGCTCTGGTTCCACTACCGCGACCAGATTGAGAAAGTCAGTGCCGCCGATGTCAACCGTGTAGCCGCTTATTACCTGAAGCCTTCCAACAGGACCACCGGTCTCTTCATCCCCGATCCGACACCGTCCCGCACCGATATAACGGCTGCGGCTGAACCCTCTGTCATCCTGAAGGATTACAAAGGCAAGGCGGCGCTGGCCCAGGCCGAAGCCTTCGACCCCTCCATCGTCAACGTCATGAGCCGGGTCAAGTCCGGAAAACTGGACAGCGGAGTGCAGTACAGTTACCTGCGCAAATCCACCAGGGGCAATGCCGTGAACATGGTAGTCTATCTGCAGGTGGGTTCCGAAAAATCACTGATGAACAAAGCTGAAACAGCCTCCCTGTGCGCCGATATGTTGCGTCGTGGTACCAAAAATCTCAGCTATCAGCAACTCAACGACTCCCTCGATAAACTCAAAGCGACGGTAAATGTGTTCATGGCGCAGCAGAACATTGCGTTCAATGTGCAGACCACCCGCGAGAACCTGAAAGCTACGATCGGCCTGCTCGAAGAAATCATGCGCAGACCATCGTTCCCTGCAAGCGAATTCGAAAAACTGAAGGAGGAAGAAATCACCGGCATCGAATCCCAAAAGAGCGAGCCGAATGCCATCGCCGGCAATGTATTCGACCGTATGACATCGCCCTATCCCAAAGGCGACTTCCGTTATTCTTCCGATTTCGATGAACAGGTTGCGGCCGTGAAAGCGGTCACCATCGAAGACGTGAAGAAATTTTACGCTGACTACTTCAACAGTGCCGCAGCCGTTGTCTCCCTGGTGGGAGATTTCGATGAGAACGAAACCATGGCGGCGTTGACGCCCGCTTTCAAGAACTGGACATCGCCGGTGAAATTTGAAAAAGCGAAAGAGCAATTCTTTGACATAACCGGAAAGAGCGAAAAAATAAAGACGCCCGATAAGAAAAACGCCATGATGATGTGCGGAGTGAATCTGCAGTTGCAGGACAACCATCCTGACTATGCGGCACTCATCATCGGTAACTACATCCTTGGAGGTGGCTTCCTGAATTCCCGTCTGGCCGTACGCATCCGTCAGAAAGAAGGCATCAGCTACGGCATCGGTTCCTTCCTGCAGGCGGGAACAGACGAAGCAGTGGGTGGCTTCGGCAGCTATGCAATCTTCAATCCCGGCAACCTCGAAAAACTGCAAGTTGCCTATAAAGATGAATTGCAACGCATCTGTACAGAAGGCATCACGGAAACCGAATTGCAGGATGCTGTGAAAGGATACCTGCAAAACCGGAACGTAAGCCGCTCACAGGACCGTGAGCTGGTGAGCCGTCTTGCGAATTACCTTACCTGGAACCGCGATTTCGGCTGGGACAAGCAGCTGGAAGACAAAATGGCTACCCTCAAAGTCGCCGATGTCAACGCCGCCATCAAGAAGTGGATCCAGCCGGAGAAAATCAGTTTTGTTTACGCCGGAGATTTTTAATGCTCCATGGCATTGTGGAAGAGGGAAGGTGAAAGCCTTCCCTTTTTTATTGGAGTGGATTGTCACCTCCTCAACCTAACACTGCATGGAATCGTTTGAATTCGGAGCACCTTCAGGAATATACTACTTTTGAATGACATGAACACGAAGTCAGCCATTCAGAAAATCTGCTTGCTTGTCATTACCCTGGCCTTTGCCCTAAGTACAAGAATCAGTGCACAGCCCTGTGGTCTGGATGTAAGCATTGAAGTGCAAGGGGGCACTGCGACCTGTATCTACTTTGCCGATACCAGTAATTTCCTTCCGGGATGGATCGGTTACAATTATGTATGGGAGATCAATGACAGGCTTCCCTTTTCGGTACCTGGCTCACCCGTATTGATGTACGACCGGCTTGATGCGGGCTTCAACAGAGTAAAATTGAAAGTGTACGGCACCAACCCATCGACCGGAGACAGCTGCATGGATGAATACACCAACATCTTTCAGGCGACTGGCGATGCCGTCTATCCCGAGTTCGATGTCACGGTGAGCGGCAATACGGTCAATTTTTACGGCAGTTACAAAGGTGGAAGCGGTGCGGGGAATCCTGTTTCCGTCCAATATGATTTTGGCGATGGCTCTCCCTTGTCCTCCTCCAACTCCTTCTTTGAAACACACACGTATGCCAGTACAGGTATTAAAAGCGTTTACCTGATTGTCGGCATCTACAACCCGAATACCATGGCCATGGTTTACGGACAATTCTACAAGTACATTGATGTAGGTCCTTCGGTCTCGAATCTCGAGCTGACGCTTTTACAAGACAACACAATCTGTGATTCCGTCCTGCTCTTAGCGAGCAGCACTCCGCCATTCACCATCAGTGATGTGAATGAGAACTTCAATTTCGCGAACGGAACATTGACCAATGGTGCCTACACACATGTGCCTATGGCCGATGTGCCGGGGCATGATTTCATAGGTATAGAGGCGAGTGCTGCTGGTTCGGTTTCAGACATCAATCATTACCTTGTCACCTTGAATGATTGTGGCATTCTCCCCGATACGGTGAGCGGATACGTATTTGAAGATCTGAACTTTAATGGACTGAAAGACGCAGGAGAACCGGGGTTTCCCGGTGCCACAGTACGCGTACAGGGTGCTTGTAATGCCACGAGTTCTGCATCTATTCAAGCCTCCTACAGTACGATTACCGACAGTACAGGATTTTACAGCATTCTGGTGCCTCACTACCTGGTCTCGGTGTACCTGGACATTCCCAATGGCTATACGCTCACCTTTCCACAAAGTCCGTCGTACACTGTAAACTATACTTCCGGTACTATGCATCCGGGCCATATTTTTGGATTATCTGCACTTTCCACCCATATCTGCGGACGCACCTATCTCGACGAAAACAACGACAGTCTTTACAACAGCGGCGAGCGTCCTTTACCAGGCGTATTGATTTCCGCTCTCCAGACCAACACCGGCATCACGTATCATTCAGCGTCGATATCTACCGGAATCTATTGCTTCGATCTGCCACCCGGCACTTACATACTTAAGGAAAACCAAACTCTATTGGACAGTGCCGTTGTCAACCCAGACAGTATAATCGTAGCCGCTACGTCAGGAGGGTATTTCAACAGCAAAAATTTCGGATTCCGAAGTCCGGTACCTACCGACTTCCATCTATCCCTATCGGGAATCAATGAAGCACGACCAGGCTTCGATTTCAACATGGGTGCAAGGGTCAACAACTCCGGATTCCAAAAAGGAAAAGGACTGCTCGTGTTGAATTATGACGCCCAGCTCACGGTACTCAATGTGCACCCCGCAGGTGGGATCATCAATACTTCGGCCAATACCATCACCTGGAATACGGATTCCCTTTCTGCAGGAGGATTCACTTACTATTCCGCCAACTTCAATATTCCCGCATCCACTCCGCTTGGCACCTTGCTGAACTTCTCTGCCAGTATTACTGCACTGCCCGGTACGGTGGAATACGACCTTAGTGACAATACGGTAAGTCTGGTGAAAACGGTTATTGGCTCCTTCGATCCTAACGATAAAATGGTATCACCGGAAGGCATAGGCGCAGCCGGTGCGGTACTGCATGCCACCCGATTCGATTACCGTATCCGGTTCCAGAATACCGGAACGGCTTCTGCCATCCATGTGATCGTGGTGGATACGCTGGATCAAGATCTGGATATCGGAACCCTGCAGATGCTGCGCTCTAGCCACTCCTATGACCTCGTGATCAACGGGAGAATCCTCACTTGGCGATTCTTCAACATTCATCTGCCCGACAGCACCACCAACGAACCTGGTAGTCATGGATTCATTGAATTCAGCATATCGGCTCATCCAGGACTTGCAGATGGCACCTCTATCGAGAACACTGCGGCCATTTACTTCGATTTCAATGCTCCGGTGATCACCAATACCACACTGAACACCGTTTGGACATCCCTCGCCTCGACAGACGAAATCGGAGACGCTGCCTCTCTGCTCGTTTACCCCAATCCAGGTTCCGGGAATTTTTTTCTGGTCTCGCGCATGAAAACAGAGGGTCAGATCGTGATCGAATTATTTGAATTGACAGGAAAGAAAGTGCGTTCAATTTTCTCTGGAAATGCATTGCCCTCTTCCGCCCTCGAAATACGGACAGAGGATCTTTACCCAGGAGTTTACATTATTTCAGTCCGTCACCAGGAAGGAGTCGCGCACCTGAAATGGACAAAACAATGATCATAGATCGAATTGGCCCTGCTGGTTCCGCTCGTCACGTTTGCTGTAGCCCATGCCCTGCAATTTGAGTTCCTGTACCAGACGCAGGTCCTCTTCCGCAAACAAGGGCGGACCTGTGGGATCGAGCAGGGCGGCTTCGTTCAATCGGGGGTTTTTCAACCGTGAGGAAACAGGATAGGCGTTCATTTCCCCGTCGGGATAAGGTTCAAGAAGTGCTGTCGCATCCGCCAGATGTTCCGTTTTGAGCCAGCGGTTCTCGTCCCGCTCCTGCAGAATTACCGGAGAACGGTGATGTCCTATCTGCTGTAAAAGACGGTTAGGCGTTGTTGTTATGATGGCGAACGAACGTATGATTTCTCCGGTATCAGGGTTTGCCCACTCGTCCCAGATGCCGGCCATCGCAAAAGGCCGCCGTTTGAGGTAAACCAGAAAAGGTTTATCGAGCTTCTCCTGTTTCGGTCCTTCCAGAAAATAATCGGCAATGACCAAACAACGCTGCGAGCGTACAGGTTTACGGAATGCCGGCTTGGACAAAATCCCCTTTGCTCCGCGGTAACGCGGGTCATCGTCGGAGTTGTGGTCTCCCTCGGCCCGGGCATTGATCAGGAGCATGGCTTTCTTCGCCCAGAAAGGAGTCATGCCGAAACGGAAAAACTGTATGCGGTTGGGCGCATCGCCGGTGATTACGGGCGCCAGCGTTCCGGGACTAACATTGAAATTGGGAAACCGGACATGACCGGTCACAGGATCCGCTGTGGCATGGAAGCGCTTCTCGTACACCTCCAGTTTATCGATCAGGACATAACGACCGCACATGGTACGAAGGTAAGGGTTTGCCCTGTGAAAATACAAGGACTCGAAGAGCGATATTCCTGTATGGTATTACCGGCTGATGAAGACCTTCCGTGCGGTACCGTCGCTGTATTGGCGGATAAAGACTCCGTTGAAATACGTTGTATCGATCTGCCTTCCTGCCAGATCATAAGTACCAACCACTACCACAGGTCCATTCAAGGTCTGCATGCCGCCAACTGCGGTTAGTCGAGGCGTTAGATACGGGTCGCTCCATCGGATATCGGTAGTGAGAACAGTATCCGTCAGTGTTTTCAGGAACGCGACCAGCGCAGCTTTTTCCGTAGGGGAAAAGTGCGGTCTGCGCGGGGGGCAAGTATCACAGGTGTTATTGTTGGGATTGACCGTACCGGGGATGATCTCGCGCAGGAAACCTGAAAGGTTCGGATGCGCTTTGACCGAATCGCTGTAAAAATCCACCACTTCTTCCAGTGTTTTGAATCGTCCGTCGTGCATGTACGGTGCGGTGAGCTCAACATTGATGAGCGAGGGCACACTGAACTTCCCGTTCTGCGACTGCCGGCCGCTGGCAGTACCGACACCATTGTCGGCATAAACGAGGTCCAGACCGATGTTCTGTGCCCCCTGCTGCACCATCACGTTCCGTGTATGACAAGCCTGGCAATTGCCGCGGTTGATGTCCATGAAAAGGCTTTTGCCGAGATTCTCCTGCGCGGTAAAATTCACAAAAGGCGTCGACTCGGGAGGACCATTGGTGAGATCCACCCCGGCTCTGTACTTCGAACCAAAGGTGTTCATACTGCGCATGAACTGGGCAAGCGCCATATTGATGCGCGTTATGTTGATCGTGCTAGTACCGAATGCCGCCTGAAACATAGCCGCATAATACGGCTTGCTTTTCACCCTGAAAACGACCTTCGTCGTAGTACCCATACCCATTTCATCTGTCAGGAATGGGCCATTCGGTTGAACTTCGAGTGAGGCGGCTCGGTTATCCCAGAAGAACTGCCCGTCTCGCTGGAAGCGGAGATGGATAAGTCCCGGTGAATTACGTGTGGTGAATCCTCCGTTGACTTTACGGCTGAAGCGGGCCGTGTCCGCAAAAGCGAACTGCTGTATATGACAGGATGCACAGGAGATGGTTCTGTTGATGGATAAATCCTTATCGTAAAAAAGGTAGCGCCCAAGGGTGGCACCGGCATCTGTCACCGGATTCGTTGCCGGCATATTGTCCATCTGCGATAGATTGTTCAGTATATCGATGGGAAAGACAATCCCTGCATAATTATAATACACGGTGTTCATGGCACCGAGCGAGCCGGCAATGAAGAGGGAGATCCAGATGGCTTTTTTCATGGTTCAAGGTTTGAAGGCGATTACCGTATTCCGTGCAATGTCTGTGCAAGTATACCCTGAATTCCATCGAATAGCTAATCGCGCCGTTAGAAAAAAGCATGATTTTTCACAATATGTTGTTCATTCATCCCGTGATTTCAATACGACGGATACGTCATTTGAAAAAAGCAGCGATCAGTGTTCCGCATAAATATAACGATAGGCCTATACTAAATATGTGCATTGATTGGAACAGGATACCAAAAGCAAGGCCAACCAGGTTGTCGGTGGATAGTGTCCGGATTATGCTTCCACACCTTTGGGGAGTAATCCTGCAAAAGCAAAACGAACCCAATACTGTATTTCAATAGATTAGGCGGTTTGACCATGATCCATTTTGCACTAATTTAGTCGTATGAAAAAAATTCTACTGCTGATTTTATGCCTCGGCGCTGCTGTGCGGCTGAGCTTCGGACAATGCAATGAAACCGTACAGGAAAGGGTACTGCTGGTTGGCGACAGCTGGGCGCAGTTCATGAATGCCGATACCACCTTCGATGTGGTATTCCGTAAATGGGGGCATTCCAATTTCAGCTATGTGGCCAATGCCACGATCGCATTCAACGGCGCGGTGAGCAACGATTTTCTCGACCCGACAAGGCTGGCGGAAATCCAAAATCAGCTCAACCTGAACCCGGACATCGACCTTGTACACCTGAGTATCGGAGGCAACGATGTGCTCGGTGACTGGAATGTCAATTTCACCCAAGCGCAAACCGATTCGCTGATGTATTCCGTGTACGGTAAAATCACAGCCATCATCGATTCCATCAAAGCAATGCGTCCAGGCATCCGTATCGTATGGAGCGGCTACGCATACCCCAATTTCGGACAGGTCATTACCGATTTGGGAGCGCTTCAGACCGTACATCCTTTTTACAGCCTGTGGTCGGGCATGGGCTTTCCGAACTTCGGTCAGCTCAACGGCATCCTGAATGCATACTCCAGCAAGATGGACACCCTGGCACTGACTGATCCACAGGTGGACTTTGTGCGCACGAACGGTTTGCTGCAATACCTCTACGGACAGAACACCGTGATGAGTGTTCCCCCCAGTGGTACATACGCCCCCTTCACCGCACCGCTTCCCGATGGATATCCGAATTATCCCTCCCCGAAAAACACCATGCGCAACTACGGATTCATCACCGACTGCTTTCACCTCAGCGCTGCCGCTTTCATCGATTATATGGATTACCAAACGCGGAAGTTCTACCATAAATACCTGATGGACGATCAATACCTGCTTTCGGAGGGGGGCTCCCGAGATGGTTCAGTGACCACCTCCGGTGTGGTGAGCAACAATCTGCAGCTGGGTTCGGTGAACGGAGAGGACGCCTCTTTGGTGCTTTCTTTCAATACTACCCAGCTTCCTGACACCGGCATCGACAAAGCAAGTATTTTCCTGCGCAGGGAAAACCTGAATGGGAACAACCCTGTTCAGTCGGGATCCCTATCGGTACGCATTGTGTCGGGCGCATTCGGCACATCGGTGGATGTGGATGCTTCGGACTTCAGCGACCCCGGCTCCTCGGGAGGATCTCCCTGCCTGTTCGGAAGCTACCAGAACAACGGAGATTGGGTACGCATCGAGTTGCCTTCCACGATTCTTCCTTATATCACCAACGATACGCTCACGCAATTCATCATCAGCAGCAGCAATGCCTCCGGTGTGGTGAATTACAGCGGAGCGGCAGATCCTGAATACGCTCCTGTTCTCAACTTGAAATTCAGCCCTGTCACCACCGGATTGTCGTCCACCGCTACACGCGGCAATATCAGCGTTTATCCGAACCCGACCACAGGGATGCTCAACATCCGCACTGCCGGAGAGGTAATCCGTGAAACAAGACTCTTCGACATCGCGGGTCAACTGGTCCTGCAAAGCGGGAACACCACAAGCATCGATATCAGCCAAGTCAGCCGAGGTCTTTACCTGCTGCACATCATCACCGAAAACGGTGTGGTGACCGAACGGGTCGTTCGACAGTGATGTTACTGCATCAGCAGTTTGATCACACCGCCCGTGCCATCGTTTCGCCAGTAGCGGAGCAGGTACATGCCTGATGGATAGCCCGACAAGTCCACCTGTTGTTGTGACGCAGGGAATGATGCCAGCTCCTTCCCCTGTGCGTCGAATACACTCAGCCGTACTATGGACGGAGCTCCGCTCAGGTCATTCAACAGGAAGTGACCGGAGGAAGAAGGATTGGGATAGGCATACACCTTACCGTATAAAGGAGACACTTCACTAAGAGCAGCAGCACTCGGTGCGTACTTGATGGTGACCATTTTGTAGAGGAAGTCGTTGTAAAATTCAAAAGCGCTTTCTCCCGTCACCAGGAAGCTCCCTGCACTATCCATAGTCAATGAACGCAGGAAATCAGGATTGGATGTCCCGTTGGTGTTATTGGCATAAATGTTCTCGAATTGCTGTACTCCCGTGCTGCTGTATCCCAGCAAAACGTAGTTGTAATTGGTGGAGAATTGGTCGATGCGCCATCCTGCAGTCACCACCCTGTTAGACCCATCTATCAAGAGGGCTACCGGTTCGCGATCGCTGGCCTGCGGATTGTATGTATTCACCCATTGCTGCACTCCGGCATCACTGTATTGCAAGGTTATATAACGCGCCACGAACCCCGTCCACCCTCTGCAAATCCACGCCACATTACCGTTCCCCGTGAACTGTACCTTGACACCGTATTCATTGGTGGTGTTCGGATTGTACACCTGCCGCCACAGTATCTGACCATTCAGCCCGTCCATCTTGGCGATGAAAGAAGTCGTTCCACTGGCACCGGTCACTGCCAGGTCGCCTGCAGGATTCACTGCGATCCCCTTCACCTCATCGTACACGTTCAGTGAATCTACATCGGCCGACCAGAGTCTGTTGCCAGCAATAGTGTAGCGTTGCACCACCCCTTTTGCCGCTGTACCGGGTCCGTTTTGATTATAGCCTCCGACTGCAAGATCGCCGTTAGGGAAACGTGCAACCGCATTTGCCCGCGTGACCACGAATTGGGTGGAATCGATGCGCGCGACCCAGCTCAGGGTGAACGTTGGATTGACGTACATCACCAGTCCGCCGAGGAGGTTGGAAAGGGCGGTAAGCGCAATCTCTCCGTTCGGTTGCACGAGCATCGACACCGGCAATACGTTTCCCGCCGGTGAAGGCAGATACCACAGCGTATCGAGAAAATCCCCCTGCGTATTCATCTTCACCACCGATAATTTGTAATTGCTTTTGAGCTTGGCCGAGTCGCTGGAAATGGCCAGATAGATATTGCCGGCTGCATCCAGTTCCATATGCGTAAGGGTATCGTTGCGCCAGCCAGGGGTGGAATAATAGCGGTCCCAAAGCAGGTTGCCCGATGGATCGTACTTCACGACCACCACATCCCAGCCTTCACCGTACAGCCTGTCGATGGTAGCGGCGCAGTAGACATTGTTCTGTGCATCGGTACGTACCACCTGTCCACGTGTAAGGGCATCGCCCGTTCCACTGTAATTCCATTCAGCGGAAGCGACCAGGCCAGTATCCAGCTGCTGCACATAAAAACTTTCATCCACGTACGCTGTGTCGTTGATGAATCCACCGGCATAGACTTTCGCTCCCAACGCTGTGATGGCGAATCCCATTGAGGGCACCAATGTATCGGCAGAGCGATAGGTCCAGAGAGAATCGCCGGACGGACTGTATTTCGCGATGATCTGGTTGGTCATCCCTCCGTTCAGGTAGTAATCTTCTCCGTTGTAGACTCCACGCCCTGACGCATAGACATTGCCGTTAGCATCGGTGCAAACACTGTTCAGCACATCGAACCCGTTGGTACGCGGACCCATCCAGCGTTTGCGCCAGCCATAAGAGCCGTCGTTGTTGATCTTGGAAACAAACCCATTCAGGTAGTCGGTACCGGCGAAATAGGCATTGCCCAGCGA
>CAZPCA010000061.1:12295-14282 GCA_964584995.1 uncultured Bifidobacterium sp.
GCGTTGCCGTTGGGAGCGATGACAATGTCCGCTGCCTCGTCATCGGCATTGAAAGGTCCGTTGATGACATCCACCCATTGCTGCTGTCCGCTTGGACTGTATTTCAAGACCAGCCAATCGGTAGAGGCAGATGCAGGGTCGGTATATCCGGCTACGTACACGTTGCCGGCGGCGTCCACTGCCAGGGCATTGCCGTAACTCTCGCTTGCACCCCCGAGCGCATAGCGGGTCGCCCATTGTTGGATGCCTGCACTGTTAAGCTTTATGGTGATGCAATCGAAAACCCCGGTCGTGAGCTGGGAACGCCCGGTAAGGTATAGATTTCCGGATGCATCCAGGCACATATCCTGCAGGTAATCTTCGTTCTTACTTCCGGCATCGTAGTAATACACCCACAGCGTATCGCCAGCGGGGCCTTTTTTGATCACAAAAATATCCGGGGCACCGTGATGATTGCCTGCATATCCACCGGCGAAAACCTCACCGGCCTGATTGGCCAGCAGGCAGGATATTCGGTCCGAGTTTTTACCCTGGGCTTTATAGGAACGAAGCCATTGTTGCGGGAGCGCCTGAGCGCTTAATTCTGCCACCGCTATGCACAGCAGCATACAGAGTTGAAGGAATTTTGACATGAAATTGTTGGGAGATTGTGTGGCGCAAAAATAAACAATACGAACTCAGGCCTGCATCAGCAAGCAATCCGTTTTTCCAAGAAAATTACATTAGACCGCCTTGGCTTTCTTTCCGGTACCCATCATTTTGAGGAATCCTACTTCACGCTCGTCGAGTACCCTCCAGCGGCCGCGGGGAAGGTCCTTCTTGGTGAGGCCTGCGAAGCCCACCCTGTCGAGTTTCTTCACTTCGTACCCCAGCGCTTCAAACAAGCGACGGACCACCCTGTTCTTGCCCGAATGCAGCTCCACCCCGACGGATTTCTTGTTGCTTCCATCGCCTTCATAGGAAACATCGTCCACGCTGCTGATGCCGTCCTCGAGCTCAACACCTTCCTGCAACCGTCGCATGTCCGCCACCTTCACATTCTTATCGAGTTCCACGTGGTAGATTTTCCTTACCCTTGAACTGGGATGCGTCAGGTGTTTGGCGAGGTCGCCATCGTTGGTGAAAAGCAGGAGCCCTGTGGTATTTCTATCCAGCCGGCCAACAGGATACACCCTTTCCTTGCAGGCCCCGGCGATCAGTTCCATGACCGTCTGCCTTTCTTCAGGATCATCGGCAGTGGTGATGTAGTCTTTGGGTTTGTTGAGCAGGATATACACATGTTTTTCATTGCGTATACGCTCCCCGTTATACCGCACATCATCGCCGGGACGCACCTTGGTTCCCAATTCGGTGACCAGCTCGCCGTTCACCATGATGAGACCAGCCGTTATCAATTCATCGGCTTCGCGGCGGGAAGCGATACCGGCCATGCTGATGAAACGGTTCAGCCGTATTTCTCCTGTCAAATCGGGACCTTCGCTCGCATTTTTTCGGCGTGTCCGTGCAGCGGGTTTTCCACCGCGGGCAGCGTATTTCTTTTCAAAATGTGCATGGCGTTCGTCTGCACTGGGACGATAGGAACCGCCTGCACCTCTTCCCTGTCGCTTATCATCCCCTCTTCCGGCAAATCCATTGTTGTCGTCACGGTCGTCGCGGCGTTGGTAGGGACGTTTTTCACGGTCACCGAATCCGCCACGGTCGCCACTGTCTTCTCTGCGCTGATAAGGGCGCTTTTCACGGTCTCCTCCACTGTCACGGTCGTCGCGGCGCTGGTAGGGACGCTTTTCACGGTCACCGAATCCGCCACGGTCGCCACTGTCTTCTCTGCGCTGATAAGGGCGCTTTTCACGGTCTCCTCCACTGTCACGGTCGTCGCGGCGCTGGTAAGGGCGCTTTTCGCGTTCTCCTCCACTATCACGATCGTCGCGGCGCTGGTAGGGACGTTTTTCACGGTCACCGAATCCGCCACGGTCGCCACTGTCTTCTC
>CAZPCA010000062.1:0-14239 GCA_964584995.1 uncultured Bifidobacterium sp.
AGTTCCTTGTGGATGTCTTGCGTGCCGCAGATGAAGCGCACACTGCTCATGCCGAACCCATGGGTATCGATGGCGTGTTTGGCTGCCTCAATCACTTTGGGATGGGAAGAAAGGCCGAGGTAGTTGTTGGCGCAAAAGTTTATGACATCCAAACCGTTCGCGGCAATATCCGCTCCCTGCGGCGTGGTGATGATGCGTTCTTGCTTGAAGAGGCCGGCCTCTTTTATTTCCTGGAGTTCCTGCTGAAGTACAGGACGAAGCGTTTCGTACATGGGTTCGTTGATGAACCGCAAAAATACGATGTTCGGCTCAACCGGAGTAGGGGAAAACCCAAATTGCCGCACAAAGAAACTGCTACGCTAGTTTAAAGAGTACCTGTTGCCCGGCTTCAGGCGCAGCACACCTTTCAATTCGAGCTGAAGCAATGTATTCGACAGGCGGGAGAATGACATTCCCAGCCGGACATTGAGAAGATCCCTGTCGCATTCACCGTACTCACGGACTGCGTCAACGATGCCTTGTTCCTCTGCCGACAGTTCCATAAACAAGCTTGTTTGCACCGGTGCAGCGGTTTGTTCCCCTTTATTGTCCCAGCCCATCAGCCAGGCAATATCTGCTGCAGAAGTCACCAGTGCCGCCTTGTTTTGCCGGATATATCGGTTACAACCTTCGCTGAACGCGTCACCCACCCTACCGGGAATAGCGAATACATCCCTGTTATACCCATGTGCCAGATCAGCAGTGATGAGCGCGCCACCACTTGCGGAGGCCTCTACAACCACCACAGCATCGACCATACCGGCCACAATCCGGTTGCGCGTAGGGAAGTTCTCCCTGTCGGGTGGAGTATTACTTGGATACTCAGTAAGTAAGCCACCGCACTGCAACATGTCAGCCGCAACAGAACGATGTACAAACGGATAGATACGATCAAGCCCGTGTGCAGTAACGCCAATCGTTGGAACACTTTTGTGCAAAGACGCCCTGTGGGCAGCGACATCTATGCCGTAAGCGAGTCCACTTACAATGGTCACACCGTAAGCAGACAAGTCTTCCACAAGCTCTTTCGTTATGGCATCACCGTAAGCGGTAGATTTCCGTGTGCCGACAATGGCCAATGACCTTTCTGCATTCAAATCGGCGTTTCCTTTGAAATACATCAGCACTGGTGCGTCGGAGCAAGCGGCCAACTTTGACGGATAGGCCTGTTCGGTATAAAAAACCACCTGAATCCCGTGCTTCTGCAGAAAAGCCATCTCCTGTTCGGCACGGTGAAGTACTGGCTCCGCGAAGGCCTTGCGGATCCTCTTTTGCCCCAATCCACGGATACCGGCCAACAGCGTTTTCTTCTCTTTGAAGACCTGCTCCGCAGAACCGCAATGCTGATAAAGTGCTCTGGCCAGTACAGGGCCTACATTGGGCAGCAAACTCAGGGCTATGCGGTACAGCATTTCCTGTTCGTTCATAGTAAAAATTTTAGGCCGGATGCAGAAAAAATCCTCCGGAAAACCGAGGCAAAAATAAGTAATATTCATTTTTTTATGATATTTTGGTCAATTAAAGCTGACACCTATGACCTACGGTTTACGCACCCTGTGCCTGTTGTTGCTACTGCTGTCTTTTAATAGCCTATCGGCTCAAGATGCCGTGTTAAGGGGACGCGTCTTCGATGTCCGTTCGGGGGAAGGAATCGCCTTCTCCACCATTGCCACCAGCGACGGTAAAAACGGTGTACTATCCGATGAAAACGGTTATTTCAGGATCTCACTGCCTTCCGGAGCGCAAGCGATCCGCGTGAGAATGATCGGCTACAGCAGCATTGACACCCTATTACAGATGGATCCCGGACGGGAAATGAAAATCAACTTCGCCCTCACGGAACAAAATTACAACTGGGATCCGGTGGTCATTACGGCCAGCAGAAGCGCACAGCGTCTGGAACAAACGGTAA
Source organism: uncultured Bifidobacterium sp. (assembly GCA_964584995.1). Lineage (GTDB taxonomy): Bacteria > Bacteroidota > Bacteroidia > AKYH767-A > OLB10 > JAJTFW01. The sequence continues at coordinate 1,952 of CAZPCA010000062.1, forward strand.
GCTCCATGGACATCATGCCGGCAAGGATGGTGGAGAACCGCATTGAAAACACCATGGAAACTGCCGTGGAACAAGTTCCGGGCGTCACAGTGATCGACGGACAAGCCAATATCCGCGGAGGAAGCGGATTCAGTTACGGCGCCGGTACGCGGGTGCTGGTGTTGGTGGATGACCTGCCGATGATGGCTGGCGATGTGAACGATGTAAAGTGGAACTTCCTGCCCATCGAACAGCTGGACCAGGTAGAAGTGCTCAAAGGAGCCTCTTCTGCACTCTTCGGCTCCTCCGCACTCAACGGTGTCATCAACATGCGTACGGTCATGCCGGGTGAGAAACCCGTAACGACTGCCAGTGTGTATGGCGGAGTGTACGATAGTCCCAAAGACCGGGATAAGAAATGGTGGGGCGACAAGACTCGCGGTAGCTCCGGCTTCAATGTTTCGCACCGGCAGAAGTTTAAAAACCTATCTGTGGTTGCCGGGGCTCATTACTTCAATGATGACGGCTATCGGCAGGGAGAATATGAAAAACGCTACCGCATCAACACCCATCTTCGCTATACATTCCCCAATGTAAAAGGACTAACGGCCGGTATAGCCGTGAATACGCAAAAAACCCTGGGAGGGAATTTCCTGATCTGGGCCAATGATTCCTCCGGCGCTTACCTCCCACTGCAAAGCGCTGATGCCAGCACGGTCAGCAACTATGTATCCTACAGGACAACCGTTGACCCGTACATCATTTACAGTCCGGGGCGGTGGATGCATAAGTTGCGGATGCGTTATTTCATGACCGACAACTTCAACGATACCGAACAGGGATCCCTGTCTGATTTTTATTACCTGGATTATATCAGCCAGGCCACCTACGGAAAGTTCACCTTTTCCGGAGGAACCACCGGCACCATGACCAAGACATCAGGCGAATTGTTCGACAGCAGAACAGGAACAAGTCTTGCATTCTACACGCAGACAGATGCAAACCTCGGTAAATTACAGCTGAGCGGTGGCTTCCGCATGGAATCCGCTAATACGGGGGTATCGACGGATAAACCGGCTCCCTTATCGCTAACGAGTGAGTCCTTACAGGAGAATATTGACTATGCGACAAAAAGGTTCAAACCTTTAAAGTTATTCCGCGCCGGTGCCAATTACCAGCTTCTCGAAGGTACGTTTGTACGGACATCGTACGGACAGGGATTCCGCTTCCCTTCCATCGGAGAAAGATCTGTAAGGACCAGGGTGGGAGATATTGTCATTTATCCGAACGAAGAATTACAAAATGAAACCGGCTGGTCGGCTGAGATCGGTGTCAAACAACTCCTTAAAATCTCCTCCTGGAAAGGGTATATCGATGTGAGTTATTTCCATCAACAATACAAGAACATGATGGAATTCACCTTCGGACAATGGGGGAATTTCCTGGTGGATCCAATCTTCGGTTTTGGTTTCAAATCCACCAATATCGGCAATGCCTACATCAAAGGGATAGAACTGGATCTCGCCGGTGAAGGAAAGATTGGCAAGGTGACACAGACCATTCTTGCCGGCTACACGTACATTGATCCGCGCCAGCTGGATTTCGACCCAGCAGTAGACACCGCCAAAAACACTTCCGACGAAAACATCCTAAAATACCGGTTCAGGCACCTGGTCAAGTTCGACAGTGAGACCGGATTCGGAAAGTTGTCCATAGGGTTGAGCGGAAGATTCTACAGCAATATCGAAAACATTGATGAACCTTTTGAAAGACTCATTCCCGGTGTAAAGGACTATCGGGCACAGCAACCCTGGGGCACCTGGATATTCGATGCCCGCCTGAGCTGGCAGATCAGCCAGAAGGTGCGCCTCACTGCCATGGCAAAGAATGTGCTCAACGAAGAATTCATGACGCGCCCGGCAGACCTGCAGGCACCCCGCTCCTTTCAGCTCTCGCTTGGTGTGAAGATGTGACATCCTGTTGCTGGAAAAATTCAACATCTATTCTTCAAGCGGGCGCCATTCAGCGCAAGCCGAGGGTTTATTCCCTGTGTATCCTCTATATTTGCAGGCATGCTTCAACCGGTCATTCAGGTCAGTGAATTACGTAAGTCCTACCAGGACCTGGAAGCCGTGAAAGGTATCAGCTTCGAGGTATACGAGCAGGAAATATTCGGTTTGCTCGGGCCAAACGGAGCAGGCAAAACCACCACCCTTGAAATACTGGAGACACTGCGGGAGAAATCCTCAGGTGATGTACGCCTGCTTGGTTTACAAGTAGAGCGCGATGCTGCAGCCATCAAGCAACTCATCGGTGTTCAGTTACAGGCAGCAGGCTATTACCCCAGCCTGAACCTGACAGAATTGATAGAGTTATTTTCCGGATTGTACAATGCAGCCGTAGATCCAGGTGACTTGCTGCGCAAGGTCGGACTGGAAGATAAATCGAAAGCGAAGTTCAAGGAACTCAGTGGTGGACAAAAGCAACGCTTCAGCATCGCCACCACCCTGATCAACCGTCCGAGGATCATTTTCCTCGACGAACCTACCACCGGTCTTGACCCACAAGCACGCCGCAACCTCTGGGACCTCATAAGGCAAGTAAGAGACGCCGGCACCACTGTGGTCATCACCACGCATTACATGGACGAAGCCGAGCAGCTCTGCGACCGGGTAGCCGTGATGGAATCAGGCCGCATCATCGCGTTGGATTCGCCTGACGCACTTATCGACCAACTGGTAGCCACAGGCTTCGAACGCAGCAAGGAAGTCAAGAAGGCCAATCTTGAAGATGTCTTCCTACACCTTACAGGCCATACCTGGCAGGAAGAATAATTGCCGGTGAAACCGCACACCCAACCATGACCGAAAACAGCCGACACTATTCCCAACTGAAAGGCATGCTGGCTATCTCCCGCGCCAGCTTCCGGTCCATACTTCGTAGCCCCTCCGCCGTTGTATTCACCCTCCTGTTCCCGCTCATTTTCGTACTTGTTTTCGGCTTCATCGACGGAGGCCAGCTAACGCTTGATGTGGCGCTGGATCCGGATAGCGAGCTGGAGCATCCGGTCTTCGACAGCCTGAGCCGTGTGCCCGGATTACACCTCATACCGGGTAAAAACAAAGCAGCGCTTTTGCAGGATATCCAAAAAGGAAACATCGATGCCATATTGAAAATTGAAGCCGTGCAGCAGGTATCCGACACCTACTACCGCCTGGAGCTCACCACGCATCCTGCCGCACGGGAGAAGGGCATCATCATCCGTTCCATGCTGGAACAATTCGCCGACAAGCTCAACCTGAAGGCCGCCAGCATCCAACGACCATTGGTACAGCTGGAGACCCGTGAGGCCAGGGTACGTGAATACAAAACCATCGATTTCATTCTGCCCGGTCAGCTGGGCTTCTCCCTCCTGAGCTCCGGTGTTTTCGGCACGGCCTTCGTCTTCTTCAACCTGCGGCAAACCCTCGTCATCAAGCGTTTCTTCGCGACGCCCATCCGTAAGCCCTTCATCATTCTGGGCGAAGCCATCAGCCGCCTGACCTTTTCACTCCTGGGCTCTGTATTTCTCATCACCATCGGACACCTGGCCTTCGGCTTCACGCTTGTGAATGGCCTGGTGACCTTCCTGAGTATGCTGGGCCTTGCAGCCCTGGGGCTCATCGTTTTCATGGGATTCGGCTTTGTGGTTTCGGGAATTGCCAAAAATGAGAGCACCATACCGCCCCTCGCCAATGTCATTACCCTGCCACAATTCCTTCTCTCGGGCACCTTTTTCGATATTGAAAACTTTCCCACCTGGCTTCAACCATTCTGTAAGATACTGCCGCTCACCTACTTGAATGAAGCCATGCGACTGGTAGCCTTCGAAGGCGCCGGCTGGTCACAACTGGCGCTACCCGTTGGGGTGGTCTGTTTGTGGGGTTGCGTCGTGTACGGCCTGGCCGTTAAATTTTTCCGTTGGGAATAAATGACGGAATGGCAGTAACTTTGCACCGGCAAGGGCTTTGAAAAGGTGATGCCCGGTAAAATTTAAAAGAGAATCATCCGTTTAACAGATACTATAAAAACTATACTATGGCCATTTACTTGATTTCAATCGCCTTCATGATCATCGGCTGGCTGGTGAGCATGCAGTTGAAGCGCAAATTCAACCAGTATTCACAGACTCCGATCAGCTCGGGGCTCAGCGGGAAGGAAATCGCCGAAAAGATGCTGCGGGATAACAATATCCACGATGTGAAAGTCATCTCCGTAGAAGGCAGGCTGACCGACCATTACAACCCCATCGATAAAACGGTGAATCTAAGCCATGACGTTTACTACGGCAGGAATGCCGCTGCTGCTGCCGTCTCCGCCCACGAATGTGGGCACGCGGTACAGCATGCACGCGCCTACAGCATGTTGCAATTGCGTTCAGCACTTGTACCCATCGTCAGCTTCGCTTCCCAGTGGGTACATTGGGTTTTGCTGGGCGGCATTTTAATGATCAACACCTTCCCCAGCCTGCTGCTGATCGGCATCACGCTCTTCGCCGCAACCACCGCATTCAGTTTCATCACTCTGCCTGTGGAATTCGACGCCAGCCGCCGTGCGCTTGTATGGCTGGAAAGTGCTCGTATCACCAATTCGCAGGAGCATGTACAATCCAAGGATGCTCTCTGGTGGGCTGCCATGACCTACGTGGTCGCAGCCCTCTCCGCCCTTGCGACCCTGATGTATTACATCATGATTTATATGGGCAGAAGGGATTGAGAATAAATCATTCGAACGAAACCGGATTTCCAATGGAGATCCGGTTTTTTATTTGGGGGATATGTAGCCGGAGGTTGCACCTCGTCGGGAATGATTAATTTCGTCGCATGAGCAAGCAGGATGCAATTCAGGAGCGCATACGCTTACTGGAAGAGAAATACACTGCCATGGGGCAGGATATGTTGTCGTACCTCGACGGACTTCTGTACGCGGATGTTTGCACCTATTGGGACTACATACGGCTGGACACCCTGCTGAGCCTTCAGCAACCCCGCACACGTTTCCCGGATGAAACCGTTTTCATCATGTACCACCAGGTTACAGAGCTATACTTCAAGCTGGCATTGCACGAGCTGGATCAGATTACCGCACGGGCTGCAGATGCTACCTTCATGACGGAGCGCCTGCAACGGGTGAACCGTTATTTCTCTGTGCTCACCAGCTCCTTCGACATCATGGTGGACGGCATGGAACGCGAACAGTTTCAGAAATTCCGGATGAGCCTTTTACCGGCGAGCGGTTTTCAAAGTGCGCAATACCGCACCATCGAGATTTATGCCACGGAGTTCATCCGGCTGGTGGACAAGGACGCAAGAGACCGTTTCGATGAAGGACAACACGACCTGGCCGATATGTTCGAGCATATCTACTGGAAAGCGGGGGCCACTGAACTGGCCAGCGGTAAGAAGACGCTTACACTCTTGCAGTTCGAAGAAAAATACGCCAAGCAACTCATCGAAACCGCTGAGCGCATGCGCGATAAAAACATTTGGCAACTGTACTCGAACCTGCCGGCAGCAGACCAGGCCAGAGAAGACCTGCGGCAGGCCATGCGGCAACTGGATGTCAACGTGAACATCAACTGGCCGCTTGTGCACTATAAGTCGGCAGTGCGTTACCTCCAAGCCGACCCGGCAGACATTGCAGCTACCGGGGGTACGAACTGGCAGAAATACCTTCCTCCGCGTTTCCAAAAACGTATTTTTTATCCTGCGCTTTGGACTACAGAAGAAATGGAAAACTGGGGTAAGACCTGGGTCGATGAGGTCAGAAAAGAAAATTAATTGTACACCATCCATCTTTAGCCATCATGAAAAAAAGTTCAATCAACTTACTGTTGTCCGCATTCCTGCTTTTAACAGCAGCCGCCTATGCACAGCCGGAGAGTCCTGCCCCTTTGAGCAAACAAGAGAAGGCACGATTGTTCCTGAACCGCTACCTGACGATGCTGGACACATCCAAAAACAAGGATGCCAACAAAGCGATCATTCGCGGAATAGAGAACGTGGCGGAAGGAGCACCGGCCGACTGGATCGCGCAGTACCATGCCGCTTATCAAAACGCCATCATCGGTAGTTCGGAAAAAGATTCTGCGCTGGCCGCCTTCACGTTCAACAAGGCACAGCGCTATTTGTCGAATGGTCTTAAATTAAAACCGGAGGAATCGGAGCTTGTCCTGTTAGATGGTATGATACGCAGCATGATGCTGGCAAAGAAGTCGGAACAGGATGAAAAAACGAAGACCGAAATCATGCAGCGTTACGAAAAAGCGAAAAATCTGAACAAAGAAAATCCACGCGTGTGGCTCGTTCTTGGTCAAACCACCCTTGAACTGCCGGAGGAGAAAGGTGGTGGAAAAAAGCCGGCACAACAACAATTGGAAACAGCACTCAAACTCTATGAAAGCGACAAGCACGAAGACCCGGCCTGGCCAAAATGGGGCAAGGACACCACAGAGGGGCTGTTAAAGATCATCAAGGGAAATTCCGGTTCAGAAAAAGCAACAGGAAAACCGGAAAGCAAACCGAAGAAATAAATCTGCCAATTTCTTTTCGTATAATTCAACGGGGAATGAATGCGAAAGGTGGATGTTCAAGCAGATAATTAAAAAATGAGAGAGCGGGATGGTATCCCGCTCTTCTTGTCTATCAGCAATTCTACTCCCTGAAACCGTACTTCTCCATGTAGCGACGGTACAGTTCTTTCTGGTAATTGTCGAGTGAGATCTGTCGGCCCTGAATGAATGCCATTTCCACCTTGTTCCCGGTCATCTCCAGCGCATTCCCTTCCGATATGAATAAGGTGGCTTCCTTGCCGTCTTCCAGGGTGCCGCACCTATCGCTTATCCCCAATATCTCCGCTGCATTGCCGGTGATCATGGCCAGGGCCTCCTCGTTCGTCAAGCCGAAACCGGTAGCCATGCCGGCCTGAAACGGAAGATTGCGTTGTTGCCAGAATCCCTCATCGGAAATCGCACAGCGTACTCCGGCCTGCTTCAGCAATGCAGGAAGCCGATACGGTAAATCCACGTCCTCATCTTCCCGGTAGGGCAGCGCGTGGGTGCGCGTGATGATGACAGGAATGTTCCTGGACTTGAGCAGATCGGTCAGGCGCCAGCTATCGGCTCCACCGACAATCACCACTTGCAATCCGTATTTATCACCCACCTGTACAGCCTCTATGATTTCGCGTGCGAAATCACAGCGCACAAACAATTTCTTAGCCCCATTGAACAATCCACGCATGGCCTCAAGGTGCGGATTCCTTACCGGCGATGCTGCGGCAGCATAGCTGCGTGCATCGTCGAGCTGCTTCAGCAATGCTTGCATCGCCTTATCGTTTTTGTCGCGCTGTTCTTCTTCCGGATCCGCCCAGGAGGCTTTGTACACCCGCATGGAAGGCCAGTTCAGCCAAATACCATCGTCCGCCTTGACAACAGCGTCTTCCCAATTCCACGCGTCGAGCTGTACCACCGACGAAGTGCCGGAGAACAATCCTCCCTGCGGTGCAATCTGTGCCAGCAGCACTCCGTTATCCCGCACCGTTGGAATGACCCTTGAATCGGTATTATACGCCACCAATGCACGTGAGCTGGCATTCAAACTGCCGCTTTCGCGGAAATCGTTGGTAGCTCTCACCATTTCGATTTCACTCAAGCCCAGATTGGTGTTCAATGCGATGAAACCTGGATATACATGTTTGCCGTTCACATACATCACTGTATCGAATGCACGCGGATCGGGCTTGAAGCCACGCGCATCCATGACAAAACTGATCTTGTCCTTGTCAATGCCGATGGCACTCATTTCTATCACTTGTCCGTTACCAAGGTGAGCGGTAGCCCCCATGAGCAACACTTTACGGGATGCAGTTGCTGCAGGAACAGGGCGCTGGGCCTGCAAAGGACCTGCCGCGAGTAGAGAGAAGAGGATGAATAGCTTAGTTTTCGTCATCATAAGGCAAATGTTCCATATCGTTACAATGGTATTCCTGCTTGAGGGTGGTAGATGGGCGCTGCCGGGATCCTCCCTCTGATTTATCGTCGCTCATGCGGGAGGTGATCCGTTGACGCTCGCGTTCGTTGCGTTGCCTTGCCTCCTGGTCGCGCTCCAGGTCGAAATAACGGCATCCATCTACGAAAGTCATGACGGGACGGGCAGCTACGGACATGGGCGATGCGTTCCAAATCACCAGATCGGCATCCTTACCGATGCGTATGCTGCCGACGCGCTGGTCGATGTGCAAGAGCTTCGCCGGATTCAAGGTGACAAACTTGAGGGCTTCTTCCTCCGGCACCTTACCGTACTTCACGGCTTTGGCGGCCTCCTGATTGAGACGGCGCGCCATTTCTGCATCGTCGCTGTTGAAGGCCGTAGTGATTCCACTCCTGTGCAGGATAGCTCCGTTTTGAGGGATTGCCTCCACCACTTCGTATTTGTACGCCCACCAATCAGAGAAGGAAGAGGCTCCGGCTCCATGAAGTTTCATCTTGTCGGCCACCTTGTATCCTTCCAGGATGTGCGTGAACGTATTCACCTTGAAACCGAAGGTGTCGGCCACATGCAGGAGCATGTTTATCTCGCCCTGCTGGTAACTGTGACAGGTGATGAAGCGCTGCTTGTTAAGGATCTCGGCAAGTGCCTCCAATTCCAGATCGCGGCGGGGTGCGGGAGCCTTCACGCCTTTGGTCCGTGTGGAGTTGTATTTTTTCCATTGGGCATCGTAGGCACGGGCTCTGGTGAACGCATCCATGTAAATCTGCTCTACACCCATACGCGTTTGAGGATACCTGGTGACGTTGTTATCTCCCCAATTGGCCTGTTTCACGTTCTCTCCCAGGGCGAACTTGATGAAACCATCGGCCCCTTCGAACTTCATCTGCTCGGCGCTTTTCCCCCAGCGTAATTTGATGAGAGCCGTCTGACCGCCGATAGCATTGGCACTGCCGTGCAAGAGATGGGAAGTGGTGACACCTCCTGCCAACTGCCGGTAGATATTGATGTCATCGGGATCTATCACGTCCCCGATGCGCACTTCCGAAGTGATGCTCTGCGTGCCCTCGTTGACACCGTCGCTGACGGCAATATGGGAATGTTCATCGATGAGTCCCGGGGTGAGGTGCAAGCCTGTACCATCGATGATTGTGACCCCGCTCATCTTCACTTTTTCAACCTCCGACATCTTTCCTACCGCTACGATTTTACCGTCGCGGATCAGCACATCGGCATCGCGGAGCACCCCCTGGTCTTCGCATGTCCATACCGTTATATTCTGAAAAAGTACAGCTTCGGGACGAGGCATGGAATCAGCAGATGGCCAGCCAAAAGCCATGTTGGGATACCAGACCGCCGGCACCTGGAGTTCTTTCGTCTTTTTTAACGAATCGGGTGCTGCCTCCACGGCTCCGACGCGGGTAGCCATCCAGGTGGTCCATCTGCCGTCCGGTAGTTGCAGTTGACCGCTGATGCTGCCGGCCTTTTCACCGAAGGTGCCGTTGAAACGCCAGGCGCCCTTTCCCTTTACCGGTTCGATGCGGAAGGTCCATTGCGATCCTGCCTGCTGCGCCTCCACCTTTACCTTCAGGGTGTCTTTGTTCAGGGTCCATTCCGGAGAAAGCGGATCACCGGACGCCTGCAAGGTCCAGCCGGAAAGCGTATCCGCCTTCAAGGCGAACTTACCGGCGACCCCGAGCGTATCGGATGAGCGTAGAATATAACGCTTACCCTTCACCCAATGCTCGAGCATGGCATTGTCCTTCTCAAAATAATCCTTCGAACAGATGAAAAAGTTGGCCATCATGCCAGGGCGTAAAGCCCCAACCATGCCTTCTACCCCGTAGAGGGAGGCGGGGATAACGGTGAGGGCTTTGAGAATTTCCTTCTGTGGAATTCCGTATCGTGTCAGCTTCTGCAACGCCGCTGCAAGCTCTTTCTTATCCTTCAGCCCATCGGTGGTGAAGGCGAAACGGACTCCGTTCTTGTACAACACAGCAGCATTGGCCGGAGCGAGTTCCCAGTGACGCAGGTCCTCAAGGCTCACATTCAGCGCATCGAAGGGATTGCTCATATCGTATGCTTTCGGAAACACCAGCGGGAGGATAAACACGGCGCCGCTGTTACGCATCTCCGCTACACGTTTGTACTCGTCGCCTTTTCCTTTGATGATGAATTGGACACCGAATTCATCCCCCAGTCGGTCGGCCCGAAGCGCTGAGCGGTAATCCGAAACCTCAAAAACCTGAGCCAGGGTGCTGTTGCTGTTCCAGGCCTCCAGTGAGATATTCTTATCGACACCGGGCGTATTACCATACCATTTCGCATCCAGATAGGCCTGCCGCAGCAAGGCCACGCTGCCCATCTGGCTCGATGGATAATCCTGCGTTGAACTGCCTTTGTTGAAAGAGAATAACTGGGCAGCCCTCTCCCGTATCATCATCTCTCCCGACGATTCATCACCCAGCAGCACCAATGCAGCAGAACCCCGGGCGATTCCGTCGCGGCTGCCCGTCAGTGCCAGGCCAAAGCCGGCCTTACGGAAATCCGCCGCTTTCTTGCTATCGGGATTGAACGCGGCAAACGCATCCGTTTCAGGATGGATGGCCTGGTTCCAGTAAACCGGTCCGGGCGTGTTTGACTCGGTTTGCGGTCCACGTTCACGGCGACCACTACGCGTGACCTCCTTCACTTCCGGCTGTCCGTAATCCGAAAAAGGCTCTAGGAAGGAAGGATAAATGTATCGCCCCTTCATATCGTACACCTGGGCACCCGGCGGGACAAGCACACCGGCACCGGCTGCAAGTACCTTTCCGTCGCGCACCAACAGAACGGCATCCTGTATCAATTGCTCATGATCGATGAAGAGGTTGGCATGCACAAAGGCATACGTCAGCGAACGCTCATCTGAAAGTCCGGTGACCGGCTTCGTGCTCTGTGCATAGACGGCTGCGTTGAGGCTCCAGAGCGTGAATAACCATGTTAGTATTTTTCTCATTTCCAAAGAGGGATGGAGTACGAAGGTAATAGTTTTATATCCTGTATACATTGTGCTTGCAGCAAGAATAAAAGGCTGTAAAACAGCCCTACATGTCCGACCAACGCCAGGAACCCGCTTTTCAACTCTTCCGTCTACCCAGGGAGAAGCACATCCTTGACTATGTACTTGCAAAGCTCTGCGAAGGTGCCAGCCCCGCAAAGCATGAACTGGCCGAAGCCCTGCTGAATATGTACCGTACCTCCGCAGGCTTCGACCCCTCTGCGCTGTCGAAAGGGAGGTTCAGGCGACTGAAAGCTGCCGACTTCAGGTCTTACCTATCGACCATCGATCGGGAAATAGGCGAACTCCTCGAAAGCAGGCCGTATCAGGAATTGATCCGGCAAAAAAACGCTGAACATCCCTTGTTCGCCGAATACCTGCAACTGAGTACTGCCATCGCTGAACATCCGGCGCTTTCACTGGTCAGCGAAACCGAACACTTTGAACAGACCACCCAGAGCCAGGACACTCCTGAACTATTGCTCCTGCTTTACAGAAATCATCCCGGTTTTCTGGAGGAGCTGTACCGAAAAGAGGGCTATGAAGTGTTTCTTAGCCGTTACGACCAGCAGCTGGCGCGTATGGAACACCTGCAACAGCAGTTCCGCTTGTCGTTCGAATTGCTGCAACTTGAGCTCGATGCTTCCAGGGGCATCAGAGTAGAAACCAGAGCGCAGGAAATACTCGAGGCCCTCGGCAAACTGTTAAGTTCCGAAAAATCCTCCTCGCTTCAGCAGGAAATACTCCTGGCGATTGTGCGTAGTGCCCTCCTGTGCTCCACGCCCTCTAAGCAACTGGCTGTTTATCTTGACCACCTCGAAAATTCACTCGATGAATTGTTCAGGTATATGAATCCGGCCAGGATGAGAATGCTGACCCTGCTGGCACACTACCATGTGAAAGCCGGACGTGAAAAAAGAATAGCCTGGCTGGAGGAAGCCGAGGCAGAGGCGCGCAGGACTGAACAGCACGATGAACGACCGGGATTCCGGTTCATCCGCTGCGTCATTGAAACAGATGCAGGAAACACCGATGCTGCCCTGCGCCATCTCAACGAAGCTGAACACCTGATATACAAGACCAGCAACCGAAGCCTTGCGGCGAGAAACAACTGGGTCAAGCTCTGCGAGTACCGCACCTTGTTGTACGCGGTAGTTGCGCTCGGGGGTGACAAGAGCCATCTTTCCCAGTTCAGCACATTGCGTCAACTGGCTGAAGATATGGGACACCATAGAAAAGAAA
>CAZPCA010000063.1:0-3235 GCA_964584995.1 uncultured Bifidobacterium sp.
CGCCCTTCCCCTGCCAGGGCTTCACCACCCCGAACACAAGGCCCGTCATACGGTTGGACGTCCGACGGAGGAACCTGTGGTACAAAAACTTGATTTTGCCCCACCAGTTCAGGTTGCCGTCCACATGCCTGAAGATCTGGTTGAGCTCGGGTATGTTCACGTAAAAACCAATGGGCTCGCCTTTGTAATAAGCGAATATCACGATCTCCTTGTCGAGGGCCGGGCCAATGGCCTTGAAAACCTTCTGTGCGGCCGAAGCACTCATCTCCTTGAAATGTGAATGCCCTCCCCAGGCCGCATTGTACACGGTGCGGAAGTCAGCGGCAATGGCCGAAGTCTTCATGCCTCGCACATTCCTGACCTCGAAGTCAGGGTCGCTCTTGAGTTGATGGTATTTGCGGTGGAAAATGGGCTGGGCATCCACCAGCAGGCTTCTCCAGTACAGGTACTGCTTGAAGTAAATGCCGAAGCCGTATTGCTCGAAAAGCGCGCTGTAATAGGGCGGATTGTAGTTCATGGGGTAAATGGCCGGCTCTTCCCAATTGCTGACCTGGCATCCCCAGAACTGACTGCGGTCACCGAAATTGATGGGGCCGTCCATGGCCTGCATGCCCTGAGTTTGCAGCCAGTCGCGGGCAGCATCGAAGAGCATAGCCGCCGCCGTATTGTCATGGATGCATTCAAAGAATCCGAGGCCTCCGCTTTTAAGGGGACCGGTGTCGCTGCTCTTGGGGTTGATGAACGCCGCAATACGGCCTATGTCTTCGCCGTCATCGCCGACCAATATCCAGCGCCGGGCCCTGGCACCCTCGCGGAATAGCTTGTTTTTCTTCGGATCGAAGAGCTTTTCGATGTCCTGCTGCAAATAGGGTATCCACTGCGGATCGTTGCGGTATATGCCTTTCGGAACAGCGTGGAAACGGCGTACGAGGGCGGGACTGAGGACTTCCAGGAGCTGCATAGGGGTGTGCAGGCAAAAGTAATGGCTTTCGACTTTCGGGGGTTTCTTTAGTTTTGCTGTATGTCAACGAAAGTGGTGGTGATCACCGGAGGAGGTTCCGGTATCGGCAAGGCCTGTGCTCAGCGTTTCGCCGCGGCAGGCTATGCCGTGGTGATCAGCGGCAGGCGCATGGAAAAGTTGCAGTCGGTAGCCGCCGAGATCCAGGCATCCGGTGGTCGTGTACATTGCGTACAGGCAGATGTGGCGGTAGAAAAGGAGGCGGCGGTCATCATCACCGAAACGGTGCAGACATTCGGCCGCATCGATGTGCTGATCAACAATGCCGGCATCTCCATGCGGGCCCTCTTCGAAACCCTCGACCTGGACGTGCTGCGCGAGGTGATGGATACCAATTTCTGGGGTGCCGTCTATTGTACCAAAAACGCCCTTCCGTACCTCCTGGAGTCGCGTGGTAGTGTAGTGGCCATCTCGAGTATTGCCGGAAAAAAAGGCTTGCCGGGCCGTACCGGCTATTCGGCTTCCAAGTTCGCCCTCGAAGGATTCATGGAAACACTCCGTACCGAAAATCTGCGCAAGGGCCTGCATGTGCTGGTAGCGTGTCCGGGCTTCACGGCCTCGGATATACGCAGTACCGCCTTGTCGGCCGATGGCTCGGTGCAAGGCGAGAGTCCGCGGGAGGAAGCGAAAATGATGAGCGCAGAGACCGTTGCCGGACATCTGTATAGCGCCGTGCTGCAACGTCGCCGCGACCTGGTGCTCACCTTCACCGGTAAGCTCACCGTCTGGCTGAATACTTTTTTTCCCTCGTGGAGCGATACATTGGTGTACCGGCACATGGCCAAAGAGCCGGGTTCGCCATTCAAATAACACAGCTATGAAGATTCAACATACCCTTTGCCTCCTGCTGCTTATGTCCGCACTGAGCTGTGTACGTCCCCAGGAACGCCTGCAAAAGGAAATCGAAACCGCGGCAGCCGCACTCGATTCCACCGCAGGTACAACGCCCAGCCAGGAACGCGTCGATGCACTCGTGCAGTTGTGCATCGACTATGCGGACCAGTACAAAGACGATACCTTGGCTCCGGTGTATCTTTTCAAGGCTGGTGAATTGAGCATCGCCTCCGGTCAATTCGACAAGGCCCTGGAGCTGTTCGGCAGGGTGCAGCGATACCCCAACAACAACAAGGTCGCAGAAGCCTTGTTCCTGCAGGGCTTCGTGTCCGAAAATCACCTCAACAACAAGGAAGCTGCCAAGAACTATTACACCCGTTTCCTGCAGCAATATCCTCAGCATGCCCTGAGCGACGATGCCCGCTTGCTGTTGCAGCAACTGACGTTGAGTCCGGAAGACCTCATGCGGATGTTCGAGCAGCAGAACATGCAGGGCGGGGAAGCCGGACCTCTATGATAAATGCCTGACCATGTCACAGTCCAAACTCAACAAGCGCGAAAAATTTGCGATGGCGCAGGCGAAAGCCCGCGAACAACAGACACAGCTGCCCCTGTCGGCACCGCAAACACCCTCCTGGTGGCAATGGATTCCGTTTCTGCTTGCCGTTGTGGCTTACATCAACACCCTTGAATTCGGATTCGTCCTTGATGATTATGCCGCCATTGTGGAAAATAACAGTACCCGGAAGGGGATGGCTGCCCTCGGCGAGATATTCAGGACTTCCTATCGGTACGGCTATCTGCTGATTTCCGATGAGCTGTACAGGCCCTTGCCGAAGGCGATCTATGCTGTGTTGTGGGACTGGTCGCCCAATAACCCTGCGCCTGGTCACTTTTTCAACATCGTGGTATTCGCATTGACATGCCTGATGATTTACCGTTCACTTGCGGCATGGTGGCCTTCTTACACGCTGCTGCCGCTGGTGGCGTCATCCCTTTTTGCGGTGCATCCCATCCACACCGAAGTGGTGGCCAACATCAAAAGTTCGGACGAACTGCTGGCCTTTTTCTTTGGTCTAATGAGCTTGCACTTTTTCATACAGTACCACCGTTCATCCTCGTCCTTCAAGCTGACCATGTCGCTGGTATTTTTCTTTTTCGGTTTCCTGTGTAAGGAAAGTACCATTACCTTCCTTCCCGTGTTTCCCTTGCTGGCGTATTGCTGCGGTGAGGGTAACTGGAAACAGAGCTTACGCGGCGTGGCCTGGCTGTTGATTCCGACGCTCCTGTTTTTCGCGATCCGAGCGCATGTGCTGTCCAATAGCGGCATGATGGAAAGTGCACTGCCTTCAGTGGCCGACAATGCCCTGGTGTCGGCAGCCG
>CAZPCA010000063.1:3245-11707 GCA_964584995.1 uncultured Bifidobacterium sp.
GATCCGATCGACCGGCTCGCCGGAGCGGTACGTATGCTCGGCCTCTATGCGGGCAAATTGCTGCTCCCATTGTCCCTTTCCTTCGACCTTTCGTATCCTCAGGTGGGCAATTTCAGCAAAGCCGATCCGCTCTCATGGCTCTCGGCGCTGGCGTTTACTGTGGCGCTGCTGCTGGCCATATGGGGTATCAGGCAACGGCAGTTGTTCAGCTTCGCCCTCTTCTGGTTCTTCATCACGGTGAGTGTATCATCGAACATTTTCCTGATCATCGGCACCCATTATGGTGAGCGACTTATGTACACGCCTTCCTTTGCCGTGGCCCTGCTCGCCGGTGTTGGCGTGGAGCAATTGCGTAAAAAGCTTCCGCTCTCCGGCATATGGATGGCAACGTCCGCGCTCACGGTCTTCTTTCTTTACCTCACCATCGACCGCAATCCCGTATGGGAAAGCAATGAGACGCTATATCACTCCGGGCTGAGCTCTGCCCCGGGCAGTGCCAGGGTGCAGTACTACAACGGCCTCTACCTGCTCAAGCCGGAATACCTGGATGCGAAGGCGCCCGCACAGCGCGATAGTGCTTTCAAGGCCGGTATCGGCCATCTTCAAAAGGCGGTGGAATTGTATCCTGCCTTTACCGATGCCTGGACCCAGCTGGGTGTTGCAGCCTTCCGGAAAAAGGACTACAAGGCAGCACTTGAATACTACGGACAGTCGGTCCGTTATAACCCTTACGATCCTGTTACCCGCAATAACATGGGCTCGGTGTATTTCGAAATGCAGAATTACAATGAAGCCTTGCGCCTGTACCAGGAAGCCATCCGTGTGAAAGCGGACTATGCGGATGCGTACATGAACATCGGAAGTTGCTACGGAGTAGCGGGTCAGTACGACCTTGCATTACAGAACCTCGAGAAATCGATCGCTATCAATCCGGACCTTGCCCAGGCCTATTATATGATTTCCATCACCTGGCAGAATAAGGGCAATCCGCAGATGGCCAACCGTTATATGGAGATGTACAACCAGCGGAAAGGCGTCCGGTGATACTCAGTTGCCCAACTCCCGGGTGAGGATTTTTTCCAGCTCTTCCGGTGTTAGGTTGTAATTGATCTTGCCGTCGATGGCTACAGAGAGCGTCCCCGTCTCCTCTGAAACGATTACTGAAATGGCATCGCTCTGTTCCGTGATACCGAGTGCGGCGCGATGGCGCATGCCATAATGGGCAGGGATGTCGGTGTTTTCGGTGACCGGTAAAATACAGCGCGCGGCCTTGATCTTGTTTTTTTCGATGATCACCGCACCGTCGTGAAGCGGACTGTTCTTGAAGAATATGCTTTCCAGCAGGCGCTTCGATACTTCGGCGTCCATAAGGTCGCCGGTGTTCTCGTAAAAGCTGAGGTCGGAGGATCGTGCCAGCACGATGATGGCACCGGTCTTGTTTTTTGACATTGAAGCGCAGGCTTTGATCACCGGTGTGAGGTTGACGGACTCCGCCACTCCCGACTGGAAATTCCATGTGCCGATTTTGCGCAGGATACTGTCTTTGCCGGTGAGGTTGTTGCTGCCCAGCATGAGCAGGAAGCGCCGCACTTCCTGCTGGAATACGATGATGAGGGCCAGCACGCCCACGCTCATGAACTGACCGAGCAAAGCGCCCAGCAATTGCATATCCAGGATCTTCACAAACAACCACCACAGAATGTAAATCGCCACGATGCCGATGAAGATATTCATGGCTGTGCCGCCTTTCAGCAGCTGGTAAATCTTGAACAGCAGAAATCCAACCAGCAGGATATCGAGGATATCGAGCAGGCGGATGCTGAGGAAGTCAAGGTGGAAAATTTCCATGCGATTGTGTTCACAACAAAACTAATCAAAATGAGGCTGACGGAGAGGCGCTTATTCTCAGCGCTTCAGGAAGAAACAGCCAGCGATGTCGTTGCCGATATCTTCCCTGTCGAGCAACCATTCCAGGGCCGTGCGGAAAGCCTCATCGGAGATGCTTGTGAATTGTGTTTTCAGAGCAGCGGCCGACTGCGGGCCATGTTCGAGCTGCAAACGGATATTTTCCGCCAGGGCTTCCAGTTCGC
Organism: uncultured Bifidobacterium sp.; assembly: GCA_964584995.1. Classification (GTDB taxonomy): domain Bacteria; phylum Bacteroidota; class Bacteroidia; order AKYH767-A; family OLB10; genus JAJTFW01. The sequence goes on from CAZPCA010000063.1 coordinate 5,336, forward strand.
GGTCGTTCAGCGGAACCTTGTTGCGTTCCCTGCATATGTCGCAGGTGCCGCAACGCACCAGCTGTTTTTCGCCAAAGTAGGAGAGGAGCAGAATGCTGCGGCAGTCGTGGGTGGATTCGATGAAACGGCGGAAGGCATCCGCACGCTGCACGAAGCGCTGCTGCCGGTCTTCCAGGTGAGCTTTGGCGATGAGCAGTTCGTTCTCACGCACGCGCTCATGTGTGAGAATGATTCCCGGCTTTTCCATCGCTGGCAGGTATTCGATCACTGTATAGCCATGCAATTGCTGCAGCAGTTTTTGCAGCATCTCAACGCTGATCTCCGCCCTTTTGGCGAGCTCGCTTTCGCTGAAACGGACATAATCGTCGAACAATCCTGTATAAGATCGCAGGATGATCTTGATGAGGGCATCCATTTTCGGGTATTGCACCTGGAAGGTATAGAGATCCATTCCCTTCACGAGAAAACGCATGCGTGCAGGAATGAAAAAGGCATCCTGAATGCTCACATAGCCGGCTATCTCGAGGATGCGGAGGGCGGCCATCACAGCCAGCGGCTGCAACTGATAGTGGCGGCAGAATTCTGTTAATTCAAAATCGTAGCGGACCTGGTAACCAGCATCAATGGGAACCTGCAGGTAATTGCAGAGCGTATTGTACACTTTGCGGATATCTTCTCTTGGCGGAAAGCCATCGCTCTTCCGTTGCTCGAGTGCGGCAAGGTCGCTTTGGTCGTACAAGACTACAGCATAAGAGGGCTTCTCGTCGCGTCCTCCGCGGCCTGCTTCCTGGTAATAACTCTCCAGGTCGTCGGGGAGGTCGAGGTGGATGACGCTGCGCACATCGGGTTTGTTGATGCCCATGCCGAAGGCATTGGTCGATACGATGACCCGTGTATGGTTCTGCATCCAGCTGTTCTGTCTTTCCGCACGTGTTTGCTGGTCGAGGCCGGCGTGGTAGTAGTCTGCGCTGATGCCCTGCAATTGCAACTCCCTGGCTATTTCCTGCGTACGTCTGCGGTTGCGGACGTACACGATGGAGGTGCCGGGTACCGACTTCAGCACCTTCAGCAGATGCGGGATTTTGTTTTCGCTGTATCGGACAAGGTAGGAGAGGTTGCCGCGGGCAAAACTTTTGGCAAACACCTGTCGGTCTTTGAAACGCAGCTTTTCGCAGATGTCCTCCCTCACCTCCGGTGTGGCCGATGCCGTGAGTGCCAAAACGGGCACCTGCGGAAAGTTGTCGCGTATTTCGGCAATCTGCAGGTATGGAGGCCTGAAGTCATATCCCCACTGACTGATGCAATGGGCCTCATCTACTGCAATAAGGTTGAGCGGCATTTTCAGCAGCGCTTCGCGGAAAGATGCAGAACCTAGGCGTTCGGGCGAAACAAAGAGGAACTTGAAATCCCCGTGCATGCAATTGCCCAGGGCTAGTTCTATTTCGCTCCGTTTCATCCCTCCGAGCAAGGCCACTGCACGAATGCCTTTTTTCTTGAGCTCGTCTTCCTGGTCTTTCATCAGGGCGATAAGCGGAGAAACCACGAGGCACAGTCCGGGTTGTGCAAGTGCCGGTACCTGGTAACACAGCGATTTTCCTCCTCCGGTGGGTAGCAGAGCAAGTGTGTCCTTCCCGCTCATCACGGAGCGGATGATGTCCTCCTGCAAGGGCCTGAACTGCGCGTAGCCCCAGTACTGTCCCAGTACCTGATGGATAAAACTCATGCACTAAAGGTAAGCAATCGCCGGAGTAAAAGAGGAGAGGGTCTGTTCGAAAATGAAAGCATCAAAAGCTGACGGTGATCCTGTCGGGGTCTATCTCCGCCGGACGCACGGTCATCACCGGAATGGTAGATCCGTTGATGATTTTCGATGCATAGCTGCCCATGAGCAGTCCGCTGATGCTGGGCTCCTGTTCCGTCATGATCACCACCAGGTCAGCGCCTGTTTCCTGTATCGAAAGCAATGTCGATTTGGCGATGTCTTCGCCCTTGCGGTAAACTATATTGACACTGATGTTGTGATCAGCGAGAAAATCTTCCACCTGCTCTATTTTGATCCTGAATTTACGTTCGAAGTCTTCGCCGCCGTTCCGCATCAATCCGATCACCACCACTTCCGCGTTGTATATACGGGCGATCTCCATGCCGAAATTCACTTTCTGCCGCGATTCAGGGGAGTCGTCGATGGGTAGCGCTATTTTGCGGAAGCCGGCTCTGTCAATATGCGACTGAAACGCGATGACGGGACAAGGGGCTTCCTGCACAGTTCGCGTGGTGTTGCTGCCGATGATGTAGCTGTGACCGCCGTTGCCGTGTGTGCCCATCAGGATAATGTCTATGTCCGCTTGCTTCGCGGTATGCGCGATACACTTGGAGATCTTACCTGAATCGGTCAACACATGTACAGGAAAGCCGTTTTCAGCATGGAGCTTATCGGCCAGTGCGCGTAACTTCTCTGTGGATGCTTCTTCCACTTTTTTATCGAAGCCGGAAAAAGCCTGCGCAATGAAGCCGGGAATGCTGCCGGTTTCTAGGATGTGTAGCAGGTAAAGTTCAGCATGCACTCTTTTCGCCATGTCAACGGCCTGATCCAAACTGAGGGCAGCGGTAGCGGAGAAATCATAAGGGAGGAGGATTTTCCGGATTTTCAGGTCTTTTTGCATGGCGTTTTTTTTAGGAGAGCACATACTCCGTCATGTCCCGGCGCTCGATGGGCCGAATACTACAGACGGGTACCTCTGAATTATTGATGATCTGCTGGGATTCGGTGCCGATGAAATACTCGGTCCACTCCAGTTCCTTCTGGGTCATGATCATGATCAGGTCGGCGTTCACCTTTACGGCGTATTCCAATACGCCTTCGGAGATGTCTTTGTGCTGGTAAAACTCACCGCTGCAACTCAGATTCTCCGTCTTGATGAAGTCGACTACCTGATCCATCTGTCGCTCCAGCTTGTTCAGCAGGAATTCGTCCTTGGTATCCACCACGGTCATCACCTTGATGGTAGAATTGAAAAAGCGGGCGATTTCCACACACTTCACCACCTTTTCCTTGGTCTCCTTCGACAAGTCGAGGGGCAATACGATGGTGTTGCATCCTGCGCGGTGTTGCTTTCCTTTGATGGTAATCACCGGACAGTGGGCGTCGCTGATCACACGTATTGCATTAGAGCCGATGAATTTCTTCTTGATGCTTGTTTCTCCGGACGTGCCCATGACGATGAAAGCGGCATTCAGTTCGGAGGCAACGTTGGTCACCACTTCGTAGATTTTCCCTTTTTCGATTCTGGTGTGAAAAGAAAGACCGGATTTTGCATGTGCATCATTTGCCAGTTCATTCAATTTGGCCTGGATGCCAGCACGTAACAGCTCTTCGTGGTTATCGTTGGTGAAAACATGGAGGATGGAAGAAAACAAGGCCTCGTCGATGACGTGCAAAAGGGTGATATCGGCCTGCGACATACGGGCCAGGTTGTACGTTTGACTCAAGGCAATGGTGGATTGTTCGCTGAAATCAATGGGAACGATAATATGCTGCTTGTCAGTGCTCATCTCTAAGGGTTTAGTTTTATATTTGTTCATTGCAAAATTATTCGATTCCATCTTATGTCACAAATACCCGAGTCAGAACTTATCCTGAATAAAGACGGCAGTGTTTATCACTTGAATCTGCTGCCCCATGAGCTGGCTCCGGTGGTCATCAATGTGGGGGATCCTGAACGGGTTGCGATGGTGAGTGCTTATTTTGATCATATCGAGGTCAAAAAGCAGAAACGGGAGTTCATCACCCATACCGGCACCTACAAAGGCAAGCGGATGAGTGTCCTTTCCACCGGTATAGGTACCGACAATATCGACATCGTGTACAACGAACTGGATGCGTTGGTCAATATCGATCTGCCCACCCGGACTATCCGCGAAGAGCTGACAAGCCTCCTGCTGGTGCGTATCGGCACTTCCGGCTCTTTGCAGGCCGATATCCCCGCTGATCAGTTTGTTTGCTCTTCTTTCGGTTTGGGTCTCGACGGATTATTAAACTTCTACAAGCTTGAAAACGACGAGGAGGAAGACCGTATTGTGCAGGCTTTCCGTACGCATTATCCCTCGAAGGGTATTTTGCCGCAGAGCTATATCAGTAGGGCAGGAGGCAGGCTTTTCGAAGCGATGTCTCCCGGCATGCATACAGGGATTACGGCCTCCTGTTCCGGCTTCTATGGACCCCAAATGCGTCAGCTGAGGCTGGAACCTTCCCGAATGGATATGATCGACAAGCTGAGTACATTTTGTTTCGGTGAGCACCGCATCACCAATTTTGAAATGGAGACTGGAGCCATGTACGGGCTGGCGCGTTTGCTGGGTCATCAGTGCTGTTCTACCAACGTCATTGTCGCCAACCGTATTGCACAGCAGTATTCCAAAGATGCGGAGGGCGCCATGCACAGGCTGATCCAAACCGTACTGGACCGGCTGAGCGCAATCTGAACTGTTAGGCATGTCCACGGTGATCGGAAGCTCCGGTCATCTGAGTCATGTCCGTTTGGGCGTTTTTTGAAAAAACCTTACATTTTTAGATTGAGTGGAACGGCTGACGGCTACACTCTTGTATTGCATATTTCATTCGTCAATTTTAGGGGATGTCGCACCTGTACGGGATGAAATCTGCTCATTTCTTACATCCGTTAGATTCACCGGTGCTGCCACCTTTTTCGTCTACGCTCGTATGCATATTTGAAATACCAACAACAGAAATTTTTGCATGCCATGAGAAAGACCGTTACCAATACCGGGAAAGCAATGCTGATAGCACTGCTTTCGCTTGTCGTTTACAGTGAGAGTGCTGCACGAACCTACTACAGCCGTCAAAATGGTTTATGGAACCAGGCTTCCACCTGGTCGACCGTAGGTTACGGGGATCCGACCAATGCAGGTTCCTATCCAGGACGCGGAGATGCAGTTTTGATTGGTGACGGACATACCGTAGAGATGAACGTGAACGCGGTGGTCAGTAGTGTTACCATAGGTCAAGGAAGTTCAGGCACCCTGATGTATTCCGGGTATCTCACATTCCAGTTGACGGTGGCCGGTAATATGGGCATCAATCCCGGCGGAACGCTTTCCAATGCAGCCAACAACGGCAGGATGCACAACCTGTACATCAGCGGTAATCTGGTCAATAATGGCACTGTTGATTTGTATGTGGATGCGAACGATTACGTGAACATCACTTTTAATTCACGTACGAACTCCGTAGTGAGCGGTACCGGTAGCTGGGACCTCAACCGTGTGAATGTTTTCAAAAGCACAGAAACCACCTGGAAAGTGGAAGCGACCTCCCTCACTTTCGAAAATGCTATTCGTGAGTTGGTGGTGAGTTTTGGAACATTCGTTCATAACAACACGGGTACTTATTTGGTCAATCCTTCACTCAGCGATTTTACGGTTTCCTCCAATGCTGTTATTGAAGTACTAAACGGAACAATGCATCTGTCGCCCAATACAGATAATGTGTATCTGGAAGGACAGCTTAAGGTAACTGGAGGTACTATGATTATAGGATCTACTGCAGGTAACAAGGGAATTCGTTATGACCAGAACGGTACAGTCATTCCTTCGCTAGAAGTGACAGGTGGTACATTGCAAGTCTATGGAGGTATCACAAATAAAACTGGCAGTTCATCCGATCCCTTCCGTTACGCCCAGTCGTCCGGTCAGGTAGAACTCAATACAGGTAGCAATGGTACTACCGACGAAGTGTTCCAGGTCAACAACAATGCTTCCAGCCGTTTCACCATGAGCGATGGGCTCATCACGCTGCAAAAGCCGAATACGGGTGGCGGTAGTGTCAGTGATTTTTCATTGTGTGGCAACGCCGGAACGGTGCTTTCCACCGGAGGCACCATAGTATTCGGAGATGCCAGCACCGGCAGTGGAGCTGTGTTTACATTCGTGCCCTACCCCGGAATCGTAATGCCCAATATTCATGTGAGTGGATCGGCAGCTGCAAATGTAACATTGCGCCCCTCTGCCGGTTCAACGGTGGATTACAGTTTCATCAGCTTACAGATCGATGCGGGTAAAACATTCGACAACCGTTCTGTATCGGGCGCTGCCGGTGATTCCAAGGTGATGACACTCACAGGCAATTTCGACGGCCTGCATGCCTTCTATAGCGACGGCAACTTCTTCGCCCGTACGGGCACTGTACTTTTCCAGGGAACAGAGGGACTTTGGGTAGGCGGAACCGTTACTCCTGTTTTCTATAACCTTTCCGTAAATAACCCGCTGGGGATTTCTCTTTCTTCCACGATACAGGTCAGCAACAACCTTTTGCTGAGTGATGGTGTGGTGTATTCCACGGCACTCAATCCGGTG
>CAZPCA010000063.1:11733-14223 GCA_964584995.1 uncultured Bifidobacterium sp.
TTGCCGGTGCTTCAGCCAATATCGGTTCATCCATTTCCTACGTGGACGGCCCCTTACAACAGGTGGTCGCCAGCACCTCTCCGCAGACACTTAATCTCCCCATCGGGAAAAACGGTGCATACAGGCCGGTGATTCTCGCGGTACAGCACTCCAGTGCGGCTTCCGTGACCTATACTTCGGAGTTGAACAATGCCTCTGCAAGGGCGATGGGTTATACTGTTCCATCCTCCCTCACCTGGGTGTCGGATGTACGTCACTATAACATCAGCCGTACTGCAGTAGGTAATCTCGCCAATGCGCGCATTACCTTGGTGTATGGCGCCGACGATGTCGTAACGGACCCTTCCAATCTGCGTGTGGCCAGGGACAATGGAAGTGCCGCATGGATAGACATGGGAGGTACAGGAACAGCTGCTGGTTCAGGAAGTATCACCTCTTCCAATTTCAATACATTCAACACAGTTTTCACCTTAGCGAATAGTACAGGTGGCAGCAATCCCTTGCCTGTTGACTTCGTTTCTTTTGACGCTCAACGCAGAAAGCAGGATGTACAGTTGAGCTGGTCCACGGCCTCTGAGGTCAACAGCGATTTCTTTGAAGTAGAACGCAGTTCCGACGGTGTCCATTTCAGGCCTTTGAGCAAGGTGACGGCCATGGGTAATTCCAACACACTGGTGAATTACACCTGGATAGACCGTGCTCCGGAAAACGGGGTCAATTATTACAGGCTTCGCCAGTGGGATTTGAATGGTGCGAGTGAATATACTTCTGTTCGCAGTGTGTTTTTCAGTCGTCAGACAGCTCAGGTATATCCCAATCCTTCTACTCAGCGCACCTTAACTGCAGGGTTGAGCGGATGGGGCGGTGGCGAAGTGAACGCAATCCTTTACGATTTGTCGGGTAAGCAATATGCGCATTTAAGTGTGTTGCAGTCCGGAGAGGAGCAATGCAACATTCAGTTGCCTGCGGAAACACCCGGCGGCACCTACCTGCTGGTACTGTCCGATACAACCGGACAATCGTGGAATGAGCGCATCGTATTAATGGATTGACAGTAAATTACTACTTTCATGCCTTCAACCACAGGGCATGTTCAGTATTCTGAAATTCAGCACGAGCGATAAAGAAAATTCCCGGATCATTTTCAGTATCCGTCAGCGGGTCTTCGTTGAAGAGCAAAACGTTTCACCCGAAGAGGAGTACGACGAATTCGAGGATACAAGCATGCATTATTTGCTGTTGGTGGAAGAGCGGCCGGCGGGAACAGCCCGCTGGCGCTTTACCGACAAGGGCATCAAGCTGGAGCGATTCGCTGTGTTGCCGGAATTCCGTCGCCGTGGTGTGGCGGCTGCAATTTTGCAAGCTGTTTTGCAAGATGTCTTGCCTCACCGCCAATTGACCTATCTGCATGCTCAGGTCAGTGCCATGCCACTTTATGCGGGAGCCGGATTTCTTCCCGAGGGCCCATTGTTTTACGAAGCCAATATACCGCACTACAAGATGGTTTATGCTTCTGATGCGGCAGAATAAAATTACGCCTGCGTTTTTCTTATGGCCAACGCTTTTCTTTTTGCCTGACACCTACAGATGCACTCTTTTTCAACGTGAGCCTAATCATTTTGCTTCTTTGCCTTCAATTTCCTTCAGTCATTCATAGTATTTTCCAAAACCGTGGAATAGTTTTCAGGATATTCAAAGATCTTCAGAGGGTATTTTTTGAATTTGTTTTCTTAAACGATTATGTATTGTCTCAGCTAGTGCTGTGGCGGGCATAAAATGTCAGTGGATTTGTGATTATGGCCCAATTAAAAAATATCCTTCGCATTTATTCAGGACTTGGAGGATGGTTTAAAGAACTGGTTTTAATTTATAGTTTACTTGAAGAGTCTTCCTGGAGCATTCTTTTCTGTGACAATTATTCAATGGACATCCTCTGTTGGAAAAAGCATAAAATGTCGGGTTAAACCTTTAGCGTACCAGCATAAAAACACTCCTAGTTGACTATGTAATCGTGAAATAAATACGAAAAGCCGGGTGTAAATGATTAGTTCTATTATCCTTTGCAATCCGGGGCTGGAAGCCCCGCCCAAATTCAAAATTACCGGTGTGAAACCAGATAGTCGGGGGATAAATATTTCTAATCGGGTGCAAATGTTTGCAAATTGAACGAGGTAGAAGCTTGGGGCTTCCAGCCCCGCCCCAATTCAAAAATAAATCACGGGAGGCACATAGTCGGGGGATAAATATTTCTAGTCGGGTGCAAATGGTTGCTTAACGAGCTAGGATGGTGATGAATAAAATGGGTATTTAAAAAATGAATGAATCAGTGAGTGCAAAAATTCATTCGGCTGCAAGCGATGGCGTCTTGTAGAAAAAACGGGGGAACAACCGTTCCCGCCCCAATTCAAAAATAAATTATAGGAGGCGCAAAGCCGGGGGATAAATATTTCTATTCGACTGCAATTACTAGTATCATGAACCAAACTGATG
>CAZPCA010000064.1:0-14169 GCA_964584995.1 uncultured Bifidobacterium sp.
TTCGGTCCCAATACGGATGAGCATGATTTCAACTTCAAGGTGAAGCATGCCACCAAGTTCCTGGAAGAAGGCGCTAAAGTGAAAGCGTATGTGCATTTCCGGGGCAGGGCCATCGCCTACAAAGCACGCGGGGAGATTATCCTCCTCAAGTTCGCTCAGGCATTGGAGGAATTCGGAAAAGTGGAAATGTTGCCCAAACTCGAAGGAAACCGGATGTTCCTGCATCTGGCTCCCCTACCCAATAAGAAACCAAAACCGGCTAAACCTGCTGAAGAGAAGGCAGCAGAGCAAGACTCCGCCCCAAAGGCGAAGGAACAGCCGGAGAATACTAACGAAGCATAAAATTATTTGCCATGCCGAAAATGAAAACCAACTCCAGTGCGAAGAAGCGTTTTGCGCTTACCGGCACCGGAAAAGTGAAGCGCAAGCATGCCTTCAAGCGTCACATCCTGACCAAGAAGACCATCAAATCCAAGCGCGCATTAACCGCTACAGGACTCGTTCATGAAACTGACGAGTACAGGGTAAAAAGGATGTTGAACATCGCTTAATACCACTTAAAAAAATCTCTAACCCGGTACTTAGCTTAACAAGAGCCCGACAGAAGGGACGCTAACGCCAAAAAACGAAAACAACATGCCACGTTCAGTCAATCACGTAGCTTCAAGAGCAAAAAGGAAAAAGGTCCTTAAACTTGCCAAGGGTAATTTCGGTTCCCGTAAAAATGTTTGGACAGTAGCCAAGAACACTGTCGAAAAAGGTTTGCAGTACGCCTACCGCGACCGTAAAACCAAGAAACGTAACTTCCGCGCTTTGTGGATCCAGCGTATTAACGCAGCCGCACGCACACATGGAATGTCTTATTCCCAATTCATGGGCAAGATCCACGCAAGCAATGTGGATATCAACCGCAAGGTTTTGGCTGATTTGGCCATGAACAATCCTGCGGCTTTCGAAGCCATTCTGAATTCCGTGAAATAAGCGGTCCTTCACCTTCTCAAAAAAGGAATCCTCTTCAGGGTTCCTTTTTTTATTTCCCGCCATGGGATAGGCATCCACTTTCAGTAATGGAATAAATGCGAACTTCACGGAACCAATGCCGATGCGTCCTGCAAGAAAACACCCCTTTCACTTCCTTTTGCTGCTCGTGCTATTGGGGTCTTGGCTCACCCTGAGCTGCATCAACCTCTTCCAGGATGACGACCTGGTAATGTTGCGTTCGGTACAGCAGGAGGGCATCATCAAGGCCACGCAACTGCAATGGGAAAGCTGGAACACCCGATGGACCTCTTTCCTTTTACTGCACAGCTGGATGCGTTGCTGGAATGAGGGGAGTTCGCCATTCCTCTACCACATTTTCACGTTGATTTGCCTTTACCTGAGTTGTTTCAGACTTGTTTGCGGGATGCAAAGACGGCAATTGCTGGATGATGGAAAAAGCAATGCCTACTTCTTCAGCGGACTCATCGCGGCGGCCCTGCTGACAGCCACCTATCATCCCGGCGATACCTGGTTTTGGGTGAACACCTCGACCATGTACGGCTGGAACCTGATCGTCATCATCACAGCGCTTTCTCTTTGCATGGCACCCTGCACCAGCCGTCTGCTGCAGTGGGCGCTGATGGCAATCTGTGGACTCTTCACCGGTGGCGCTGCCGAACCTGCCGTTGCTTCCCTCCTCTTGCTGATTCCTGTATTCATCGTCCTAAAGCACCCGATTACCCGAAACATCCGGAATGAGCTCGTCGTATTTCTGCTGTTCCTCCTTCTTGGTTTCGCGGTATCCCTCGCCGGCGAAGGACACTCCCGAAGATCCGATGCACTGCCGACTGTCGATGGCATGGACTACCTGCTGCGCAGCATGTATTTCTCCGCGAAGCTGCTGTTGTACCATACGCCGATACGTCTATTGCTCGCAGTGCTGATCTTGATTCCTCTGGTGCGGGAAACACCTGAAAGAAAAATAGAATATCTATCCGATCGATTGTTGCTCTATGTGGGCTTCGGATGGTTACTGACCATTGCACTGCATGGATTTTTCATTACATGGATCATGGGAGATTACGGTCCTGCGAGGGCTTGGAGCTTCATCAGTCTCGCCACTGTCATCGCATGCTTTTTGTTCCTGCAACATCCCCGTACACAGTCATGGCTGACCTTTTTACAGAAGGCACAACCGGTAGTGCTACTCGTAGTGGTTTGCTACATCCTGTTCCGGATCTACCAGAGCATACACTACGTGGAACAGGTGAGATCCATGCCGGCAAGCACTTCCCTTTCACTCCCGGCGGAAGGATTTCTGCATAGAAAGGGGTATTGACTATGAACAGCTGGAACGCTTGATCAGGGTTTGCTGTAATCATAAAAGATACCGGATCCATTGACCGTTACAGCTTGCTTGCTCCAGACCTCAACACTGTTGCGGTGACGGACTACAAGCCAGAAATCACCAATCAAAGAAACAGGATATGTAGTATATGCAAAGCCGTTATGCATCAGCAAAGCCTGGGCCGTATGGGCCGGTACCGACGGTTGCTGAACGCTTCGCCACTCCACCGTGATACTATCACATGCGGAAGGGTTCGCATGTAAACCGGCATCAAAAAGGACCGTGCGCATGAGTCCGTTTCCGGTGTTGAATCCTTCAATCATCACTTTCAACTCCAGCACACCCGCAGTACAGCCCTCGTCAAGAATGGCATTGCAATTATCATCGACGGCGTTAGCACAAATCTCATTCGCAAGGGGATTTACAGTTCCAACCTGATCATTGCAATCATCATTATTGGATACATAACCGGAAGGCACCAAACAGGCAGTGGTATCGTTTACTGAAGACCCGTAACCATCACCGTCCGCATCCGCATAGTAAACAGGACCATATGTACAACTTCCGTTGTTGAACGTGGCAAGCGAAGAATAATTACACGCAAGCGGATCTATACAACCCGGTACATCGAACAAGCTATCACCCGGCACATTGTTGAAATATGTTTCTGCTTTGCTGAATGCATCCTCTGCCACCAGGACCGCTATCTTTCGCCCTTTCACATCGTCAAAGGGCGGATGAATGCCTCCCCATATGCGCGATAAAGACGACTCATCGGCCGCATCCTGATAGGTAGCCCATTGCAAATCGATGTCCGTGCTGGGGCCGTCCTCAAAAACCAGGAATTGGTTTTGTGCAGCATGGAAAACACCAAGTCCTCCCGGAAAGTACTTGCTACCCGTGAAGTCGGTCAGCAGCTCTGCGGCAGCGCGTGAATACGTGGAATGTCCGGACAGATAGCCGGCAAATGGCGGAGAAACGAAGGAAGGACGTTGGTAAGGCATCCAGTCTTTCGCAAGAATCCAACCTGCACCTGCCTCATCAACATCCACATTGTTGATGACACTGTGGCCTTTCCAAGCAAACAGTTTGACCTCCCCAATGTTCGCGGAATTGGAAGCCAATGGATCCCCCGGATGAATCACCTCTATGTAACCAGGAATGAGCGGAAGACCTGCAGGATGATAATTCGAATCCAAGGGATTCGTACTTTGACCGAACTCAGCCATACGCCTGATTGCTGAAATAGGCCGAGGAGAATCGTACCAACCTTTGATGCCCCAGATGGAAACCGCCACATCGTGCATTGCGCCTCCAAGTGCAAAATAGCCCTTGACACTCCACTCGAGTTCACTCAGCGTATCGCCCTGTCCCTTGAATTTTTTTGCCAGTTGAGGCTGGTCTGATATATAGTTGAAGATCTTAAACCAATGCCCGGGAGGAGTTTCTGACTCTGGTCCATCGGCCCAAAATTCAGCAAGCACACGCGCGTAATCGCCCCTTTTGACCATATGAGGCGTATAGGGCAACCCAGTGGCTGGATTAATTGGATGACCATTCCCACCTGTCCCCCCTTGTGTCAGATTGTAAAAACCGGCATAATCCGCCCATGTATCGGGTAAGGTATCGATATTACCCCTTGATGCCGGTGAGATGTCCCACATGGTTGTATCGTCCTGAGAAAGATGAGAAGACCAAACAGCCACCAACGCATGTCCCCATTGATAATAGGACGACGTACCGGAACCATCCATTTGCAGCATAGGCGGAGGGCCAGGATCATGGTACACTTTGTAAGTAAAACCATTTCGCTGGTTAGAGGTCAAGTCCTCGCTACTTAGCGCGAAGGGGGTAACCTGCCCCCATTCCGGAGAGAGAAATGGGGGTGTAGCACCCGGTATCTGGTTTCCGCTCTGGTCGATGAAAAGATCCAGTGTGAGTGGCTGCCAGCGATTCACCTCCGGCATATTTGCGTTCCCTGGCACATCTACGTTCAAAGGCGGATTCACAGGTGCGTAGCTGGTATTTGAATAAGCGTTTTGTTCATTAGCACCATCCTGCAATCCGAAGGCGATATATTGTTGAGCAATGTAGTTACCCAAAGCCCTGGGATCTCCTCCAGCATAATTGGCCGAGGTGAAGGTTTTATCATAGCCCAACGAATCCATGTGAGCATCGTATGCCTGATAAAGCAACGCTGCTTGTGGCGAATTCACAAATCGATGCCTCAACAAACGGTAACATGCGTAACTGATGGCTTTGCGCCTGGCCTCAGCAGTATCGGTCACAGATGGGATGCCGCTGAAAGCAGCGTTAAATCCTCCGACTGTTTTACCGATTAGAAACTCTACTGCCGTATGGTCATAAAGCGCCCATGCATCCCACATTGCAGCAGAAAGGTGAAACAAATTTCGGGCATGTACAGTCGGGCGGGCGAAATCACGGCGGATCGATGCCAGCAAGAGCTCATTCCATTGTCGGGCGATGTTCTCGTTCAAGTCAACGGTAGGATAAACGGTCGGCGGTGTACAACTGGGGCTTGGGTTTGTAGGACAAGGGTCACAGGCATCGGCCAAACCATCCTGATCATAGTCTGAAGGATTCGGCGCAAGCTGACAATTATCGTTCATGTAAAGCCCATAGCCGGCGCACTTCCCGGTGATGAAATCCATCAACCCATCGTTGTTGATATCGATCCATGCAAAGTCATAACTGTTCCCGATCCAGCTGCTCATCGAGGTGCCGTACACATCGGTGAATACACCATTGTCGTTTCTATAGATGGCCATTCTACGTGAACTGTTGCAAGGAGGAATATCTACGTCCACATCGGCAACACCAATATCCATGTCGCCGTCTAGATCCAGATCAGCGGCATGTACATTTCCACCAAAACCATTGGTGGTCGAAAAATTAAGATTCGTTTTCTGCACCGTCAACGAAGTGTTCGGAACATAGGACAAAGTGCGAAGCACGTAATCGCTGGCATCATCAACTACAAACAGGTCTTTCTTTCCGTCCAGATTGAAGTCTGCCACTTCGAACATATAGGGCGCAGCAGCGGGTGTTAGATTTTGCCATGTACTGAAATTGCCGGAACCGTCATTGAACAAGAGCAATACACCACGAGCATTCCACGGAGCCACATTGTAGAGGGTGCTCACTTTCACAATATCATTATCACCATCACCATCCATATCCACTATCTGACAGGCAGTACCAAAAGCGGAATTACGCAGCAGTCCCATCCTCGCCTGCGTCTGGTTGGTGAAATGACCGGTTCCGTCATTGATGAGGAGGTAGTCTTTCGAAGTACCGCCTGTTGAATTCTGCCTGTAGTTGGCGAAGTAGATATCCTTGTGTCCATCGCCATTGACATCTCCACCCCAAACGGCACAAAAACGAACGGGGTCTTCCGTCAGCTGCGGAAATCGCAGAGCAGACTCATCCTGAAATCCCAGCCAATTACCCAAATTGTCGACCCCTCTGTTCCTGAAGTACTGAGGTTGCTGTAAAAATGTGTTCGCAATGATAATATCCGGCCATGTGTCTCCATCAAAATCGTCAGCAAACACATCCCTGGCGAAGCTCAGCGTTGAAATAAAAGCAGGGGCGTACTGCTGTGTCTGATCGGTCAGCACACCTGATATGTTCATCAACAACAAGGTTGATTTACCCGGTTGTGTCGGGCTGGAGAATGGCTGCTTACGCACGACTACCACATCGTCATGGCCATCCTTATTAAAATCAGCCACCCACAGATCTTTCTCTTCTGGATCGCTGTTCGCCACCGATGAAACCACCAGGCGGCTGGAAGTATTGTTGGCCCAATTGAGCCATTGCGCATGGATCTCGCCTACATTTAAAACGAACAAGGAGGCGAAGAGACCCCACTTCAGGTATATACCCCTACAGGAATTTGAATACATGGTTAGGCTATTGGTTTCAGGTTGGTTGTATGGGCAAGATAACAAGTAATCCGATACCGGTCAACAACCATTCACGCTTAAATTCAATCACGCTTTTGATTGTTCAAACCTTCGGGCCTTTCTCGTCCGGGATTGGCAGAAATGTCTGACAAAGCCCCTATTTTTGATACACACAACACCTTCTCCTTCCTGATATGGCATCACTTCCGGACCTTCAGCTTGCCACAGCTTTCCTGAAACAGGGTGAGCTGGATCTTGCAGAGCAGGAGGCACTCCGTATCCTGAAGAGCTTTCCGCGCAATACGGATGCCCTGCAAGTGGTAGGGCTCGTGCACACCAGCCGTGGAAATGTACAAGAGGGCATCCGTTATCTAAAACAGGCAACGACCCTTTCACCGCGTATTGCAGCCTACCGTAACAACCTCGGAAACGCATACCTTGCCGCACGCGATTTCGCCGAGGCGATCAGGGAATTCAAATATGCACTTCAGGTTGACAGCCGCTACTTCAAGGCTTATCTTGGACTGAGCATCGCACAGCTTAAGCAGCAGCAGGGAGAAGATGCCCTGAAAACCGCACTCAAAGGCTTATCCATTCAGCCGGGATGGACGGAACTGGAGGCGCAGCTTGCAGAGGTTCACCTGCACACCTTGCAGACGGAAAAAGCAATTGAAACCTATCAACAACTTCTGAAAAGACAGGAGCTGAAACCGGCGCAATACTCTAATTACCTGCTGGCCCTGCAATATACCTCCTTGCCTGCATCAACAATCATGCAGGAACACCAGAAGTTCGGGGAGTACATTGTTTCCCGTCCAGCTTCGCAAAGCCTCCGTGAAGACCAATCAGGTAACCCTTCTGCATACGCTCGCATCGGCATCCTCAGCAACGACCTGCGTACTCACAGTGTCGCTTATTTCGTGCAGAGTATATTTTTGTTCAAACCGGAGCATGTCAAGCTGATTGTGTTTTACGGTGGCAAGGACGATGGAAAGGACGCCCTGACGCAATTCTTCCAAAGCAAGGCCGACGAATGGATCACGCTGCAGGAGGTGTCTTCGGAAAAAGTGAACAGGAGTATCGCAGAGGGCAATATCGATATCCTGGTCGACCTGGGAGGACATACGAGCGGCAATCATCTTGCGGCGCTGTATCCACCGCCGGCACCTGTAATTGTTCACGGTATCGGCTATCCGCATTCCACCGGCCATCCGTCCATCGGCTACCGACTGAGTGACACCACGGTAGAGCCGGAAGCTGACGCTTTCAGCTCTGAAGAGAAATTATACCTGGATGGCTGCTTTCTGCATTACACACCACCGGCCGACTCCCCGCTCCCCTCCTTCCCAGAAGCCCAGGATCATCTGTACCTGGGCTCTTTCAATCTCGGCAATAAGATCAGCGAAGCGTGTATTTCGGCCTGGGCTGCCATCATGCGGCAACTGCCCCATGCCCGACTGGTATTGAAATCCGTGAACAGCAATGAGCCCTTGTTCCGCAAGAACCTCTTCGCGAGCTTTGAAAAACATGGGATTTCGGCGAAAAACCTGAAGTTCCTACCCTATAGTAAAACCACCCGCGAACACCTGGAGCTGTACAGCAAAATCCACTTCGCGCTCGACACCTTCCCTTACAATGGCACCACAACGACCTGCGAAGCCCTCTGGATGGGCGTACCTGTCATAACGCTGAGGGGTGACCGACATGCGGCACGGGTGGGTGAAAGCCTGCTGAAAGCAGCCGGCCTCTCCGCCTTCGTTGCGGATGATACCGCACAGTACGTTGAAAAAGCCATTGGTCTCGCCGGCGATATGGATAGACTGATGCGCTGGAGAAATGAGCTGCGTCCGATTTTGGAGGCATCCAACCTTTTCGATGGAGAGGCGTATGCGCGGAAATTCTACGCTGCACTGCTGCAAAAAACAAAACCGGTACACTAACACCTGCCTATGGACCTCACTTCCTCGACTAATAAATTACTGGTAATCGGCTGGGATGCCGCCGACTGGCAGATCATCGACCCCTTGATACAAGCGGGAAAAATGCCGCACCTTCAGCGATTAATCGAACAAGGGGTTCGTTCCCCCTTGAAAACCATCGAACCCAAACTTTCGCCTTTGCTATGGACCTCCATTGCGACTGGCAAAGTGGCCTCCAAGCACGGCATACTCAACTTCGTTGAACCCAAACCCGATGGCGAAGGATTGCGTGTTTCACAATCCACCAGCCGTAAGACAAAAGCGGTATGGAACATCTTTTCGCAAAACGGCATTGACACATGGGTCGTTGGATGGTATGCTTCACACCCCGCCGAACCCATACGCGGAGCGGTAGTGACCAACCTATTGCACGAGGGATTTCAGGAAATAGGAACCGAAGCGGCACCCATGCCACCTCTGTCTGTCCATCCCTCGGCCCTGCACGATGGCATCGCTGCCAGCCGCTTGCATTATCAGCACTTCCCGCAGTCCTTGTTGCAGCAGCTCGTTTCCCGCTATAAAGAAGTTGGGGAGGGCGATGATAGAATAGTATCCCTGAAAAAACGTATGAGCTATGCCGTGAGTATCGAGGCCGCGGCCATACAATTGATGGGACAGCAGACGTGGAAGGCCGGCTTTGTATTCTTCGATGCCATCGATACCATGGGCCATCTTTTCATGCAGTACAGGAAGCCGCAGATGCAACATGTCACCGACAAGGAGCTGCGCTGGTTCAGCGATACGATGGACGAAGTGTACTGCTGGCACGATGCGTCGCTGGGAAGATTACTCGCAGCTGCCGGTAACGATGTGGACATCCTATTGGTCTCTGACCACGGATTCCACAGCGGTGCGATGCGCCCCAGTATCGAACACCTGCCCCCGGAACGCAGGATGGAGCTCGAATCTTCCTGGCACCGTCCATTCGGCATTCTTGTCGCCTCCGGCAACCGTTTCATAGGCGGCATTACGCCTGGTCCCTGCAGCATTCTGGACATCACCCCTACCTGCCTCAGCCTCCTGGGTCTCCCAATCGGGAAGGACATGGATGGAAGGGCGCTCAAAGAGATTTTTGCCACGCAGAACATTCCGGCACCTATCGATAGCTGGGACCTGATCGATGGTGATCATGGACTGCATCCGGAAGACATGCGCAGCAATCCAATCGAAACCAGCGCCGCCATTCAACAGCTCATCGACCTTGGCTACCTGGCTGCCATCCCCGAAAGCACCCGTGAGCAAATCGATCTGGTAGAGAGAGAGAGCACCTTCAATCTTGCCGTTTCGCACATGAGTATGCAGCAATTCGGCAAGGCAGCAGAACTATTCGAAAAATTGCAAGCACACAAAAGCGATATTGTACGATACACGATTTGCCTTGCACAGTGCAAGATGGCATTGTACGATTTCAAAGGAGCCATGACCATCGCGGAAACTGCCTTTGCCGAAAATCCGGATAACATAGAGCTTCTACTGATGTTGTGCAACGGCTATACCGAATTGGAAAACACCAAAAAAGCCGAGGAGTACACCCGTACAGCAGAATCCGCCTGTGCAGGAAAACAGGAATATGCATTGAGTCTCGCGAGCCTGTTTTTTTTACAACACAGGTACAGCCAGGCAGAGAGTCATGCAAAGAGAGCCCTCAGCATCAACAAACAGGACCCTCTGGCACACACCCTGCTTGGGAAGATCACCCTTGCCTCGGGCAAGTTCGAACAGGCCGCAGGGCATGCACTCGATGCGCTGGAACTGACACAGGCCGTACCAGAAGCGCACCTGTTGCTGGGCGTTGCCCTTCTATGGCTGGGCGATGGCATGAACGCCATGCAGAGCTTTCGCAACGCTCTCCACTTCGATGACAAACTGAAAGACGCCCATCGCTTTGCAGGCATGCTACTGACAAAAATCGGACAAGGCAAAGAAGCCACCTATCACCTGCAGAAAGCCGAAGAGCTGCGTATGCTACATCCTGTCTCCTTCATCCACGAGCATCCGTTCGGGGCGAAGGATTTCGCCATGAAGAACAATTTGCCTTTTTAAGACGGTTCAGGTGCGTGAACGGTACAAAGCCGGATCCACCACCTTCACCATCTCCTCCAGGTGCAAGGGACGCTGCAGAAATTCACCGATGCTTCCGGCTGCTTGCAGCGGGTCGTCCAGTAATGATGAATAATCGAGTTCCAGGAGGCGGATATTGGACGCTGAGCGCAGAGATGTCAACACCTGTTCCACTTCTTTTTCAAAAATCCGCATCAGTTGATCGTCGGTGATCAACCCGCCTTTCTTCCCCAACCTGCTCAGCATGGATTTTTGACTGATCACCACTTCCTGGAGGTTGCGGTGCATGAACACCACCGAATAAGTGTATTCGGCAGGAAGGTATTTCAGCAGGGAGTGGATGACCTTGACCGCCTGGCCGCTTACCTCGGGAAGCCAAGATCGGTCTGTAGGCAGCGAACGCACCTTTTCCAGTTCCAAGTATCCCTGTGGATTGCTCTCATCGGCCTTGCGCACACCGTCGGTGAAGGTGGGCACGCCACCCGCACGGAGCATCTGCATCGCCAGGCTCGTGCCCGAGCGCGGAACACCTGATACAATGATGATGGGTTCTGACATCGCTACTTTTCTGTCGCTGTGGCGGACGGCCTTACTACGCGCCCCAGTGCCTGGGCCGCATTCTGATACGCCGGATTGATCTGCAGGGCCTTCTCATAATCCGCATTCGCCGCGGATACGTTTCCACTTGCTTCGTAGGCCAAACCGCGGTTGAAATAGGCTTCCGCCCAGTCCTTGTCAGCTTGTATGGCGTCTGTGTAATGCTTGATGGCCTGTGCATACACCTTCAGGTACTGGTAGTGGATATACCCCAGCGCATAGTGCGCTCTTGCCGCCGCAGGATCCAGTTGAACTGCTGAGGTATAATCCTGGATAGCCAAATCGTAGTTCTGCTCGTTTTCCTGGAACCATAAACCACGACCATAGAGGGCATCCACACTCTTGGGGTTCACCCGTAAAGCACCATCGTAGTATTGTTTGGCCAGCACGTTGTTCCGGGCATGCCAGATCATCGCCAGTTGCAGATAGGCATCGTAATAATCCGGTTTCTGTTCAATACTGGTCTGGAAACTGGAAACCGCTTTAAGCGTATCGCCCAGATCCCGAAAGCACATCCCCTTCATGAAATACGCTTTGGGATTCGTGATATCCAGCTTCAGTACCTCATCGAGGTTGGAGATGGCCTGCTTATACTGCTGAGCAATGAAATACAGCTCTGCTTTTTTCTCGTAGGCCAATTTATTTTTCGGATCGATGCTACGGCATTTGTCCAGCGCCGACATCGACTTACCCGGCTTTCCGGCTGCCAGATGTACATCGGCCAGCGTAATGAAATATGCCGCATTGGTGGTATCCATTTGCAGCACTTTCTCCATATCGATCATCGCATTGGCGACATCCTTGCGCTGCATGTGCAAGAGGGCCCGCTGGTGGAACAAGTCCGGATTGTCGGGGTCTTTACTGATCTGCAGGGAAAGCTCTGTGATTTTCAATCCCAGCGGCGTAGTATCCTGTACAGCCGCTGAAGCCTCTTTATCGGTTTTTGTGTTTCCTGAACAAGCCAGCAATAGCAACAGGAAAGAAAAACCTGCAAGGCGAAAGAACATTCCGGTGTATTTCATGATAATTGCCAAATTTAGGAAAAAGCCGAATGTTGTTTTTGGATAGCCCACCCGGATATAGCATTCGGTAGCCGATGTGAAAAACCATTCATAAGCTAAAAAAGAGAGGGCAACACTTTCGTGCCACCCTCGTCCCATTCAAAACATCTTTCGCTGTCACCCTTTAAGGCGAAACAGCTATCAGGCTTCCGCCTTTTCGCTCAGTGCTGCGCGTATTTTCGTTTCGATCTCCTCACACAACTCGGGGTTATCGGCGAGTGTCTGCTTGACCGCATCACGACCCTGACCGATCTTGGTGTCGCCATAGCTGAACCAGGAACCGGCCTTTTTGATGACGTTATTATCGACACCGAGGTCCACGATTTCACCCATGCGGGAAATCCCTTCTCCGTACATGATATCGAATTCTGCCAGTCGGAACGGCGGTGCTACTTTATTCTTCACGATTTTCACCTTGGTACGGTTTCCGACAACACTCTCACCGTCTTTGATCTGACCGATACGGCGAATGTCAAGACGCACGGATGCATAGAATTTAAGAGCGTTACCACCGGTTGTGGTCTCCGGATTCCCGAACATCACACCGATCTTTTCCCTCAGCTGGTTGATGAAAATGCAACAGCATCCGGTACGGGAAATGGTGGCGGTAAGCTTGCGCAAGGCCTGCGACATCAGACGTGCCTGAAGTCCCATCTTGCTTTCCCCCATCTCCCCCTCGATCTCACTCTTGGGTGTAAGCGCCGCCACGGAGTCGATGACAATGATGTCGATGGCTCCGGACCGGATCAGGTTTTCCGTAATCTCCAGGGCCTGCTCTCCATTATCGGGTTGCGAGATGAGCAGGTTTTCTATATCCACGCCGAGCTTCTGTGCATAAAAACGATCGAAAGCATGTTCCGCATCGATGAAGGCGGCAATACCGCCGGCCTCTTGCACATTGGCAATAGCGTGAATGGCCAGTGTGGTTTTACCGGAAGACTCCGGTCCGTAGATTTCAATGATTCGTCCTTTCGGATAGCCGCCGATACCCAGTGCGCTGTCGAGTGTGATTGAACCTGTCGGAATAGCCTCTATCGCCTCTACTGCATCATCCCCCATCCGCATGATGGTACCCTTACCGTAGGTCTTTTCAATCTTGTCAATTGCGAGTTGCAAAACTTTCAGTTTCTCTTTCGCTTCCGCTGCTTCTGTAGCCATGTCTGTTTCTTTTTTGATTGTTATATGATTTTTACCGATGATTGCATTGCAATCAAAACCGGTATCAACAAATAAAAGAGTTTTTTTTTGAATATCCCTACATCAAACGGATACAAATATTTCACAAGGGCCCTTCTGGGCAAAGAAAAAGGGCCATCCTATGCGGAAGGCCCTTTGTATAAGGAGTTGTTAATCAGTTATTTTGATGCAGGCTTCTTGGCCTTTTCGTAGCGGGTACGGAATTTATCAACACGCCCTGCAGTATCGACAAGTTTCATCTTTCCGGTATAGAAAGGATGGCTCATGTGCGAGATTTCAAGCTTGACCAGCGGGTATTCGTTTCCGTCTTCCCATTTCACGGTGTCCTTGGTGTCGACAGCCGATTTTGTGATGAAGGAGTAGTCGGTAGAAATATCTTTGAAAACGACGAAACGGTAATTTTTAGGGTGAATGTCTTTCTTCATGAGTTGTATGCAATGGGCGGCAAAGATACGATAATTTTTCATCGGGGCAATATCGTATCAATTTATCGGTTAAAAATCAGGTGCCTGCAGCCGATCAGGATTATATTTGCAACACGATGCCACTTCAAAAATCGAATATTTTATTGTTTTTCAGCTTTTTAGGACTTATCTTCCTGGGCAGTTGCCGAAAGGAAGACATCCTAACCGACTCCAATGCCCGGCTGGAATTTTCCGACGACACCCTCCTTTTTGACACAGTTTTCACCAGCATCGGTTCGGTCACTAAAAATTTCAGGGTGTACAACACCTTCGATCAACCCCTGAAAATTTCCTCCATCCGACTTGCGGGAGGCGCGTCTTCAATTTACCGGATCAATGTCAACGGCTCCCCGGGTACCGTTTTCAACGATGTTGAAATACGTGCCGGCGACAGCATCTGGGTGTTTGTGGAAGTAACGGTGAACATGAACAATCAGTCGCTCCCCTTTGTCGTTCAGGATTCCATAGTGTTTGAGACGAACGGGAATGTACAGGACATAGACCTGGTAGCCTGGGGACAAAATGCGCACTTTTATGTGGCGAAAAAACTCA
>CAZPCA010000065.1:0-13765 GCA_964584995.1 uncultured Bifidobacterium sp.
ATGAAAAAAATTTTACTGTTCGCAGTGCTTGTTCTTGTCGCCTCCTTTCAGGTAGCGCAGGCACAGGAGAAATGTCTCTCTGAAATTCTGTTTCAGGAGGCCGCAGCCAAAAATCCGCAGTTGTTACAGCAACGCGAAGCGTTGGAAGAGTGGACGCAGGAATACCTCCGCCAACACGGAAACCATGCACACGAAAGCAGCGTTCCCAAGGTGATTCCGGTGGTAGTACATGTTATTCACTATGGAGGTCCTGAGAATATTTCCAGAGCCCAGATCCTGGATCAGATAGATTCGTTGAACAAGGACTTCCAGGCCCTGAACGCAGATACCATCAATTGCCCGGCCGTGTTCCAGCCCTTGATCGGAAATGCCAACATCGAGTTCCGTATGGCGCAGCTGGACCCGAACGGAAACTGTACAGACGGTATTGTCAGGGTATATTCACCACTGACATTCGATGCCCGCGACAATGTGAAGGCTCTGAGTTATTGGCCAAGCAACAAATACCTGAATATCTGGGTGGTGAACAGCATCGCTAATTCAAGCGGTTCTCCCGGGCAGGTCATCGGCTTCGCGCAATTCCCGGGTACAGGTCCCGCCACCACAGATGGTGTGGTTATAAAATACGATTTCATGGGAAGCATCGGTTCTGCCGCCATCAACAGCAACAACGGGCGCACCGCTACGCACGAAATTGGTCACTGGCTGAACCTTCGCCACATCTGGGGCGATGCCACCTGCGGAAACGATCAGGTCTCCGATACCCCTCCCCATGCAGCCGCCAACCTGTCGATTTGCCCTGCATGGCCAAAGCTGAGCTCCTGTGCCGGTAATGCTCCTAACGGCGACATGTTCACCAATTACATGGATTATACCAACGGCGATTGCCAGAACATGTTCTCGATCGGTCAGTCCAGCAGGATGAATGCCGCCCTCAACTCCGCCATCAGCGGACGCAGCAATCTTTCCTCTGCTGCCAATCTCACAGCCACCGGTACAACGGGTTCTCCCGCCGCGCTGTGTCCGCCCAAAGCGGATTTCATCCCACGCCAGCGTTTCCTCTGTGCCGGCGCTACCACTACCTTCAACGATGGTTCATGGAGAGGCCAGGTGGCTTCAAGGGTATGGACCTTCCCCGGAGGAACGCCGGCAACCGATACTTCTGCTAACCCTACCGTTACTTATAATACCCCCGGAGTTTACGATGTGATCCTGACAGTCACTAACGCAAGTGGCAGCGATACGAAAACCGAAACAGGCATGATTGTCGTCAGTGCCACCGGCGCGACTGGAGCGGTACCTTTCAGCGAAGGTTTTGAATCGGGAGTATTCCCATCTTCCAATGACTGGTTCCTGCAGAATGCGAACGGTGGAAACGCATGGGAAGTGAATAATTCAGCAGCTGCTTCCGGCAACTTTTCCATGAACATCTACAATTATTTCGGCAATAACAAAGGCCCGGATGAATTCATCACAGGCGCATTCAATCTTTCCAATGTAACAGCGACCCAATTGACCTTCAACCTCGCCTTTGCATTGGGCTCATCCTTGCAAACCAATACCGATAAATTGGTGGTGTATTACTCTACCAACTGCGGACAATCCTGGACCCCGCGCTACACGCGTCAGGGAACCGCCCTGCAAACCACCGCCAGCACCGTGGCCAACGACTTTGTGCCAAGTGCTTCACAATGGCGTCTGGAAACCATCAACCTGAGCACTACAGCGGTTTCCACCAAACCCAATGTGCGCTTCCGATTTGAGTATACCTACGATACGGGCAATAACATCTACATCGATAACATCAACCTCACCGGTACGGTAGGTGTAGATGAGATCAACGTTGAAAATGCAAACGTCGTAGTTTATCCTAATCCTTCTTCTTCTACCACCTATGTCGATTTCAACATGACGGTCGGAGGAGCGGTGAAAATCGAAGTGACCGATGCTCAGGGAAGGTTGTGTACAACCTTCCAGGATGAATTACCCGCTGGTGATCATCAATACACCATGAGCCCTGACTTGTCTGAGGGAGTATACTTCGTCCGACTGATGTTCGGTGATCGTTCTGTGACCAAGAAGGTCATTATTCGCTAACCACTCACTTACGATGTAAAAAATTGCGCCCGGGTGAACATTGCCCGGGCGTTGTTTGTTCATTCGTACATAGATCTCCATGAAAAAAACCATTCTGCTTTCACTTGCATTCGCTGTTGTCCACAGCATCGCAGTGGCTCAACAACCTGTCTTCAGACACTGTGATACCGACATAAAATGGCAAGAGGCCGTAAAGCGTGACCCGGAAGCGGCACAGCGCAATGCACGCCTGCGTGAGCGATTGCTGACATCCTCCAGGGTGCCGGTGCGTAACGGTGCAAGCGGTACCATCTTGTACCGCATTCCGATTGTGTTTCACGTGATCCACCAGTACGGAACGGAGAATATCAGCAAGGCGCAGATTCTCGATGCCATGGATATCCTGAACAAGAGTTTTCAAAAATTGAACAGCGATACCGGTGTGGTGATTCCTTTGTTCCAGTCCATCTTCGCGAATTGTCAGATGGAGTTCGTGTTGCCCAACCTGGATCCCGATGGCAATTGCACCGACGGCATCACCCGTACCTTTTCGCCGCTTACAGCAGAGGCGGACGATAATGTAAAAGGACTTATCGGCTGGCCCTCCGACCGCTATTTCAATGTGTGGGTGGTACAGAACATTGCCAGTGGCGCAGCGGGATATGCCTATTATCCGGGTATTCCCGCCTCCATCGATGGCGTCGTGATTCGACACGATTATGTAGGTGGTATCGGTACGTCCAATAGCTCGAACTACACCGAAAGGTCGCTGACCCACGAAGTAGGTCACTGGCTTGATCTTCCACATACTTGGGGTTCCACCAATTTCCCCGGAGTGCCCTCCAACTGCGGTACGGACGACGGTATATCCGATACTCCCAACACCATCGGTGTGGATAATTTCACCTGCAACACCGCCCAGTCTACCTGCGGTGCCATCGACAATGTGCAGAACTACATGGATTATGCGAGTTGTCACTACATGTTCACCGAAGGCCAAAAAGCACGTATGTTCAGCGCACTGAACTCCTCCGTGGGCAACAGGGATAACCTGTCCACTTCGGCGAACTGGATCTTGACGGGTACCGAGCCGAACCGGGTCGTTCAGACATGTGTGCCGGTGGCTGACTTCAGCATCAAGAAGAGGGGTGTTTGCACCGGAGCTTCCATTACGTTCAAGGACGTGAGTTGGAACGCCGAAGTGACCTCCCGCGTATGGTCGTTTCCGGGCGGTACTCCTTCCACCGATACCTCTGCCAATCCTGTAGTGGTGTACAACACTCCGGGCGTGTACAACGTGACACTCACTGTTTCCAGTGCTGCAGGTACCGACCAGATTACCCGTACAGGTATCGTGGAGGTCCTCCCCAATCCAGGAAGCAATTCCATTCCGTTTGCGGAAGGCTTCGAGACCATCACTTTCCCGGGCAATGAGTGGGCAACGGATAATCCGAACAACAACAACACCTGGATCCTCACCTCGCTCGCCGGTGCAACAGGAAGCAAGTCACTCCGTCTTACCAACCAAAGTGGCAATGGTCCTGGCAGTGTGGATGCTTTGATTACTCCTACGCTCAACCTCTCGAACGTAAGCGGAACCATGCTGACCTTCAGCTATGCGTATGCAGCGAAGACCAACAGCGACAGCAGCGAACTTCGTGTGTACTACTCTACCAATTGCGGAGACACCTGGTCGCAGCGTTTCCTGAAGAAAGGGGTCAGTCTGCGCACTGCACCGAATACCACAGGTAATTTCATTCCCAACGCGACCCAATGGGTATCCCAATCCGTAAACCTCGTGACAGGTGCGGTTTCCGGCAAGCCGAGCGTTCGTCTGAAGTTCGAATTCACCAATGTGAACGCCAACAACATCTACATCGACGACATCAACCTCAACGGTAACCTGGTCGGTATGGAGGAAGTCATGGAGGGTCGTTATAACGTTAGCGCATACCCGAATCCTGCAAGGGATTTGCTGACGGTTTCCATGCAGCTCGATCGTCCTTCAACGGTAGCCTGCGAAGTAATCGATTTGTCGGGCCGTGTGGTGTTCCGCCGCGAAGCAGGAAGGGTGAACGGCGCCTTTACGACAGAAATTCCGAACCAGGGCTGGACAGGCTTGTACATGCTTCGCCTGTTTGTCAATGACGAGTCTTTCGTAAAGCGCATAGCATTCATCGATTAAAACGATTGTAAACCACGGTTCAGATTTGACATGGCAGACTTCAGTTGGAAAACCACCTATGTTATTTATGCGCAACCCGAAGAGGTCTTTGAGGCGCTGACGGATCCCGGTATCGTAGCTGCCTGGAGCGGTGAATTATCAGTAATTGAACCCAGGGTGGGCGGTCATGTCGAATTTTTTGACGGCTGGATAAACGGCGAAGTGACGCACTTCATTCCGGGCAAAGAACTCGGTTTTACATGGAAGCCTGCAGAATGGGACAAGCATACGGCTGCTTCCAAAGTGCACCTTCGCTTCATGCCCCACGAAGCGGGCACAGACCTGGTGCTCGTACATACCGGATTTCCGTCGCAGGCTGAGGCAGATAAGCATGCCAATGGCTGGGTTGATTTCATTCTGGACCCCCTGAACGATTATTTCGTGATGAACAAAGAGGCCTGAGCGCTACGAAAGCCGCTATATCCCATGGGCTTTCAAAACGGTAATGCTCAAGTCATTGCCTGTGAGTGAACATTTTACGTCTTCGCTTGTTCCAACGGTGTTATCTTTGTAACCGCATGAATCAGCATTCCCCCGACGGCCTTTATTGTAACAGCCTTACCCGCTACGAGCGTCTGTTGACCCGTGAGGTAAGGATTGGTGATCTATGGATGGGTGGTAAACATCCTATCCGGGTACAGAGTATGACCACCACGGATACCATGGATACCATGGCTACGGTGGAGCAGTCTGTGAGAATGATTGAAGCAGGGTGTGAACTGGTCCGTATCACCGCTCCCAGTATCAACGAGGCGAAGAATCTGGAGAATATCCGCAGAGAACTCAGGGCGCGGGGATATGCCACGCCGCTGGTGGCGGACATCCATTTCACCCCCAATGCCGCCGAAGTGGCAGCGAGGATCGTGGAGAAGGTCCGCATCAATCCGGGCAATTTTGCCGACAGGAAAAAGTTTGAAGTGATCGATTACGACGATGCCGCCTATGCTGAAGAGCTGGACCGCATCCGTGAGCGCTTCATTCCACTGCTGAAAATCTGCAAGGAATACGGAACCGCACTGCGTATAGGCACCAACCACGGCTCTTTGAGTGATCGGATCATGAGCCGCTACGGCGATACGGCCCTCGGCATGGTGGAATCGGCCCTGGAATTTTTGCGCATCGCAGAAGGAGAAGGTTTCCACAACATCGTGCTCAGTATGAAATCCAGCAATCCCCAGGTGATGGTGCAGGCCTACCGAACACTCATCATGCGGATGCATCAGGAGGACATGCACTACCCCCTGCACCTCGGTGTCACCGAAGCAGGCGAGGGCGAAGACGGTCGCGTAAAATCTGCCGCCGGCATTGGCACACTCCTGGAAGATGGTATAGGCGATACCGTGAGGGTTTCGCTCACCGAAGACCCTGAATTCGAGATCCCCGTGGCCCGCGCCCTGGTCGATCGCTATAACAATCGCGGACAGCACACTGCCGTACCCGAAATGCCCGCCCTACGGGTGGAAAAAGACCGTATTGTTTTACAAGGCGGTGCCGAGAGTCCTTTCAACCCGTTTGAATATGCACGGAGGAACACCGGGGAAATCCTCAACATAGGCGGGCAACAGGTGCCCCGCGTGGTGGCAGACTTCAGCGATGTTTCACCGCTCACGCCGGCCTCATTTTTCGGCGTAGGCTATCACTATTCGGTCCCCACCGACAAGTGGAACCTCAGCGATCAGGCCTGCGACTTTATCTATACCGGAAAAGCTTGTATCGATTTTGCGATACCGGGAACCCTGGGCATTGTTCAGGACGTTGCTGTATGGAAAGAAAACAGGGACAGGGATCGTCATTATCCCCTCTTCACGGCAGCGGAGTATCTCCAGGAGAAGGACCGATCTCCGGTCTTGAATTTTCTGTCCCTCGATGCAGACCAGATAAGCAGGGAAGAATTCCCGATAAAAGCAATCGATTCTACTACGGTGCTGATCCTCTCCACCGGAAACCTTCATGCCATGCCCGATCTGCGCAGGGCTTTTTTCACATTGAAGATGCACGGTGTACCGGTGCCGGTGGTGTTGCGGCGCGCGTATTCAGGTGTGACGGAAGAGGAACTGCAGTTGTTCGCCTCCACGGATGCCGGCGGATTGCTGTTGGACGGATTCGGCGACGGTATCATGCTCAGTGCTAACGGCAAAGTATCACCGCAAAAATTGAATGTGCTTGCTTTCGGCATTTTACAGGCGGCACGCACCCGTATTTCCAAAACAGAATACATATCCTGTCCCAGCTGCGGACGCACCCTTTTCGATCTGCAGGAAACCACTGCCAGGATCCGTCAACGCACCGATCACCTGAAAGGCCTTAAGATAGGCATCATGGGTTGCATCGTGAACGGTCCGGGTGAAATGGCTGATGCTGACTACGGATATGTGGGTTCAGGTCCCGGTAAAATCACCCTCTACAAGGGTAGGGAGGTGGTCCGCAAGAGCATCAATACCGAAGAGGCTGTGGAGGCGCTTGTCGATCTCATTCGTGAGCACGGCGACTGGGTGGAGAAGCCTTAAGGTCGGCTTGTATCCGCTCCCTTTCGTCCGGATGTTATCTTTGTCCCATGCAGCAGGTTCATTACAGCGATCTGGGAAGGAGGGATTATAAGGAGGTGTGGGACCTTCAGGAAGCCTTGCTGACAAGTATAGTCGACCGTAAGCTGGCCAACCGGACGCTTCCTTCCGCTGCCCATCATCCCCCCTTGCACTACCTGCTGTTTGTAGAACATCCGCACGTCTTCACCCTGGGCAAGAGCGGAGATGTCTCCCATCTGCTCGCCACAGCGGATGAATTGGAAAGGATCAGTGCCACGTACTATAAGATCAACCGCGGCGGTGACATCACCTATCACGGTCCGGGTCAGCTGGTGGGGTACCCGGTTTTCGACCTCGACCACTTCTTCAACGACATCCATCATTACCTCCGGCTGTTGGAAGAGAGCATCATCCGTACCTGTGCCGATTATGGTTTGCCCGCATCACGCATCCCGGGGCTCACGGGCGTATGGATCGATGCAGAGCGGGGAGCGGAAGCACGGAAAATATGCGCATTCGGAGTGCGTTGTTCGCGCTGGGTGACCATGCACGGGTTTGCCTTCAACATACATCCCGACCTCGCGTATTTTCGCAGGATAGTGCCTTGTGGTATCAGTGACCGTGGCGTTACTTCATTGGAACAGGAGCTGGGCCGACGCATCGAGGGACCGGAAGTCAAACAAAGGGTGTTGCAACACATGCAGGAGTTGTTCGTTTTTGAAGTTCTGCACACGGCACCGGAAGATTTCGATCGGAGGCAGCAGTCCTGAGTGCTGTCCGTATCCACCGTGTGGCCATCCATCTTTGTTGATCCGCTTTGTTAACTTCGTGTGACCTTCCACATCGTATGAAAAAAGTCCTCCTTTCGGTTTCGGCAGTTCTCTTGTTGATCTTTACGGTTCTGCTCCTGACCGGAAAATCCTGGGTGCTGAAGGCACTGGTATATAATTACGTCAATATCGACGACCATACCTTGTTTACACAAAGGGACATTCCAGCGGGGACACCTCGGCCATGGCCTCTTTCAGTCAGGTACAATCTGTCTAAACCGGATACTGCAGCATGGAAAGAGTTGACAACGCAGCGCAGCGTGGCCTATCTGGTGATACACCGTGATTCACTGCTTTTTGAAGCCTACTGGGATGGTTACAGCGATTCATCGTTCTCCAATTCCTTCTCCATGTCGAAGAGTGTGGTCGGTGTATTGACAGGCATAGCACTGAAAGAGGGCCTCATCAAAGACCTTGATCAGCGTATAGGAGAATTTATTCCGGAGTATACGCAGGATCCGAAGGGCGCACTTACCATCCGCCAGCTCCTTACCATGTCCGCTGCACTCAGCTGGGATGAAGCGTATGCGAGTCTGTTCAGTGTGACCACAGAAGCGTATTACGGGCGGGACCTGAAAAAACTCATGGACCGTTTGGAAGTGGTGGGTATACCAGGCAGGGAATACAACTACCAGGGCGGCGCTACGCAACTGCTCGCCATGGTACTGATGCGGGCGAGTGGCCGGAGCCTGAGCGATTATTGCTCCGAGAAATTATGGAAGCCCATCGGTGCTGAACATGCTGCCGGATGGAGCCTCGACCATGAGGGTGGAATGGAAAAAGCCTCGTGCTGTATTTATTCCAATGCACGCGATTTCGCCCGTATAGGCGCCTTGTACATGCATCAGGGCAATGCGTTCGGCCGACAGTTACTCGATACCGCATTTGTGCAGGAAAGCATACGGCCTGCACCAATACTCAATAAAGGAAAGCCCAACGATGAATATGGTTTTCAGTGGTGGATCGATACGATCGATGGCGAGCGGATTTTTTATTGCAGAGGGATACTCGGGCAATACATTGTGGTGATCCCGGATAAGCAGATTGTCATGGTACGCCTAGGCCATCAGCGGCACCAGGCCGAAAATGGCGACTTACTGGACCTTCCGCTCTACGTGCGTGCAGCAATGGCGATGGTGGCGCAATAGAAGCAGTGCAGTGTCGATATGCCTTCGTATAATTCAGATATGCTGGTAGTGCTTTGCGCTGTATCTTTGCAGGAAAAATGCAATTTCCTGAAAGGGTATGTTAAAGGATATTCACAGGGCGTCCGTGGAGGACATCGCCATCGTTGTTGTGCCGCGTGAAGCAGCAGGAGCTGAGGAGGAAGAAGGTTTGTGGGAGGTGTATGTGCTCAACCTGAAGCAACAGCCCATCCAGAACGTGATCATTGCGAGTCAGGGGTACGGACATTACAAAGGTGAGGAAGTGAAGACATCCACCTTACGTCACTACATCGGCGACATGCATCCGCTCAGCTATGCCCTCATCGAGCCCATTCAGGAAAACGTGTTCGGTCTGAACAATGAATACTGGCTGAGCTTCTACATTGGATCGGAGATTTACGATAAGAAGTACATCTTCTTGCCCGAAGCCATCAGTGAAGAGAATTTCACACTCTTGCCCCTGTTAGGGAAAAAGGGCGTGATGATCCGCTGAGGTCAAATCACAATGAGAAGGTCGCGCTGAGTTTGACCGCCAGGTTCTTTTCCTGTTCTTCGAAGGAGTAGGTGCCATACCGATAGAATACGGCTATGCCATATGCGGAGAATTTATTGTGTATAAGACGGTCGATGGAAATACCGCTTTCAAAAAATCCTTTCTGTGCAGCTTTGTAATCCCTCAGTTGAAGTTCCGGTCGGCGCAATTCCCCCCATAGCATGTTTTGAACAATGCTCAGCTGAGGCTTGAACTTCTTCGATTTGAAGAGCAGGTCGCGGAAGCTGTGACGCAGATGCAGAGCGGCAAAGGAGGAATGCATGAATTCATTGACCCTCATCGTTTCAAAGGTGAACGGTGCTGCTATGCCGATATACCGGTTTTTATCGAAGTCGATGGTGTTGCTGCCCCGCGGATTGTAGTACATGGAGCCAGGCAACGCATACGGAAGATGGCCCACGAGACCTCTGATGGTGAAGTCGCCGTACAGTGAGGTGCGGAAAATTTTCTCTGCCATGAAGTCGTAACGATGAAAGACACTTGGCTCCTGCAGTTCCTGAACATCACCGGCACTGTACCTCAGGTAGAGGACAGGCCACTTGCTGCCCAGCGAAACCTCTCTTTCACCGGCCACTGCCAGTTTTTCTCCAGGTGCCCAGCGAAGCTGAATGCCCGCTTGTTGTACCTGAAAATTGCGTACGATCACAGCGATGTTCTCACTGCGTTGTTCGATAAGTCCGGTTCCCTCAAAGGAGCGTATGGATTGTTGCTGGATAAATAGCTGTGCACTCAGGTTGCCGACTATACGACCATTCACCCGCGCACTGTACTCCTCAATTCTGTCCATCCTGTTGACAAGGATCGGATAATAGTTGGAGCTGAGGAAGCCGATGGGTTTCGGGTCAAGCTGATTGCCTCCGGTCTCTTTCACGTCTTCGCTGTAACTGAGTTGCAACCATGCATTTCTTTTCCGCTTCAGGTGGACCAGGAGATCCCCTCCGTATTTATCGGCCTTGTCACGGAACCCATAGCCGTAGTAACCGCCAATACTGAATTTTTCGCTCAGGAAGTCGTTTGTATGCAGTCCTGCCCCTAAACGAATTCCTTCGTACACATTCACACGAATCAGTTTGTCCATATCCAGACTTACCGGACCGATGGGAATCCGGCCGCTGCCCAGCATGCTGAATACTTTCAACCGGCGTTCAAAATTCTCCGCTTTGCCGATACTATCGATGAATACATAGGTATTAAGTTCCTTGGTGTCCAGTGGTCGTTCACGGTAGGTGTTCCAGACTGAGTCCGGTACTGAGGTTGCCTTGGGTTCCATCCGCAGTACTACGGGGCCGAAATCCCGGTTGCGAAGCGCAGGCTGCAGGTTGATATTGCGGATGTAGGAGCGGCTGATGCCAATGACTTTGGCATCGTTGACAAAAGAGTTGTTGAAGCTCAGGTACGAATTGAGCTGATCCGGGAACCAACGACCTTCTGTCCGTGCATACTGCTGTTGTATGCGGATACTTACACTCGCAGCGGTATCCGCCGGCACGGCGATGACTTGTTGCAGTGCCCATTTGTCCTGGCAGATGAACAATGTCCCTTTGAGGGCTGTGAAGTTTTTGTTTTTCCGTGGTTGAAAGGTGATGGTGTATATGGTGTCTTTGTCCAGGAAGGTCGTATCTTCAAGGATGAAGAGGTACTTGCTGATGGCAGCCGAATGCAGTGGGCTCAGGTACAGCTGATCTAAAATCTTTACATAATCGCCGTAAAGAGAAAACGACTGCAGCTGTGTCCCTAGCAAGGCGAAAGTTGGATTTTTCAAACCGGAAACCCGCGTAGCCAGAATGGTTTCCTCGTCTTTTTCAGGGGGGAGATGCCGGCGTTGCGTTACACTCTCGAGAAGGAAAAGATGTTTGTCTTTCAGAAAGTCCTCTTTCTCTTTTTGCATATCTCCGGAGGTGCTTCCCCTGGAGCCTTGTTTTCCCGTGCTGTCTTTTTCTCCTGCCAGCGTGAAAAACAACGTGGAATCGCTATTGATACTGGGCTTACGGGAGCTGTCGCGTTCACCGGTGAGGACAAGCTTGTTGTAGCTGTCGTAGGTGAATGCCTGCGATTTTTCAGGATCATTGCCGGCCTTATTGGCCAGTACTTTTTTCATGATGGTCTCAGCCGGATTTTCTCCCGGAAGAATCACTACCTCCCGGATGCTGATGGCTTTGGGCATCAACCGTACTACCCATGCTTCTCCCTTGTTTTCGTAGTGGAGGGCCAGAGGCTCAAAGCCGAGGCTGCTGAAGAGGATGGATTTATCCGACTGTTGTAGCTGCAGCGAAAAATATCCGTCGATATCGCTGAAGGTGCCATTTTGCGTGCCTTCTTCCACCACAGTGACAAATGCGAGTGGTTCCTTGCTCAGACCGTGCACAATCCGTCCCTTTACCAGTTGGGCTTCACAGCGAAAAAGCCCGATGCACAAAAAAATCAGTAGCAAAAATCTCATGCTCCTAAATTAGTATAAATAGCATTTCCGCAAGGAGGATAAAGTGCAGGGGCAACCTTGTCGCCAGCACAATGCGTTTGCAAGCATTTATTACGTATCTACCTGAAACGTTGATGAAAATGTTGCAGTACCTTTGCCTCCGATGCTGAACGAATTGAACCTTGAAAATGTACTGTGCCTGGACATTGAAACCGTCCCGCAGTATCCTTCTTTTGACGAGTTGCCCGCCGACGCGCAGAAACTTTGGATCCGAAAGGCAGCGGCCTTGAAAAAAGATGAAGGAGTCGATGAAACGATGATTTATGACCGTGCCGGCATCTATGCGGAGTTCGGAAAGATCATCTGTATTTCTGTGGGGTTCATGACAACGCAGGACGGTGTTCGCACCTTTCGCTTGAAATCCTTTTTTGGTGAGGGCGAGAAGGATCTGCTCATCGCTTTCGCCAATCTCTTACAACAGATACATGAACAGCGTGCAACACGCCGGCGGACACCGATGGTTTTGTGTGGGCACAACGCACGGGAGTTTGATTTTCCTTACCTCTGCCGGCGCATGGTCGTGCATTCGATTCCACTGCCACCACAGCTGGATATCTCGGGGAAGAAACCCTGGGAGATCACTCACCTCGATACCATGGAACTGTGGAAGTTCGGTGATTTCAAAAATTATACACCCCTGAATCTGCTCGCTTACATTCTGGGTATTCCGAGTCCGAAAGACGACATCGACGGATCACAGGTAGGACATGTGTACTGGCAGGAGAAAAATCTCGAACGTATCGTCACCTATTGCCAAAAGGATGTAGTCACCGTGATGCAGATTTTGCTTCGGCTGAAGGGAGAAGCACTTCTCGTGCCCGACGAGGTGATATACCCCTGACGGGACTGGCGCTTGTTCAGATGCCTGAGTTGGTACGGAACAACTTGATGGCGATGGCGAGCAATACGATGCCGAACACTTTGCGTATAATGCTGATGCCGGCCTTTCCCAGGAGTCGCTCCAGGGGTTCCACCATCCGCAGTACCACATACACCACGATCATGTTGAGGAAAATACCCACCAGGATGTTTTCTGTTGAGTATTGTGATTGGAGAGATATCAGTGTCGTCATAGTGCCTGTACCGGCAATGAGGGGAAAGGCGATGGGTACGATGGATGCAGTTTCCGGCACTTCATCCCGGTAGAGACGGATGCCAAGGATCATCTCAAGGGCGAGAAAGAAAATCACGAGCGAACCGGCAATGGCGAAGGAGGATACATCGATGCCGATGAGCTTCAGGATGCTTTCGCCCAAAAACAGGAACAGCACCATGATCATGAGGGATGCCAGGGTGGCTTTCTCCGCATGTATGATGCCCACCCGCTTCCTTGTTTCGATGATGACCGGCAATGATCCGATGATGTCGATCACCGCAAACAAAATCATGGTGATGGACAGGATGTCTTTGAACGATAAGTGCATAGGTTTGAACTTTGCACAAAGGTACTATTCTGCACATATGACCCGGTAGAATTGTACTTTTCTACGAACTTGATTCAAGGCGCTGTTTGAAAAGCAGAATAGTGCTAATTTTCCCTTCCCAACAAAAGCCAAAGCATGAAAAAGTATCTCACTCTCCTAATCATCTTTTTCACGACTATGCATGTGGATGCACAGTATGGTCATCGTGTGTATTACACCGACTCCGTCAGCAATGACTGGCTGAACGATGGTCTGATTTCAAATTTCAACCTGAATGCAGGTGCACCCGTTTACATGGGCGTAGGACGTAATCTCTCTACCCTTACCGGAAGCATCGAGCGAAGCCGTTATGTGCGCGTTTCGCTAACGGGTCCTACTTTGAACAACAGGCGGTACCAGCTATTCAGGACGGGACAGGAGCTCGGCTCAAGGCTGAATGCCATTTCCGAAGGTAACAGCTACCTCATGATGGGTGGTACTGCGCTCGG
>CAZPCA010000066.1:0-6559 GCA_964584995.1 uncultured Bifidobacterium sp.
TATGAGTTTAGGTTTTTTAGGAACTATAACTAATGCTATGCCAGACCATCCTGAAAACAAAATACCAATTGATATTCAATACTTTGCTTAATCCGACTAGGTTAAAAATAAACAAAACAAATTTATTTTTTCCTGAATATGGAAATAATTTTCCTTTTTTGGGAATCACTCAGCACCTTTTCGCCCACTGGCCTTATAGAGGATGTCTTTCTCATCGCGCGACAAACTGTCAAAACCGGATTTATTAATCTTATCCAAAATACGGTCTATGATTTCCTGCTGGCTTAGCCCGTCATTTCTTGTCCCTCGTCCGGAAGGACTTGTTCGTACCACTTGCATGGGCGCCTTCTTTTTGAAGCGGAAACGGGAAAGAGCGATGAG
The DNA here is from genome assembly GCA_964584995.1 of uncultured Bifidobacterium sp. Taxonomy (GTDB): domain Bacteria; phylum Bacteroidota; class Bacteroidia; order AKYH767-A; family OLB10; genus JAJTFW01. The sequence continues at coordinate 382 of CAZPCA010000066.1, forward strand.
GCCAGCACTAAGATCCTGCCCGCTACGCAGCCGGCGGATGAAGAAATATCCGAAGAAGGCCCCACCCAGATGGGCGATGTGACCTCCTGCATTCCCCAGCGGGATGGAGATGAAATACAGAATGATCGATACCAGGGCCACATACTTTAGGCGCACAGCTCCGAACACCAGCAGGAAAATCGTGTAATCGGGAAGCAAGGTGGCAATCGCGACCATAACAGCAATGACGCCTGCGGAGGCCCCCATCAGGTGTGCCGTTTCGCGTTGCAAGGCAAATGCAGGAAAAATATTGAAGGCCAGCAGGTAGAACAAGGCGCCACACAGGGCACCGAGGACGTAGGTAGCCCATAACTTATCATTACCGAGGTACTCCGTGAACAAGCGCCCACTCCAGTAGAAGACCAGCAGGTTGAAGAGTATATGCAGGAAATCCGTATGCAGGAACATGTAACTGATCAGTGACCAGGGTTGAAACACAAGATGCGGCAAACTTGCCGGCAAACTCAACTTGCCGATGAACCAGTTCAAGATTTCAGTATCAGCGCCACCCAGAAAAAAAAATGTGCGCACAATGGTGATAGCCAGGAAGAGCAACACATTGATGGCCAGAAGGCGGTAGAGAGCGGTGGCTCCGGAAAATTGCATCCTGATATCCTGCAACAAATTATTCATACACTAAAAATCGTGGTTATAGGGATGATACATATTGCGCTTCCAGTAACGGATCAGTAAGTAACCGAAGAGCATACCGCCGAGGTGAGCGAAGTGAGCCACATCATCTTCAGGATTATTCCGTACACCGTTGTACAATTCGAACAGACCGTAAAAGAGCACGAACCATTTCGCCTTTACGGGAAGTGCGAAATAAAGATAGATGATCGTATTCGGAAAGAGCATTCCGAACGCCAGCAATACGCCGAAAACAGCACCGGAAGCACCCACCACCACAGCATCACGTTTCCAGGCCACCATGGTATAGGCCACGTCCCGTGCTTCATTCAGCAAGGCTGGATTATCGGGTTGCGCTGTCCATCCGGCAAGGAAATCCTGGATTGCGATGGGATCGTATCGGAGCTGGAATCCGGGATATTTTTCCAGTAACAAGCGAAAATCCACCGGATTGGCTTGTTGCAGGAAGAGGTCCACGCTGGCCTGCACCTGGCTGATTTCATACCATTGAAACAAGGTATGGATCAGGGCTGCACCGAGTCCTGTGACAAAATAATAAGTCAGGAAGCGTTTACCGCCCCAGTAATTTTCCAGCACATTGCCGAACATCCACAAGGCAAACATATTGGAAAGGATGTGCATGAAGTTGCCGTGCATGAACAAATGGGTCACAAATTGAAAAGGCTCAAAGTCCTCACTTGTGTAGTAATGAAGTCCGAGATACCGGCTCAGGTCAAGACCGAACTTATCGCCCAGCACAACGGTAGCAAGGAACATGATTCCATTGATGATGAGCAGATTCTTCACCACGGGAGGTAAAATCTGCCAACGTGTAGGACGGTATTGATCCATGCTGATTGTTTTATTTAATGAAGCCGGCCACGTCACCGGAGGTAAAACTGCTGAATATACGTTTACCGCCGACACCGTAGAAGGGCTGGTCGCAGTGGAGCAGGTCGATGGCGAGTTGACGCAGCTCGCGGGAGGAGAGCGAAGAGGGAGATCGCTGCACGAGGCTGCGTGCCATGGCCCTGGCCAGGTTATCGTGCTGGCTGAGTTGAAGGCGTTCTTTGTTCTGGCGGTATTGCTCCAGGAGGGATTGCAGCGTGGACTCTTCCGTTCCGGGATCGAGGCCTGCGGGGACACCCTGAATCACAATCGTGTTTTGTCCGAACTCCGCCAGGTCAAAGCCCATTTTCCTGAGTTCCTCACTCAGCTCCTGCACGAGGAGGAAGTCGGCAGGACTCAGCCGGAGCTGAGGGGGAAAGAGCTGTTGCTGAGCGTTGAGCTGCTGCCGGGAAAAGGCACCCAAGTACTTTTCGTAGAGAATGCGTTCACGCGCTCCGGGAAGATCGAACACCACGAGTCCGCGCTGATGTGCGGCTACAGCGGTATCCTGCGCGACCTGCACGAAGCGGAAATCATCCAGCTGCTCGAATACGTTCATCAGTGCCACCACGGGATTATCGTCAGTAGCTGCGATCAGTTCATGCTGCACCGCGGAGGGCAGGTCGCGCTGTACCTGCAACCACGCTTTCACCTCGGATGCAGGGGCTGCGTGCGGGCGGAAGCCGAAGCTTCCGGCGGCCCTTTCAGCGTAGCCATTATCGCCTGAGGGGTTATCACTGCGGAAGGGATTGTAATTCGGATTGATGCGAACCTGGGGCGCCACAGGAGTATCCCCGAGTTTGGAGAGCGGCACATCGAAAGCAGGCTCCGCGTCGAAATCGAGAGAAGGGGCTACGCTGAATCGGCCGAGCGCCCGTTTCACGGCGGCCCGCACGATGGCGTAGATGTCCTTGTCGTGTTGAAATTTTATCTCCGTCTTAGTAGGATGGATATTGACATCGATACAGGATGGATCCACCTTCAGCTTGAGCCAGTAGGACGGATATGCATCTTTGGTGATGAGCGAATCGAAAGCGGCGGAAATGGCGTGGTGCAGGTAATTGTCCTTGACGAAGCGGTTGTTGACGAAAAGGTATTGCTCTCCACGGTTCTTACGGGCGAATTCGGGCTTGCCGATATACCCTTCTATCTTGACGATGCTGGTCTCCTCCTCCACCGGCACCAGCCGCTCGTTGTAGGGAGTACCGAAGAGGGAGGCGATGCGTTGACGGAAATTCCCGCTGCGCAAATCGAACACCTGCGCCTCATTGTGGTGCATGGAAAAATGTATATGCGGATAAGAGAGGGCTACGCGGATGAACTCCTCCTGGATGTGCCGCGTCTCTACGGTGTTGGACTTGAGAAAATTTCTGCGCGCAGGCACGTTGAAGAAAAGGTTCTTGACCGCCAGCGATGTGCCTGGAGCAGTAGCGAAACTGTCCTGCGAGGCAAAGGCGCCGCCTTCTATCTGCACACGTGTACCCACTTCCAGTTCGGACCTGCGGGTCTTGAGGTCCACCTGCGCTACAGAAGCGATGGAAGCCAGCGCCTCTCCCCGGAAACCCATGGTAAATAGGCTCTGCAGGTCATCGATTTTACGCAGCTTGGAGGTGGCATGCCGTTCGAAGCACAGGCGGGCATCCGTATCGGTCATGCCGCAACCGTTGTCGATCACCTGAATGAGTGTTTTGCCCGCATCCAGCAGGATGAGTTGAATACGGCTTGCACCGGCATCCACCGCATTTTCGAGCATCTCCTTGACTGCGGAGGCAGGACGCTGGATGACTTCCCCTGCAGCGATCTGATTGGCTACCGTATCTGATAAAAGACGAATGACATCGGCCATAAACTCCCACAAAGGTAATATTCGCCCAGGGAGTTCATGTCTCCCCGACCCGCCTCAAAGCATTTTTTTCATTGGGATAATCAAAGGATTAGCAGGAAGCACGCCCTCCTGCGGCCCTCTTCACCTCCACATCGGCTAAAACTCCTTTTTGATGCCTACAAAGAACATGCGCGGCAGGGAAACGCGGATACCTTGCGGACGTCGCGTGAAAATGTAGCGTTCGTTGCTGAGGTTCTTCACTGAGGCGCTCAGGGTGAGCCCTGAAGTAGCCGATTTGTACAGACAGCCGGCATCGTAGCTGCGAAAGGGACTCAAGCGCCCTGTCAGTCCGTTGGCAGTGGCCGTCTCCGTATTCAGAATGTCAGTGTACTGGGCACCGGTGTAGTGCGCGCTGAAATTGAACGTGAAGCCTGCTGCCGATTGCACTGTAATAGTTCCTGTACCCTGCCATTCAGGGGCATAGGGAAGGCGGTTGCCGGAGATGTTGACCCTGTTCTCCCCGCTGCCCAGGAACCTGTCGCTGCTGAAGGAAGCGCGTGTATACGTCGCCGTAAGCTGGCAACCGGCATTCCATTTGTGCTTTCCGCCCTTCTCTGTGGTCAATGCCGTGCTGAGCTCCAGCCCGCGACTGAGTGTACTGCCACCGTTGATGAGTCCGGTGCCGGCTCCACCGGAAGATTCAGATACGGGGATGACCTGGTTTTCAAAATCGAGACAGAAGGCGGTGATTTCGGCTTGCCAGAAGCGTTTGCCACTGGCTCGGATTCCCCACTCGTAGTTCCAGCTGAGCTCCGCATCCAATTGCTGGTCTGTACCATCGGCGGTGATGGCATCCTTGATTCTTGGCGGAGCGAATCCGCGGTGTACACCTCCGAACAGGGTCCAGGGTCCGCCCATCCGGTAACTGAAACCGATACCGGGAATGAAGGCGGTGAGGGAGCTGGTATTCCGGATGAGTGTGTCGCGCACGGAGGTCGCACCGTCGAGGACATACCTTCCTCGCCTGATTTCGCGGGTGAAGACCATGCTTTCCCAGCGCAGTCCCGGACTCAGCTCCAGTCGTTCATGGAGCGGCCATTTGTCGCAGACAAATGCGCTGAGGCCTGTAAGGGGTCTGAATTCCTCGTCGGATACGCTTCCCCCCAGGTCGCCGGGCGCTGTTCCGTTGATACGTACTTCGTGCGCTCTTTCCGCCACGGCCTTCACCCCTGCCACCGCCTGATGAGTTGTGCCCATCCAGCGGTAATCATAACGGATACGAATATCCGCACCCGCCACGCTAAAGTTCCTGTTCCGGTTGCCGGTGCTGTTCCGCATATAGAGAGCGCCGCCGGCCAGGCTTTCATCCCCCCAGGTCACGCCGCTGTAATCCGCCGGTGGCGGCAAGAGGTCCCCTGCGGTGTCGAGCTGATTGTAGGCAAAATCCTGCCGGCACCAGTCACGCCGGGTACTGTAGCCAAAAAGCAGCACATCCAATTTAAGCTGATCGGTCAGCATGGTACTCAGCGTAGCAGCAAGGGCGTATCGACGCACGAGGAAACGATCTTCCGGCGCCAGCCGTGTAAAATCGTTGCCTCCTTGCTCAAACATGGGCTGCGTCATTCCGATATAGTTGGCATTCGACAATTCGTCGTAAGCGGATGCTTTCAGCCCGACAACGGTATGCGAGGATATCGTCCTGCGCAGACGGAGGACCAGGTCGTTCATCCGGAGCCGGAGCATACCGAAATCATCCGATTGCTTCCGCAGGTAATCGAACTGGATTCCCGTTCCGCTTAGTGTAGTCCCGAAGCGAGCGTGTGCAGAAAGGTACCCTCCGCTGCCACCTGTGAAATGCACCGATGCCTGCGTTTCTGCAGGGGGATCCGCCGTGCGGTAATTGATGACACCCGCTACAGTTCGGGGACCATACTGTATAGACGCAGGTCCGCGCAGAATCTCCACCTGTTGCATCCTGTCAATGGAAGGTGCATAGTACAACTCGGGCTCGCCGTAGGGACTCAGCGAAACGGGAACACCATCTTCCATCACCAAAACATAGCGACTGCGGTCGGGATCCAATCCACGGAAACCGATATTGGGTCGCAATCCAAGCCCTTCCTCGTCCACCGCATGGATACCGGGAGCCTGGCGAAGCACCTGGTTCGCACATTGGGCCTGTACGTTCTCCAATTGTTCCGAAGTGATGAGCGTAGCTGAACCGGGAAGCATGCGCAAGGCATTTTCACGGGCGCTGAACACTTCCACCTGCGGCATATCGATGGCCGGCCTGTGGAGCCGGAGCACAAGACGATAGGCCTCTCCCGGTACCACCCGCAGCTGGGTATCGATATCTGCAAATCCCGGCATGCTGCAGTGCAAGGTCAGTTCTGCTGCTACGGTGTCGGAGAAGGAAAAAGTGCACTTCTCGTCGGCCACAACAAGCTTTTTTCCCAATTTGGGAATACTGACGGTGCAAAGGGAGGAGGAAACCGAAGACTTTACTACAAGCCCATGTATCGTCCAGGTCGGCACCTGTGCAATTACACCCCCAAGTACAAGGTTAAGTATATTGAATAACAGTAGTTTAAAGGAAATACGCATTGCCCTCGGATACACTATTTAGATTAATTCTAAATAGCAGGACAAATTAAACGAGCACTTACCGTAAAACCAAAATTATTTAGAATTATTCTAAACAATTCTCAATTAAGACGGTATAAATCTTAAAATCAATTAGTTATTGTAAGAAAGGCGGACATGGTAAATGCTGGTCAGCATCTTCTTGAAAATCTT
>CAZPCA010000066.1:6569-10112 GCA_964584995.1 uncultured Bifidobacterium sp.
GAAGCGAGGTCCCTGAAGGTAATGTCGCAATTCTCGAACTGGCCTGAATCGATCTGTTTATCGATAATGTTCTCGACGAGCTGATCAATGCTGTCCTGATCGTGCACCGAAAGGCTTCTGGCGGCTGCTTCCACCGAGTCGGCCATCATCAACACGGCCGTCTCCCTCGAAAATGGCTTCGGACCCGGATAGCGGAAATCGTCCTCGTTGGGTAACTGGTCCGGAAAACTCTTGATGAACTTGTTGTAAAAATACTGGACCATCATGGTGCCGTGGTGCGTACGGATAAAATCAATCACCACATCGGGCAGATGGTATTTCTTGGCTTTTTCAATTCCGCGGATGACATGGCCGATAATGATGGAAGCGCTTTCGTCGAACGACAGTTCATCATGGGGATTCACCTGCGTGCTTTGGTTCTCGATGAAATACATGGGCATATCCATCTTACCGATATCGTGGTAGAGCGCCCCCACCCTTACCAGAAGGGAATTGCCTCCAATCTTGTAAATGGCCGCCTCCGCGAGATTGGCGACCTGCAGTGAATGCTGGAAGGTACCCGGAGCTTTCAGCCCCAGCTCGCGCAGGAGTTCGCTGTTGAAATCCGTCAACTCCATCAACGTGAAGTCTGAAGTGACCCGGAAAGTTTTCTCGATGAAAAAGATCAGTGGATAGCTGAGCAGGGTGAGCAGACAATTGGCAAGCAACCACACCAGCTGGGAGGGATTGATTTTTGCGATGTCCCCTTCATTCAGCAGCGAAAGTCCGGTGAAGGAGACCAGATAGCCGACGAAGATGAGGCTAACGGCCATGAATAGCTGCGAGCGTTTCCGCATATTGACGATACTGAAAATGGCAATCATCCCGGCGATGATCTGCATGAAAACGAAATCAAAACCACCGGGAGCCACGGTACCCAAAATGAGAATGGACAAGACGTGGGTGAAGAGCGCTGTACGCGTATCAAAAAAAGCCCTGGTCACGAGCGGCAGAATGCACAAGGGAAGCAGCAATACACTGATCCTGCCACTCTCCATCAGCAGGGCAGATACCCCTACCGCTGACACCATCAGCAGCATCAGCAAGGTTATTTTGCGGCTGTCGAGCAGGATATCCTTTCGGAGCAACCACAGAAATACCAGGAGAATGCTGACGGCAGCGACAACAATCAGCAGATACCCCACATACAACCAGAATCCCGTGTAGGCACTAATGGTATTGATCTTGAAGGCTGCTTTGAGCGATTCCAGGCGGAGGAATTCCTCAGGACCTACCACCTGCCCCCGACGTACGATTATGCTACCTTCCCGCATTTCACCTCTCACCGGACTGATGCTGCCCATAAGGCCACGTATATGCTCAAGCGTCATCGCTTCATCGTACGCAAGGTTTGGCAGCAGCAGAGCATTGACCTCCCTCAGCAAGGTATCTGCAGCCACAATTTCCTGCCCCTGCAGGCGCGACTGAACAAAAAGAGAAACTTCATGTGTCAACAGGAAAGTACTGGCGTCCCTCTTACGCAGCTGCGCCCCGTCGATGCAGTAAACGGGTCGAGTGCTGGTGAGTTTCGGACTGCGTGAGGAATCAAGAATTCCGATGGCATAAATTTCTTCCAGCACACGCAGAATGCTTGCCTTGTCCTGTGCAGATAGGTCGGTGAAACGTCGGTTAAAGGCCTCTGCCACCCGGAGGGAGGCAAGGGTGTCCCGCCGGTAAAACACAGGAGCATTGGCCGTAATGGCATCGCGCTCAGCATCGAGCACGCCGGAGGGTTTAATCAAGGGAAAGGTAAAAGGTGCCCGCAGATCCGCGTAGGTCCAGGGTTGGCCCGGGGTGTAGTTATACTTGAACCTGACCTGTCTGGGCAAGAGGGTCGTCATCAGCAAAACGGACAAAGACACAAGCACCACCCGGTAGTACAGGTCGTGCTTGTTGCTGACCGCAATGAAAAGCTTGCGAAGATTCATCCACAACAAAAGTAATAATTCCCCTTTCAGGTGAATCCTTGCTCTGAGGATGAAAAAAATGAAACAAACCTGTAAGCCGGGTTCTGTCATCCACCGAAGCGAATCCTTGTCATTTATCTGCGATCGTGCTCACGCGCGACCTGAATCAGCCTACCCATTGGGGCATGCCCGAAGGCATTCGGACGAGCCGCCCTTGGCCCCAACCTATTTGGCTTTTCAGCCCACAAGGTTTTCCAGCGGCAACATCACTGCTGACGCCGTGAGCTCTTACCTCACGATTTCACCCTTACCCTGCCGCTTGCGCAACAGGGCGGTATCATTTCTGTGGCACTATCTGTTCCGGAACCGTTACCCGTACCGGACCTTCCCGTTAGGAAGTGTGGTGCTCTGCGCTGCCCGGACTTTCCTCCCCCGTTACCGGGAGCGACAAGGCGGTTTGTTTCGTGACAAAAGTAAGGTCTTTCAGCTTCAGATGGACAACCAGTTCGCAAGTAACTTTTTTCCGAAAGGTGTCATCACGGACTCAGGATGGAACTGTATACCGTACACCGGATGCTGACAGTGCTTGAGGACCTGAATACTGCCTTCTTCCCCCAGCGCCAACACCTGTAAATCCGCAGGGAAAAATGCTTCGTCAGCGACCCAGCTGTGGTAGCGGCCCGTTTGCATTTCGGCAGGTACTCCATGGAACAGCGGATCTTCCGGCACCGTGACCGTCACGCTTCGCACCAGTCCGTGCAAGACCTGGTCGAGCTGGCGCAATTGTCCCCCGTAAGCTTCCACAATGGCCTGATGACCAAGGCAAATACCCAGAACCGGAATACGGGTAGCGAATAGCCGAAGGATTTCCGGCATGCGACCCGCCTCGGAGGGCAAGCCTGGCCCGGGTGACAACACGATTCGGTCAAACTGTTCAACGGCCTGTAAATCGACTGCGTCGTTGCGACCAACTACGACCTCCTCGCCGCTGAGTTCCATGAGGTACTGGGCGAGATTATAGGTGAAAGAATCGTAATTGTCGAGCAACAAAATCATCCGGAGCCAAAATTAGTTGAATATTGCCGCTTCCTGAAAAGTTCAGTTTGATGAACTTTGCAAAAAACGACCATGAAAAAGATCATTCAAACAGCCGATGCCCCTACGCCCATCGGTCCCTATTCTCAGGCTGTCAGTGCCAACGGCATGCTATACGTTTCCGGTCAAATCGCCATCGACCCGACCAAGGGCTCACTCATCATGGAAAATATCGAAGCGGAAACGCATCAGGTAATGCGGAACATCGGATCTGTACTGAAGGCGGCCGGCATTGACTATACGCACATTGTCAAAACAGGCATTTTTCTCAAAGACATGAACGATTTCGCGCGAGTCAACGAGGTATATGGCTCTTATTTCAAGGACGCCTTCCCTGCCAGAGAAACCGTACAGGTGGCCCGCCTGCCGCGCGACGTCATGGTCGAGATCGAAGTCGTGGCGTTGGCCTGACATGGAACCCGTCACCTGGCTGCTCGGGCTGGGCTCGCTGGTCCTGTTCTTCGCCGTGCTGGCGCACTTCCTCGTGGCGCTGGTGCTGATC
>CAZPCA010000066.1:10122-13720 GCA_964584995.1 uncultured Bifidobacterium sp.
CCGTACAGGTGGCCCGCCTGCCGCGCGATGTGAACGTGGAAATCTCTGTGATCGCGTTGCTGTAATCACCACTCCAAACCGGTCCAGGCAGTAAATGCCTTGCGCGCTTCTGCATCCGGTCCCTCCAGCTGCCGGATACGCACAGAATCGAAATAAGTCCTTGCATCCCGCTTCATGCCAATTGTGCTGAGTTTCCGCTGAGCGAAAATGATCAGGGAGCACTCTCCTTCTTTGTTCTGGCGAACCATGTCGCTGAGGTTTCCTTCTACTTTCCATCCGTTGCAGGCCACGACTTCGTCGTCCTTGGCCAGTCCGGCGCGCTCCGCAGGGGAACCCGGCAACACGGATTGTACTTTCAACGATCCACCTTCGCTTACCGTACGAAAACCGAACATGGACTCATGTAACAGAGCGGAGGGCTGCACTTGCAAACAACAACCAACGGTGGAAAGCAAGTCTTCCAATACAGGCAGATAATCGCTCCTCCGGTTCACGCATGTATCCAGAATCTCCTGCACACCTTCGTCGGAAAAAGAGATGGCCAGCTGCCGGATATCCTGCTCATGGTAACCGACATGACGAAGTGCGAAATCGGCATACAATCGGGTAAACAGATCATCGAGCGAATGCCTGCTTCGGGAAGCCCTGCGGATATAGAGATCAAGCATCAGGGCGATCAGGCAGCCCTCATCGTAAATGGATGTTTTGCGCCAGGGTGTACCCGGCACGTAACCGTCAAGCCATGTGTCAAAACTGCTCTCTGCCACAGAGGCGAAATACTTTCCGTGATTGTCCGCATGCCGCTGAAGCCGCTCGTTGATTTCCGCAAAAAAACCGGATGCCTGAAAAAAACCGCTGCGTGCCAGAAACAGATCCCCGTAATAGGTCGTGAAGCCCTCGTACACCCATCCCAGGCGACTGTAGTTCTCCCTGCCGTACTCGTACACGAGGAAATCCGCCGGTCGAAGCGTCTTTACATTCCAGACATGGAATAGCTCGTGAGAGGCGACGCCCATCAAATCGGTATAAAGCGCTGGATGCATCAGCTGATAGCCGGGGCCCAGGGCCAGCACCGTGGAATGCGTATGTTCGACACCGTGATAAAAACGGTACGGAAGCATCAACAACATGAAGTGGTATTCCGGCACCGGGAAGTACTGCATCATTTCAAGCTGTACCCGGGTGAATGACTGAAAATCAGAAAGGATGCGGTCCCAGTCCGGCTGTACCTGTCCGTACATCCAAATATGAAAAACGTAATCGTTCACCGAATACGTACGGTGATGCAGGGCCTTAGCTGCAAAAAACGGACTGTCGAGCAAAGTATCAAGATCCTGCGCCTCAATCCGGTGTTTCTCCGCAGGGATGCCACAGGCCACTTGCCAGTCGGACGGGATGTCCAGTTCTATGCAGTGCGGCGCGTGACGCTGCAGGGGGTCAAACACCAGGCAATGCACCGGATTCACGTACAACAGCGAATCGTCGGTCCAGCAAGCTCCGGCATCCGGCTGCGCCGCATAATACTCATACTTCAGCGAGAGTTTTCCCGCAGGAGCATTGTCTACTCGCCACGATGATGCACCGGTCTTGTAGATAGGAACCGGATTACCCTGCTCGTCCGACGCGCTCATTCCACGCAGGTTCTTCGCAAAATTCCCCAATTCGTACCGACCCGGTCTCCATGAAGATAACTGGAAGTGCACAGTACCGGAAGACTCCACCATACTTTCTGCATGTACGGCAATGTACCTGGATGAGGGAACCGGAGAAGAGATGCGGTAAATCATGGGAGCAAAGTTACCCCATGACGAAGTAATCCCGGTTACACCGATGGTCGAATTTCCAACAAAGCTATGCGTTTGACAACCTGTATGTTAAATTCGATAAACGCAAAATCATTTACATTTGCAGACTAATTAAAAATGCGTTGATATGCACTACGATTTGATCGTTATCGGAAGCGGGCCCGGCGGCTATGTGGCAGCCATCAGAGCCAGTCAGTTAGGATTGAAAACTGCTGTTGTTGAAAAGGAGTCTCTTGGTGGCGTATGCCTCAACTGGGGATGTATTCCCACCAAGGCTTTGTTGAAAAGCGCACAGGTTTTCGAATACCTTAAACACGCCGACGACTACGGTATTTCCGTGAGTGATTCCAAGGCAGATTTCGGTCGCGTCATCAAAAGGAGTCGCGACGTTGCCGACGGCATGAGCAAGGGGATTCAATTTCTTTTCAAGAAGAACAAGATCGACGTCATCAACGGCACCGGCAAAGTAAAGCCCGGCAAAAAGGTCGAAGTGACGGCCGCCGACGGCAGCTTAAGTACCTATGAGGCCAAGCACATCCTGCTGGCGACGGGTGCACGCAGCCGTGAGTTGCCCAATCTCCCGCAAGACGGAAAGAAGATCATCGGATACCGGGAAGCCATGACACTTAGCAGCATGCCTGCCTCCATGGTCATTGTAGGCTCAGGTGCCATCGGATGCGAGTTCGCCTATTTCTACAACAGCATGGGCACTAAAGTCACCATTGTTGAATTCATGCCTACTATCGTACCCATCGAAGACGAAGACATCAGCAAACAGCTGGCGCGCTCTTTCAAGAAGTCTGGCATGGAAGTGATGACGGAATCCACCGTAGAGAGCGTGGACATCAGCGGTGCAGGATGCAAAGTGAAGGTCAAAACCAAGAAAGGCGAGGAAATCATCGAGTGCGATGTGGTTTTGAGCGCCGTGGGTATTTCGCCCAACATCGAAAACATCGGACTGGAAGAATGCGGCGTGATCACTGACAAAGGCCGTGTTCTCGTCAACGATTACTATCAGACCAATATACCGGGCATTTACGCCATCGGAGATATCGTGAAAGGGCCTGCACTGGCACATGTCGCCTCCGCCGAAGGCATTTGCTGCGTGGAAAAAATCGCCGGCATGCATGTGCATCCCATCAATTACGGAAACATTCCGGGCTGTACGTATTGCTCTCCCGAGATTGCATCCGTCGGCATGACGGAGAAGGCCGCAAAGGAAGCCGGTTTCGAGATCAAGGTTGGTAAGTTCCCTTTCTCGGCCAGCGGTAAAGCTAAAGCGGCCGGAGCCAGCGATGGTTTCGTGAAGGTGATTTTCGACGCCAAGTACGGCGAATGGCTCGGGGCACATTTCATCGGGATGAATGTGACGGAGATGATCGCCGAAGTAGTAGTTGCCAGAAATCTGGAAACCACCGGGCACGAAATCATCAAGTCGATACACCCCCACCCCACCATGAGCGAGGCGGTGATGGAAGCCGTGGCCGATGCCTACGGCGAGGTGATCCACATGTGATTGTTATCCAAGCACAATTTTACTTTTCATAACCATCCGGCTTATCGAAGGGCGGCTGTTGCACGTGGTTTTTTACCACTGAGATACAAAGGGCACAGAGATCCACGGGGCTTCGATTCGCCTTCGGCGGAACTAGCATCCGCTCAGCCACCGGCACTTCGACTCCGCTCAGCCACCGGTACTTCGACTCCACTCAGCCACCGGCACTTCACTTGTTCCGCCGAAGGGCGGCTGTTGCACGTGGTTTTTTACCGCTGAGATACACGAAGTCCCCGGT
>CAZPCA010000067.1:0-13484 GCA_964584995.1 uncultured Bifidobacterium sp.
CCCTTCGGGAGTAAATATCAATCGCCAGGTAGATGGCTTCCCGGATGGATGCTTCCGAGGCGATCCCCTTCCCGGCGATGTCATATGCGGTTCCATGATCGGGAGAAGTACGCACAACGGGCAGTCCGGCGGTGAAGTTGACACCACTTTCGAATGCAAGCGTTTTGAACGGTATCAGGCCCTGATCGTGGTACATGGCCAATACGGCATCGAATTTCGTATGCTGTCCGGCACCAAAAAAACCGTCTGAAGGATATGGACCGAATGCGAAGATGCCTTTGTCATAGGCGGCCTTGATGGCGGGAGCGATTATTTCTTTGTCTTCGTTACCGATCACCCCCTGGTCGCCGGCATGTGGATTCAGACCAAGTACAGCGATTCGCGGCCTTCGGATGCCAAAATCACGCTTCAGGCACTTGACCATGCTTTCAAGTTTCTGTTGGATTCGCTCGCGTGTGACCATGGAGGGAATCTTGGACAGGGGCACATGGCCGGTCAGCAACGCCACACGCAAATCGCCCGAAACCATGAACATAAGATAATCCTTCGCATTGAAGGCATGGGCTAAAAATTCAGTATGTCCCGTGAAATTACCGCCCGGCGCGATAGTATGTTTATCGATGGGAGCTGTGACCAGCACATCGATGAACCCGGAAGCCAGATCACTGGTGGCAGCCTGCAGGGCCTTGAGCGCATACGGGCCGGTCTCCACCGAGGGCGTACCGATTTCGAGCTTGAGTTCTTCCTCCCAGCAGTTGAGCAGATTCACCTTCCGGGGGATGATTTCTGTGTTGCTGCGAATGGTATTGTAATTAAACTCCTGCAACTGGATTTGTTTCCTGTGCTGGGAGATGACTTTACTGTTTCCGTAGATGACGGGGGTGCAGACCTGGGTAATGCGGTTGTCGGCCAGCGCCTTCATCACCACCTCGGGACCTATTCCGTTGACATCTCCTATCGTAATACCGACTTTGATTCTTCCTTCGTTTTCGTTGCTCATGGCTTAGTGGACAAAAATAGTCGGTTCGTTGAGATTAAGCCCGCTATTATCGGGCAATTCGCTGCTTGACATATTCAAAGAGGAGCCGCACACCGACACCTGTGCCATTGCGGCCACGGTAACTGTCGGCCGATTTACTGAATGCCGGCCCTGCGATATCGAAATGCATGTAAGGATAATCCACAAAATGATTGAGGAAACGACCGGCGGTGATGGCCCCTGCGGCTGGACCTCCTACGTTCTTGATATCGGCCACATCGGACTTGATCAGCTCATCGTATTCTTCCCAGAAAGGGAATTCCGCCAGGCGCTCGTACACCATGTTTCCTGCCTGATGCAATGCACTTCGGGTTTGCTCGTCGACTGTACCCATGCATACGATGCCTTGCGGACCGATGGCGGCGGCGGCGGCACCGGTAAGCGTAGAAAATTCGAGCACCAGCTCCGGCTGATAGCGTTTGGCGTAGTGCAGGGCATCTGCCAGAATCAAACGGCCTTCTGCATCGGTATTGAGCACCTCCACAGTTTTTCCACTCATCATGGTGATGACATCTCCCGGAACATACGCATCTCCATCGGGTCTGTTATCGGTAGCCGGCACGAGTGCAACAACATGGACAGGAAGCTTTGCGGCGGCAATGGCATAAATGGCGCCCGCCACAGCAGCTCCGCCGCCCATATCGCACTTCATATAATCCATGGAATTGGGTGTAGGCTTCAGGCTCATTCCGCCCGTGTCGTACACCACTCCCTTGCCCACCAACACAATAGGCTTCTTGTTCACAGCATTGGAGGGCTTCCACTCCATGATGGAAAAGGTAGGTGGCTGCGGACTTCCCTGGTTGACGGCGAGAAGACCTCCCATTTTCAGGTTCTTGATCGCTGCTTTGTTGAGCACCTTCACCTTGAATCCTGCCTCTTTAGCCATGAGTGAAAATTGGCGCGAAAACTCTGTAGCATTCAAAAAAGATTGGGGTTCGTTCACCAGGTCCCGCGCTTTGAACACGGCTGCGTGCAGGATATTCTGCTGCTCGATTTCGCGAGCCGTCAAACCTCTTACATCCAACAGGAGGGTTTTCACTGAATATTCTTCTTTCTTTCCTGCACTACGGTATTTCAGAAACTGATAACCGGAAAGCACAAATCCTTCTGCAAACGCCAGTACAAGTGACGCATCCACATCGGCAGAGAGTGTCACTGAATCGTACTTGGCCGCCTGCGCCCTGCTGAAAAAAGCGGACCCCAGTTTGCGGTACATCTCCAGTTGCTGGTGCATGGGTTTATCGGCGCTCTCCACCTGTTGCAGATAAACCATTCGTTTATATTGATTTACTGAAATATACTTTCGCTCTGCACGCAACTCGGACCGGATATAGGCCAATTCGTTTTTGGCAAACAGATGAGTCGGGAAATCATGCCCCCGAAATAAGACGATTTGATGGGCATCTTTACGGGCTGATGACGCGCGCTTTAGGGTGGTCTGCATAGAGTTGCGTAAATTTGAGCGGATGAAATTAATCAAACGCGGCTTCTTCCTCAATTCTTCGTCCAGAATGCTGATAACTTTTCAGCACTTCGAGGGTTAATGCAGACAAAGACCATCCCCACATGAACAGCGACCAATTACTTGCCCGCGCTCTTGACAGAGACTTTCTTACCGCCGCAGAAGGAAAATACCTTTTTGAACATGCACCCACCCCGGAGTTGATGCATGTAGCCAACACCCTGCGGCAGGAAGCTGTGCCGGGGAACAATGTCACCTGGATCATTGACCGCAATGTCAATACCACCAATGTATGCATCGCGAACTGCAAGTTTTGCAACTTTTACCGGATACCGGGTCATGGCGAGGCGTATATTACCACTATCGAACAATACAAGGAAAAGATTGAAGAAACGTTTCGCTATGGTGGGGAACAATTGTTACTGCAAGGCGGACACCACCCGGACTTAGGCCTTTCATTTTACACGGAACTTTTCACTGAATTGAAATCGCTGTACCCTACGCTAAAACTGCACTCACTGGGCCCTCCCGAAATCGCGCACATCGCCAAACTCGAAGGTCTGACTCACACGCAGGTGCTCAGCGCGCTCAAAGATGCCGGCCTGGATTCTCTCCCAGGCGCCGGGGCAGAAATACTGAATGACCGTGTACGTCGGATGATTTCGAAAGGAAAGTGCAGTGGCCGGGAATGGCTCGATGTAATGCGTGCCGCGCACCAACTGGACATCACCACCTCAGCGACCATGATGTTCGGACATGTGGAAACACTGGATGAGCGGTTCGAACATCTTGTTTGGCTGAGGGAAGTACAATCGGAAAAACCTAACGAAGCAAAAGGATTCATCGCTTTCATCCCCTGGCCTTTTCAGGATGAAGGGACCCTGCTCAACAGGGTAAAGGGCATACGCAACCACGTTAGCGGAGACGAATACATACGCATGATTGCACTGAGCCGTATCATGCTCCCAAATATCCGGAATATACAGGCCTCCTGGCTGACCGTAGGCAAATCAATCGCTCAAGTATGTCTGCATGCCGGAGCAAACGATTTCGGCTCCATTATGATCGAGGAAAACGTTGTATCTGCTGCAGGAGCACCGCATCGCTTTACCAGTCAGGGAATCCAGGACGCCATCCGTGAAGCAGGCTTCGAACCCGTATTGCGCAACCAGCAATACGAACCACGTGCATTGCCAGAATCCATAGAACAGCAAGTCATCACCTATTAAACCTGCCGGCCGATAAACCATCCACCTGCCATGATTCAACACCCGCTCAAACGGTTTTGCTTTTTGATTCTGCCCATCCTACTCTGCATTTTCGGCAACCGGGCAGAAGCCACCCATAACCGCGCAGGGGAAATCACCTACGAACGTATTGGTACGTACAAATACAGGGTGAAAATTGTCACCTATACCAAATCATCGAGCCCGGCAGACCGGCCGGAGCTGGAGTTCTGGTGGGGCGACGGCACGCGAGACACCTTGCCGCGTGCCAACATCAATTTCAATGTAGGGCCTGATATACAACGCAATATTTATTTCGGTGAGCATATCTATCCTGGCAATGGCTCCTATGTCATGTACTTCCTTGATGAAAACAGGAATGCAAACGTGGTCAATATCCCAGGCTCGGTGAATATCCCGTTTTATGTACAAACACAACTCATCATCTCCCCTGTATTCCAGACCAACTCCTCACCGCAACTTCTCCAGCCACCGATTGACGATGGCGCGGTGAACCGCCTCTTCATTCACAACCCCAACGCCTACGACCCGGATGGCGATTCCCTTTCCTATGAACTTGTGCAATGCAAAGGATTCGGCGGAAATCCGATTCCCACTTTTTTCTACCCACCCGCAAGCAACTCCTTCACCCTGGATGCTTACACCGGAGACCTGATCTGGGATACGCCCTTACAACAAGGCGAATTCAATGTGGCGATGATTATCCGTGAATGGAGAAATATCCCCGGTATCGGCTTGCTCAATATCGGTTACGTGACCCGTGACATGCAGATCACCATTTACCCGCCCATTAATGACCCTCCCATTATTTCCGCAATAGCCGACACCTGTGTTGAAGCAGGCACGCTGCTCAATTTCACTGTAAGCGCCATTGACCCGACCCCTCTGGAAACCGTCACCATGACTGCTACTGGTGGCCCCTTGGAAGTAACGATAAGTCCTGCATCGTTCACCTCGAATCCCGCTCAAGGAGGAACAACCGGAGATTTCAACTGGAGTACCGCATGTGCACATGTCCGCAAAACACCTTATACTGTCGTCTTCAAAGCGGAAGACAACAATGCACAGATTCCATTGGCAGACCTAGAATCGGTTTTCATTACAGTCGTGGGTCCTTCACCCAAAAATCCTGCGGCAGCACCCCAAGGCAACAGCATACTGCTCAATTGGGACCAAAGTGCATGCAGCGAAGCGGTCGGTTATCATATCTATCGCCGCATAGGAAGCTACGGCTTTATTCCGGGTTATTGCGAAACAGGCGTACCCGGGTATACGGGCTATGTGCGCATTGCCTCCGTGAACGGTTTGGGAAGTACCAGCTTCACCGATGACAACAATGGAGCGGGACTGGCGATTGCAGTTGAATACTGTTATATGGTGACAGCTTTCTATCCGGACGGAGCCGAAAGCTATGCTTCCATTGAATTCTGCAGCCGTCTCGAACGCGAGCTACCCGTAATCACCAATGTGGATATAACAGGTACCGACCCCGTCAACGGAAGCAGCTATGTAGCCTGGAGTAAACCCACCGCACTGGACACCTTCCAGTTTCCGGGCCCTTACCGTTATGTTTTAGAGCGGAGAGCGGTAGGGGGAAACTGGAACAACGCTGCAACACTCAATAGCCTGAACGATACAACCTGGAACGATGTACTCTTGAATACAAGCGCGAATCAATTCGAATACAGGGTCCAGCTTTGGAACGACACCCCCAACGACACCACGAATCTGGGCTTCTCCCAGACTGCGAGCAGCATCTTCCTTAGCATTTCACCCGGAGATGAAAAGAACAATTTGAGTTTCGCTGTGAATGTCCCCTGGCAGAATTCGGTGTTTACCGTATTCAGAGAGAGCGCACCCGGTGTATTTGATTCCATAGGGTTTACGAATCAGCTGAACTACACCGATGACTCGCTGGTCAACGGACAGGTGTATTGTTACTATGTTCGCAGCACCGGCGCCTATCCCGACACCGGACTGGTAAATCCTATCATCAACAAATCGCAAGTTAGTTGTGGCACCCCGGTAGACAATGAAGCGCCCTGTGCTCCCATTTTGGTCAACGGCCCCAACTGTCCTGCCTTGACAGACACCCTGAGCTGGTCGCTTGCCGATACCTGCAAAGACGATGTGCTCAGCTATGCTATTTATTACGCACCGCCCGGCAACACTGTTTTCACCACGATAGCCACGGTCGCAGCCGGCAATTCGAATTTCATTTATACGGGAGAACAAAGCATTGCAGGATGCTATTACATCACGGCGACGGACTCCAACGGAAACATCAGTGCTGCGAGCAACATTGTATGTACCCCGAGCTGTCCACTCTACGAATTGCCGAATGTGTTCACGCCTGACGGTAACAGTGTCAACGACCTTTACCATCCCATCCTTCCTTACCGCGACATACAGGATATCGATATGACCATCTTCAACCGCTGGGGAGGGACTGTATTCACAACAAGTGATCCGGACATCGACTGGAATGGAAGGCAATTCAACACCGGTGAAGAGTGTCCGGAGGGTGTCTATTTCTATGTTTGTAAAGTGAACGAAATACAACTGAATCCAGCGGAAAACCCAGAACCTAAAGTTTTGAAAGGGTTCATCCACCTAATCCGTGGCGAAAAACTGAAATGAAACATCTGCGCATTTTAGGGATAATTCCTGCACGTTTTGCGAGCACTCGCTTCCCGGGTAAGCCGCTCGCCATGATTGCCGGCAAAACCATGATCCAGCGGGTATACGAACAGGCCTCGATGTGCACCTCGCTCGAGAAAGTGGTGGTGGCCACGGATGACCAGCGTATTGCGGACTGTGTTGTTTCGTTCGGCGGCCATGTCATCCTGACAAGCGCGGATCATCAAAGCGGCACAGACAGGGCTGCTGAAGCACTTCTGAAAGCAGGAGGATCTTTCGATGCGGCGATAAACATCCAGGGAGACGAACCCTTCATACATCCGCAACAGATTGATCTGGTATCACAAACCTTGCAACAACCGGGAGTGCAGATTGCGACGCTGGTAAAAAAAATCGTATCTGCGAACGAACTTCTTCAGCCCAACTCCCCGAAGGTGGTGGTCGCTTCCAATGGTAACGCACTCTATTTCTCCCGACAAGCCATCCCTTTTCTAAAAGACATCCCGATGGACGCCTGGCCCGACCACTTCGACTATTTCAAGCATATCGGCATTTATGGCTATTCCGCAGAGGTATTGCCCAAACTAACGGCACTGCCGGTGGGAAAACTGGAGAAAGCCGAATCACTGGAACAACTGCGCTGGCTGGAAAACGGATTCAGCATCCGTACTCAACTGACAGACATGGAAACAATCGCCGTGGACACTCCGGAAGACCTGCTGCGCGCAGTAGCCTTGTTGCAGTGAAAAGCAGTGCGTGGAAGCCGGTCAGCGCATCAGGTACATCTTTCCCCAACCCTTCCTGAAATACTGGTCAGCGGCCGTCTCCCGCTTCTCTATCTCATCTCCATTGATACCGGAGATGACCCTGTACAGATACACGCCGTTGGCGAGCTGATCCCCGAACTCGTCTTTTCCATCCCATGCATAGTCCGTAATATTCTTACCGATGCGGATAGGGCCCAGTTCCTCACGCATGATTTCGCGCACCACTTTGCCGCTCACGGTCATGATTTGTATCTTGAATTCAGTAGGCACCACAGAACCTGTGAGTGTGAAGACGAACCGTGTTGCGCTGCTGAAAGGATTCGGATAATTCAACACCTCAGTGATGGTGCTTCTGTTCACCACTTCAAACTGGATACGGTAGTCGGTGCTGCCGCTCAGGTTGCCTGTTTCATCCTTAGCCTGTACTATCAGTTCATACTGTCCATCGTCGGGCAGAGCAGGCCGATACAGAATACTGAAACTGTTTGATGGAAGCGCCGCGGGCGTCCAGCTTAGCAATTCACCGCTACCACTCTGACCGGATGCCGGCTCAAAATAAAGCAAGCGCTGTGTACCGGAAGGGGTTTTCAGCGACACACGGAAATTGGCGGTATCGTTCAATGCTATATACTTATTCTCGTCTTTCAGGCGGATGAGAATTTCCGGTCGTGCCGAAACGATATCGCCATTCAGGATGTGAACGCCATCGAAGGTGACATCGAGGAGCGGATTCGTGATGTCGGGATTGACAGTAAAGCGAAGACTGGCAACGTTGTTGAAGTGGTTTTGCTCCGGCTGATCGTTGTCGGGATTCACATCAATCCAGAACGTGTTATTGCCCAGCAAGCCCAGACTGGAGAATTGCAGGGAACACATCACTGTATCCCCTGCAGGAAGATCGCGGTGCAACCTGAAAGTGCCGAGCGGCCTGCGCTGATTGTTTTTATCGAACACGAAGTAATCCACCAGCAGTGTATCCATTTTCACTGCACTGATGTTCTCGAACGCCATGCTGAAATTCAACATCTCCCCTTCCTGTACTGTATCCTTGTAAAAGGTGTAAAAAGCCGTTTGCAGGGAACCTTCCGGAACAGGATTGAAATACACTTGCCATTTCTTCAGTTGCGGAGGACTGCGCAACCCTGCATCCTGCTGATAGGCCTGCAAATAAATCCATGGATATACAGAAGCATCCACGGCAGCGAGGCTGGTCGCCTGTGCAGGATCTACGATGGAATCCATGAGCAGCACCTGCTGGCCCGAAAGGGTTTCTCCGTACACCCGCAGGGCTATGCTGTCTTCTGAAGCCCCGCTTTCGATAGAAGCATAGTCCCAATGTAGTTCTCCCCAGGATGTGGCGGGACCCACGCGAGTAGATCGCATCAGCCCTTTGTCCCAGTCGCGCGTAAGCAGGTAATCAATCCGGAGCAAGCTATCCGGGAAGAGCCCCTTCCTGAATATCGCAGATGCGGGTTCCCCTTTTTTTAAGAAGAGTAAATACTTGTCGCCGGTTTGCAGCGATGAGAATTGAGGTACACCCAGCGCATTGAAAACAGACTTGAGTTGATTGAGTGTATCGAAGACCGCACTGAAGGTGGACCAGCTCAGAATATAATTGCCATCGGGCACCACATTGGTCAGCATATTCATCAGGCTGTCGTAGCCGGCCTGCGTGCCCACATTGAATAAAAAATACTTGTCGGGTCTTGTGCGGAAAGCACAACCATCGTTCGTATAACACACGTAATAATTGTAATTGCCGTAAAAGCGGGAACAGGAGTCTGCTTCCCAGGGAGATTCGAAATCGATAGAATCCAGGACCGCAACGGCAAGCTGGTAAACTCCTGTACATCCGCCGTAGTCCATATTGACTCCATTGATTTCGTAACTGGGACGGTTCAGTTCATGCGTCATCACCAGCGAGTAATTGGAGGAGATGAAACGCGTGATTCGGGAAGAATCGACCCATAGCAGGTTGGAGAGTTCACTTCCTTTCAGCTGGTAATAGTGCGCCTGAGACCATCCGGTGATACCCGGCTTGAACAGGAAGGAACTGTTCTTCCACTGGAAGCGCAAAGAAACAGCGGTATCAGGGTTGTTAATCGAATCATTGGCCACCCTCCAGTAATACACGATATTGGAGTCGAGCACCGCGGGAATCTGCCATGAAACGATACCAAAAGCATTCGCGACTAAACCGGAAAGCTTGAACGGACTGTCAAAAAAGGCTGATGTGTCCACTTCGAACCGGTAGGAACGCGGCGCAGAAAACAAGTTCGCAGTAGTCGCTTTCAGCTCCACTGAGGAAGACGGCACAATGGCGAACTCCTGCGGGTAAACAGGATTGATATCGGTGGAATTGATCAGCAGCTGTGCATTGGCTACATTGTTACCAGCGTCATCCACTTCGTCTACCTCATTGTACACATCTGCGGTCACTTCGAAGAGATTTAGACCTGCACCGTCTTTGAAATCCACTGCCAAGGTCACGCTAACCGTGTCCTGCCCTGTGATGTAAGGGATGGGAAAGATCGTGTCGCGCTTGGTGCCATTGGGCAGTGTACGGCTCAGGAGGATATGGATGGAGTCACTGACATTCTTACCCAAATTGGCCACTGCTATTTTCACTTTGAAGGAATCAAGCTCCGTGGTGACCAGTGCGGGTTCGAAGGTGATGCCTGGATTCTCCACAACATAATCCGCGAATTCGTACATGTTCATTACGATAGCAGGATCACCGTGCAAGGTCATGTTCATGCAAACGCTCTTGATGTCAAACGATGAATCAAGGATGTCTGTGATTGTGCTGCGCATCACCGAACCAAGAGGGCTTCCATAGTCTTCCTTGAAATTTATTTCATGGAATCGGGCGGAGTACACATCCAGGGGATCAATCAAACCCTTGTCGGGAACGGCGATGAAAGCGACAGAGCCCTTCTCAGGTGCCAGTACGAACCGCTCATTGAGCAATCTGCCCGGCGTATGTATATCTCCGATGAAACAAGATTGGGCAAGCACTACCGGATAACGGTCTTTGTTGTTGTAATTCTCAGGATCATCAGTGGAGATATCGAAGGATGTACCTGCTGCATGGCCATAAAAAGTCATCATGCTGCAGCCCGAGTCGATTTTCTGCTGAATGAACTCGCTCAGATTGATCTGTATGGGATCGGTCGAACTTTTCAGGATGGTGGTGACTTTCCCACCGAAGAGCGTATCCTCCACCACACCCTTGTACACGGACAATTTGGATGCGAGCAGGTTTTGCTCCGCAATATCCGTACCTCCACCGAAATGCAAGACATTCTTCATCCATACGGCGGGTGGTAGTGTTTGCTGCTGTTCGAAGGCGATGAGCTTGTCGAGGTAAGCGGTGACATCCGCTTCGTTCTGTGCCGATACGCGACCCGTAGAAATCTCCGGTCTGAAAAATCCGGAATTCAGACGTGCGGTATACATCTGATCGGAGGCCGGCTCTCCAAAGGTGGGAACTATATTCAGGTTGTAGTTAGCACCGGTCCGTGCATCATGGCCGAGAACGGATTTGCCTAACAGCAGCAGGTGTGACGGAGGCGTCGTGTTGTTATCGATCAGGAAATCGGCGAAGCGGCGTATGCCCAACACATGCTTTCGGACACCCCAGGCAAACTGATCGTATAATTCATCCACATCAGCGAGCAAAACATTGAAGCCCTTCAGCGTGCGATAAGCTGCATAATCCTTCGCACCGTTCCAGATGGACTTATGCGAGACTATCAGGAAATTAGCCTGGTTCCCTGCGACCGCAAAATTGGTGAAGCGGGCGAATTTATTGGGATCGGGATCTGCATTCACCGCTTTGATCTGTGCATTGCCGTTGAGCCCGAAAACCTGTGTATCGTCCAGCAGATACACACGCTGTTCCACTCCATTGGATTCGACAATACCCCTGTATCCTCCGGCGCCCGGCACAGGAAGCAGCAGCTTCACCGTATCCCCACTTATGACATACATGCGCGGAGAGGTCACAGCAAGACCGGCGAGTTGAAGCAACACTTTTGCTGCTGCAGACTGAAAAGACAATTGCTTTGGAAGGCTTTCTCCGGTAAAGTCAAAACTCCTGGGATAACGCAGTTTGACATAGGCAAGCTGCATGTAGTTGAGATTACCCGCAAAACCGGGATCCGGCTGTGGGGCGAAACGGAATTGATAGTTGCCGTTTGCAGGCAAATTGACAGGACTGAAAACATGCCGTACAAGATCATACGCAAAAGTGACCGTATCGAGCAATAGCGTTCCTCCGGCGGATAACTGATAAGGATGCAAGTTCGCGTTCGCACCCATCACCTGTGCTTCCAGCGAAACCGGGGCTATGGATGAAAGGTGTTTGGCAACTGTGAAATTGACATCCAATGCTGCCAGTTTGCTTACCCTGGATGAAAGAAAGCCCTCTCCCTCCGTAAATGAGTTATCGGCGATATCGTTGTAGTCGCGCCAGCCGATGTTGTATTCAGCATTGAAAACTTTCAGGTCTTCTGCTATAAAATAGGCTTCTGGGGTATAGGCGCCAAAGTTAGTTTCGTTCAGCAGCGGCATACGCCTGTTGGATGCAGAAAAGGGACTATAGGTAAGGAAGTACGCTGCCGTATCGTTGTAAAGGCTATAGTAGGGATTGGCCTGCCAGGAAGAGTCCTCGTACAAAGATACATCCGCCTCACCGCGATTGGGCCTGGCGTAAAACTCAATGTAATCGCCGGGAGTGAATACATTGTCAGCGTTCACATCCTCCACCCGAATGAACTGCTCCTTGCCCCTGGAAAAAATCTGATAACGAGCGGGGGAAAACCAACTACTCACCGGAACGCCATTATTTTGAAGATCGTTGTAGGTGATGCGGTAAACTCCTTCCTTCCAGATATCGATGCGGAAGTACTGCTGCGTCGAATACGGCTGCCCGCCCGTAAATGCGATCCACTCGTTGCTGTAGGGCTGTGCGAGAAGGTTGGTACCCCAAAGTAAACAAGCGATCAGTAGAGACGGGAAATTCTTCATTTGACCTTTGTGGGTTTGCTGTCTTTGTCCGGGGTGGAACGTCGAACGATATTCAGCCGCAGGGAAAATACATTTGAATACAAGGAGCCGGAGGATTTCCCGAAATTGGTAAGGGCGTAGTCAATCATGACATTTTTCAGCCGTAGCCCCAGGCCGATGTTGGGCTGTACAGTCGTAGACGTACTGGCATCGATATTCTTAATGGTTTGTATGTTGCCGATTCCGGTACGCAGGAAGATGAAATCGTCGAAGCCGAACTCGAGTCCTACTTTAGGATCTATGCTCAACACGTCTGTCTTGATCGGCACATTGCGCTTGCCGTCGAAAGTAATATCGAGATCCAGCATGGGCTGGGCTGTCAGTTTCTTGTACAGCGGAGTCCGGTAAGAAGCACCCAAGACCAGTCGGGGCAGTGTTATCTCCAGGCCGTTTTGTGGAATCTCGTTCCCCGTCTGGTTAAATACCTCTTCCAGACTACTGGTATTGTAGGTCCAGGCATTGAAAGTAGACGTGATATCCTTCCCTACTGCAGACAAATTCCATTTGTTGCGCGAATACTGAGCGCCTACATCCAAACCGAAACCCCAGGCTTTGGCGAAATCTCCGACTTTTCGATGAATGACCTTTACGTTCCCGCCAAGACTCAGTCCTTCGACTTTCATTTTCTGCGCGTAAGAGAAGAGGAAGGCATAGTCGGCCGACGAGAAGGTTTTCAACCGATCGTAATCGACATTGCCGTCCTTATCAATCAGGTCTGTTGAATCAATGATATCGTCCACTGCGAACCTGATCACCGAAAAACCAATGGTCCTGGTGGCATCAACCGGTGCCGCAAAGGAGCCGAAATCGTATTTGGCTATACCGGCGAAATACTCACTGTGCATGAGCGCCAGCTGCAGGTTGCCCTTCACGCGGGTCAGCCCGGCAGGATTCCAGTACCCTGCTGTGGCATCGTCTACCACGGAGCTGATGGCGCCGCTGAGTCCCATGCCGCGGGCACCGACGCCAATCGCCAGAAACTCATTGCTGTATTTAGGAGCCTGTGCAAGCGCCGAGAAGGAAAGGGAACATGCAATCCAGGTACTGATCAGCCGCATGGGGAACATAGTCGAAGTTTTAACCATTCATGAACGGACAACAGGAGCAAAAATTACTTTGCCGAACATCGATTTCACCCTGTTGCTGTCACTACTCTGCTCAATCAAAAATACACAACACCTCAGGCATACCGGGTATATGAAATGTAAAATATCAACAGTCCTTAGGGAATAGCTCAGACCTTCCCAAAAAGAAAT
>CAZPCA010000068.1:0-12683 GCA_964584995.1 uncultured Bifidobacterium sp.
CAAGGCTATGGAGACTGTTATTGAAGACTACAGGGAACAGATCAAAAGGTGTGAAGCGGAGTTGACGGAAATCAAAACATCCCTGCAGGAAAACCAGCAATCCATACGCCAGCAGGAAACGGAGTTTGCACGTTTCCATGCGCAGGTACAATCCCTCAAAAACAACCAGGACTTCATCCGGAACAGCCTGGCACAAATCGCTCGTAACAGTGCACGACTAGAGGAAGAAGCGGAAACATTGAGAAAGTTACTGCAGGAGGAAGAAAGCAATCCGGAATTCAGCCCTGCCATTCTGAAAGAGCGCCTGGAAAAGCTCGTTTCACAGCTGAACATACAGCAGGAAGAAACAGTACAGTTACAAAAAACGGCCAACGAAAAATCACAGGCTTTCAATCAGCAAAATATCACGCTGCTGCAACAGCAGAACAGAATACAGAATATCACACGAGACATCGGCTATAAATCCAATCAGTCCGAAACGCTTATCAAGAACAGAGAACAGTACGCGATCGATCTCGAAACGGTGAAGGCACAGACCGACACCTTGCTCGGCGGCTTGCAGAACACCAGCGAAGCATTCAAAAGCATGCTGGAAGAAAAAGCCTCTTTCGAAACGGCTTTCAAAGAGACTGAACTCGAATACCTCACCGCCCGCACTGCTATTGAAGAGGAGGAAAAGAAACTTCAGGACTTGCGCAGGAATAAAGAGCAGGCAGACCATGCTATGCAAACCGTACACGATGAATTGAACGAATTGAAACTCCAAATGCATTCACTGAAGGAGCGCCTCAATATTGAATTCAACATCGACATTCAAGAACTAAGCAACCAGGAACCCGATCCGGAGTTCAATGAATCGGAAATGCGTCCGCGAGCTGAGCAGTTGCGTAAACGCGTGAATGAATTCGGCCCCATCAATCCCATGGCCCTCGAACAGTACAAAGAGATCAAAGAACGTTATGATTTCATCATCAACGAAAAGACCGATCTTCAGAATGCCAAAGAGGCTTTGCTGAAAACCATCAGTGAAATCGACGAAACCGCCAAAACTGTCTTTATGGACGCTTTCACTCAGGTCCGCGCCAATTTCATTCGTGTATTCAGAAGTCTGTTCACCGAAGATGACAACTGCGACCTTGTGCTTGCCGACCACAGCAATCCGCTGGAGTGCGACATTCAGATCATCGCACAACCCAAAGGCAAGAAACCGCTGAGTATTCATCAGTTATCGGGAGGAGAAAAAACCCTTACTGCCACGGCGCTGCTCTTTGGTATTTACCTGCTGAAACCTGCGCCGTTCTGCATCTTCGATGAGGTGGACGCACCGCTGGACGACAACAACATCGACAAATTCAACAACATCATCAAGACCTTCAGTCACGAGTCACAGTTCATCATCATCACCCACAACAAGAAGACCATGGCGGCCACGGACATCATGTACGGCATTACGATGGCTGAACCGGGGGTGACTACCGTTGTACCTGTAGACATGCGAGCCTACGCCTGACAAAAGACATCCTGTAAACAATCAACGGTTTTCCGGGCGCTTGCGAGGGAAAATCCTTTGCCAAAAATTCGGACGCCGGTCAAAAGCATCAACGTGTTTGTACCGCTTCTTGTTCTTTTTCCAACGCTTCTTGACGTCCTTTGATTGTAGTTTAAGGTGGCGCTTGCGCCCCTCATCCTCCGCCTTTTGCTGCTTTTTCACCTGCTCCTGCTTGGCTTTCTCCGCCTTGCGCTGGGCCTTGGTCGTACCACCACTTGTGCCCTGTGAATAAATTGCGTTGGATACGCCCAAAAAGATAAGCAACACCAACCACTTTAGATCGGAGAACTTTGTCGGCTTGTATTTCAACATAGCAGTTAGGCGAACGTAGCCTGAAAGCGAAAGTCGTTCACCGTCGGGAGTACATCACGGCAGAACACTAAATTCTGAAAACCAACACCTGAAGATTAGCGTGGCTTGGGAGCGTTTTGCAAGCGATGCTTCATAGCATACTGCTGACCATTCAGCGTATAACTGATGCTATACATATACGCCGGATATTGGCGCACAGGATACACGGTGAATGCACCATTTTTGAAAGCGACATCCTTCTCTGTGTGTTGTTCTGTAGTAGACAGAGATACAACAGTCACTTCGACATTGGAGGGAACCACTTCAGGAGCGTTACCACTGGCATCCATTGGGAAAAACGAAACGGAACTGCCATTGTCAACAATCTCGAAAGACAATACTGATTGCGCTGAAGCCGGAACCACTACTCCCCCTTTACCTCCCTGTGCAGAATTCACCTGGGAAAGACACAGTCCGGGCAGAGCAATGATGAGCAACAAGAGGAGCTTTTTCATGTTTCTATGGTGTTTTGGAATTCCAAATATAAGTAATAAGCTATTAAAATTACAAATTCCTAACTTAGCGGGCAATGGGAAATTATGTCAAGAGTACTTTTTATTGGGTAGTCGCTTTTTTTTTGATGGGTCACGCAGTAGGATGCAGACGGGACAACGATACCGTTCCGACCGTCGCCGTAGACGAATACCTGAACCTCAACCTGCCTGAATTCATCACTTTGAATGCTATAAACAATTGGGTTTATTATAATTACGCAGGAAATCGCGGTATAATCGTAGTCCGCACCTCCCCTACTGATTTTCTGGCCCTGGAAAGAACCTGTACGTTTGACCCCAGTGTAAGTTCGGCATATGTCACGGGCATTCCTAACGACATCTTTTGCATCGATTCCACCTGCATGAGCAAATTCAGCCTACTGGACGGCTCTGTAGTGAACGGACCCGCTTCACAACCGCTGCTTCGCTACCGTACACAACTGCTTTCCAATAACATACTGCATATTTTCAATTAAAAGACCTGGGTGATTCAGCCACCCGTTCGCCGAATATCTCCTTTACATTTTTCCGAATCGCCCTGGCTATCTCATCCGTAGGCAAATCATTGGCATCCGTACCGAAAGGGTCTTCAATTTCTTCCGCAATTAGTTCCAGGCTCGCCAACACATAAAAAATCACCGCTGTAACAGGAATGGTGAAATAGCCCAGGGAAAACACAAAACCGAAAGGAAGCGTCATCACATACAAAAACATGAACTTTTTCAGGAAGACGGAATACGAGTAGGGAATCGGGGTGTTGCGTATGCGTTCACATGCGCCCAGAGCGTCGGCGAAATTGCTCAGCTCCGGCTGAATGAACAGCAGCTCAGAAGGAGAAAGCCTGGACTCCCTGACTAAAAAAGCCGCCCTGTCCATCATGGCACCCACAACCTGATTGGGGACGTTCTCACCCGGATCCAGGTGCTCAACTGAACAGTTTTCCGCATCCTCTAACTCTTCGGCAATGAAATTCCTGCGCAGATGATTCTTCAATGCGAAGGCAAAATTCGGAATCATTCTGCTGAAGAAAGACCTCTCCTGAGGCTGCAGGGCATTCAGTTTCAAGGCCAGATTTCGGCTGGAGTTCATTAATCCGCCCCACACCTTTCTGCCTTCCCACCAACGCTCATAGGCGGTATTTGTCCGGAAAACGAGGAGCAATGATATGACCATACCCAAAGATGAATGGATCAGAGAGAGATTCTTCACATGACTGCTTTCACTAAGCTTCCAAACAGAAACTTCAAGCCATACCACGAGGCCAGCATACAAACAAAGCACAACGATGAGGGGAAGCAACTTACGAAATGTATCCGCCTTGTGAAACCGGAAGATAATCAGAAACCATTCTTTGGGATTGTAGCGGATCATGGATCAAATCTAACAAGTATCAATAAAAAAGGCTGCAGAATTGCAGCCTTTCCATTTTTAGCAGGGAAGAATCAATACCTGTAGGTATCCATTTTGAAAGGACCATTGACCTTCACGCCGATATACTCCGCCTGAGTCGGGCTCAAAGTATCGATTTCAACACCGATCTTGGCAAGATGCAATCGGGCTACTTTTTCATCCAGATGCTTCGGCAATGTGTATACCTTGTTTTCGTAGGAGGCATGGTTCGCCCAGAGTTCCAATTGAGCCAGCGTTTGGTTTGTGAATGAATTAGACATCACAAAGCTGGGATGGCCCATTGCACAACCCAGGTTCACCAAACGACCTTCAGCCAGGATGATAATGTCCTTGCCCTCAATGGTGTATTTATCGACCTGCGGCTTGATGGTTTCTTTCGTGTGACCATAGTTCGCATTCAACCAGGCCATATCGATTTCATTGTCGAAGTGGCCTATGTTGCACACTACTGCATTGTGCTTCATGGCGCGGAAATGCTCTTCGGTGATGATATTGAAGTTACCCGTTGCAGTGACAACGATATCGGCTTCTTTCACCGCATTGATCATTTTCTTCACCTCGTAACCTTCCATGGCCGCTTGAAGAGCGCAAATCGGATCGATTTCCGTTACGATGGTACGCACTTTGGCATCTTTAAGCGATTCTGCTGAACCTTTGCCCACATCACCAAAACCAGCCACCACTGCAACCTTACCGGCAAGCATCAAATCCGTTGCACGGCGAAGCGCGTCCACGAGTGACTCTCTGCAGCCGTATTTGTTGTCGAACTTGGATTTGGTCACACTGTCATTGATATTGATAGCCGGAATTGGCAAGGTGCCGTTTTTCACACGCTCATACAGACGGAGGACACCGGTGGTGGTCTCTTCAGAAATACCACGGATATTTGAAATCAGTTCAGGGTATTTGTCCAGCACCATATTGGTGAGGTCTCCTCCATCGTCCAAAATCATGTTCAATGGCTGGCGGTCTTCACCAAAAAAGAGTGTTTGTTCTATACACCAATCGAATTCTTCGGCATTCATACCCTTCCATGCATACACGGAAATTCCAGCAGCTGCAATAGCCGCAGCAGCGTGGTCCTGTGTAGAGAAAATATTGCAGGAGGACCATGTCACTTCCGCTCCGAGTTCAACCAGCGTCTCAATCAACACAGCAGTTTGGATAGTCATGTGAAGACATCCGGCTATACGCGCACCTTTCAAAGGCTTCTGGGCACCATATTCTGCGCGGAGCGCCATCAAACCGGGCATTTCATCCTCGGCAAGTTTGATTTCTTTGCGACCCCACTCGGCGAGTGACATGTCTTTCACTTTGAACTTTACATACTGCGCAGTTTGCGTTTTCATTGGTTTAAGAATTTTGTGCAAAGATACGATTTGTCTGGCTGGGAAACCATACCTTTCGGTTTGAATTTGTGCGTTTATGCCCCTCTGTATAGACAGAATACTACCCCAGGATGCCAGGTTGCTGGTTTGGAACCTCAGCGAAACAGAAGGTGCAATGGAAATGTTTATCGAAGAAGAAGAAAAATTGTCAATTCAACGTCAGTTTAGGCTGGAAGAACGCAGAAAGCAAAAAATGGCCATGGCGTGTTTATCCAAATTAGCACTTGGATCGCAATATGCTGAAATTCAATATAATGAACTTGGGAAACCCTTGTTGCCGGACAATACAGGGCATGTATCCTTCTCCCATTGTGCAGAGTATGTAGGCCTACTTTTTCATCCATGCAGACCCATAGGTCTCGACCTGGAAAAACTGGATGGCAGGGCCGCCCGGATTTACTCCCGCTTTACGAACAGGATGGAATTAGGCTGGGCAGACCTATCGTCAGACTCCTGGCATTCCACCTTGATCTGGAGCGTCAAGGAAGCAATTTTCAAATTGATCGGAGGCGGTGGCATACTCTTCCGTGAAATGATAACAGTTGAAAAGCCCAACACCGAAATACAGTGCGGGAAAGTCACCTTCAGCACCTCGCTACAGACCCAGGTGTTTGACTATCACTATTTTTTCTTGGACGAGGTGATAATGGTTCATACTATTGCACCGGAAAAAATGATGCAAGAACAGCGATTATGATCTACAAGCGGATAGCGAACGGCAAGCATCAGGGCCGGCGGATGCTCAGCGTTTTAATCGACCCTGACAAGGTGAACGAAAAACACCTCGACCGGATCTGCAACTACGCAGACCAGGCTGAGGTGGACTTTTTCTTTGTTGGCGGATCGCTACTCACCCAAGGAGACATCGCCCGGACGATTGCAGGTATAAAAAAAAGAAGTGAAATCCCCGTGGTGATTTTCCCGGGCA
Source organism: uncultured Bifidobacterium sp. (assembly GCA_964584995.1). Taxonomy (GTDB): domain Bacteria; phylum Bacteroidota; class Bacteroidia; order AKYH767-A; family OLB10; genus JAJTFW01. Next base: position 6,121 of record CAZPCA010000068.1, read on the forward strand.
ACCACCAACAGGTGGACGAACGGGCGGACGCGATTTTATTGCTGAGCCTGATCAGCGGGCGCAATCCTGACCTTTTGATCGGCCAACACGTGCTGGCGGCCAAGCGGCTTAAGTCGTCGGAAATTGAAATCATCCCCACCGGCTATATTTTGGTAGACGGAGGTAATATGACAACCGTTCAATATGTAAGCGGCACTGCCCCCATACCTACAGACCAGCCGGAAATCGCGGCTACCACGGCACTGGCGGGTGAACAGCTGGGCATGAAGCTTATTTTTCTGGAAGCTGGAAGCGGAGCTAAAAACCCTGCTCCCTTATCCATGGTAAGAGCCATTCGGCAGGAAATAAATATTCCGCTGATTGTAGGAGGTGGCATAAGAACACCGGAAAAAGCGGAGGAAATGTACTCAGCCGGCGCAGACATTGTGGTTGTCGGCAACCAATTTGAAACCTCCCCGGAACTTATATTCGAAATCGCAGCGACAAGAAAGGTCTAGATCCCACTTGTCATCACGCATTCATGACGGAGCGGCCGGAAAAAGCCTTCATCACTTTTCGCCCAAGAGGTATTTCTTCACGAACAAAATCGTAGAATAAAACTGGAAGTCTGCGTTGTTCTTTTTCTTGAATCCATGCCCCTCATCTTTCGCTTCCAGGTACCAGACCGGAACGTTGTTTTTCCGCAGTGCATCGGCCATTTGAGTGGCCTCAGTACGTGGCACACGCGGATCGTTACCCCCTTGCACTATGAACATGGGAATTTTAATTTTTCCGACATTGTTTAGGGGTGCGATCTTCTCCTGAAACGCATACATTTCAGGATCCTGCTCGTTGCCGTACTCCACCCGGCGTAAATCACGCCGGTAACTCTCTGTATTTTTCAGGAAAGTGGTGAAGCTTGAAATGCCCACAATGTCATTGCTGCATTTCAGCCTGTCACTGTAAAACACAGCACAGGCAAGGGCCATGTATCCCCCATAGCTTCCACCCATGGTCATTACGCGTGAAGCATCCAGTTCGGGTTGTTGGGCGATCCAGTCCAGCAATGCTCCTATATCCTTCACTGAATTCTCCCGCAGGTAGCCGTTATCGAGCTTGGTGAAGTTTTTACCGTACCCGGTACTTCCCCGTACATTCGGAAATATCATCGCCACACCGAGTTCATTCAGGTAATAATTGTTCCGCCCCTGGAAGCTGGGAAAGCTCTGCCCTTCCGGACCTCCGTGAATGACAATCATGACCGGTCGCTTGCCCTCGAATTTCTTATGAGGACGGTAGTAGAATCCGGAAATTTCAAGCTGGTCAAAACTCTTCCACTTTATGAGCTCAGCCTTGCTGAGTTGTGAAGATACAATCCCTCCCATTTCACTCTCGGTCCAGCGCTCCGATTTGCGGGTCTTCCAATTGAAAGAATAGATATCGGACGATGTAGTTGCATCGCTGAACACATAGGAAAATTCCTCGCCGTTGTCATGCCAGTCCAGGCCTCCTACAATGCCTTCAGGAATCTCTTTGATGAGGGCGTAGGTATTGTCGGATGTGTTGAGCATGTAAACGCGGGAAATTCCGGCCTCATTCGTCTCGAAAAGCATCCTGGAACCATCCGGACTTAAGTCATAACCGCTCACATCCCATGGAATGGACTTGGTAATGGGTGTTATCTTTCGCGTTGCCAAATCCATTTTTGCGAGATACTGGAATTCATGATCGAGATCGGTAGTCAGGTAGATGGACTTCCCGTCTTTCGAGAACACCGCACCACCAAACACAGCCGGCTCCTTGGTTTCAGGTGAAATCCTGCTTTTGGTACCGGTTGCAATATCGACCAGGTACAAGCGGCTTTCAGAAACAGAAAGCCCCTCCCCTACAATGAAGGTCTTATCATCGGGCGACCAATCGTTGACCCCCCATCCACCACCGCTGACTTGTAAAACCAGTTGCTGATCCTGCGGTCGCAGTGGATCCATCAGGTAAATATCACGATCAGCGCCGTTTCTCCGTGTGGACGCGTACAACACCCGGTCCTTCCTGTTGTTCCAGCGCATGCCTCCGTTCTGGCTACGCCCCCCGTCAGTGAGCAAGGTAATCTGACCATCTGCCATGTCGTACCGGTACAATTGGCCGAATTCATTTCCTCCTGCATCTCGTGAAAAAATGAAGTATTTTCCGTCTATTGGCTCAAAAGTGGCCCCTGATACCGGCTCATCAAAAAAAGTGATTTGTGTTCGGGCACCAAGAGGCATCCTGAGGTAATGAAGCTGGGCCGTATTGCCGAAGCGCGTACTCATCAGCATTTCGCGTTTGCGCGGATGCCAGTCGACAAAGGAGGCGGAGCGGGCATTGGTATAGCGGTTGACCTCTTTCACGAGCGATAAGGGGATGGGGTCAAGGCCTTCTGCAATCAGATTTTCGGCAGGCGCCAAAACAGCCGGTGATTGTGCGGAGGAGATAAGGCTTCCTGTAACAATGGAAAGGAAAGCCAATGCGATGATCGATATCGTCTTAATCATGCTGCGATGTTACTAAATTTCCGCTAAAAGGTGTAGAATAGGCATGCTGAAGGCAAGCATGTATCGAAAAAAAGAAAGCGATCGGAGTCAAGCGCGTTCAAAGTCCAATCGAAGAATCGCGCCTGATCTGATTGGCGTTTTTCCCGAATTTCAATTTGAACCGGCGGCTGAAATAAGCGGGATCCTTGAACCCGATGGCCTGTGCAATTTCCTGAATACTCTCGGTGGATGAACGCAGGAGCTGATGTGCCTTTTCGAGGCGCTGTTGCTCAATGTAATCCTGCAGATTGGCATTGGTCATGGATTTGAAAAACTGACCCACATAATCTTTGGAAACGTAGGCGAGCTGCGCAATAGCCTGATTGCTCAGATCCCCGTTGAGGTTATTTTGAACATATTGAATGATACTGACCAGCCGTTTATCCAGCAAAAAACTGACTTTTTCGAAGGCTGTACCATAATCCTTGTGAGCAATGATGTGCCTGCAAATCTGCACCACCAGTTGGTCGCAAAGATTGCTCAACTGCCTTTCTTTACCTATGGCTTTCTCCTCCTCTTCTTGCACCATGCATTTCAGCAACATCTGTAGTTTCTCGTCAGCAGGAATTTCCATGCAGGGAAGCTCCAGGGTAGCAAAGAAGGGAATCGCCCCATAAACCTGAACATCAAATGCAACGATGGTGAACACATCCGTTAACACGTTCAAATCGGCATGCGCAGGAAGCAGCTTTACAAAACCGGCCCTATGTTCCGAAGAGCCGAAACCATCCCTTCCGAATACCGTGTATTGTTGAGTATCGCCATGGCGGAAGTAAATCGGTGTACCCGCAGGCATGAAATAACAGGCGCCGGGCTTTAGAGGATGGAAGTCTTTTCCGGCATAAAATGCACCCTTGTTCACCAGCAATAAGATGTTGCGCGGCTCCAGTGTAGCCTGCAACTCGGAAGGACTGACTACTTCACGCAGTGAAGCTGTACCGTACTTCACATGGAGTGCATCCACTATCCGGTGAAAGGAGTCTTCGCGAATCATTGGTAAACAAGTACTAAGGACTAAACAAATATAAATTCGCAAAGTGCCAATTCAAAGTAAATCAGGCACTTTTTATGCCTGTCGGTCATCGCCGGCCAAGATATTGATTGTATTACCTTCGCCGGGCGTCACTATCAGCACTATGGGAAGTCTTGAAATCATTGGTTTCATCACCGGAATCATCGGGGTCTGGCTTACGGTCAGAAATAACCTATTGTGCTTTCCCGTGGGACTTATAAACGTCTCTCTTTCGCTTTGGCTTTTCTTTTCAGAGAAGTTGTACGCGGATGCACTGCAGCAAGCGGTCTATTTTGCATTACTTGTTTACGGCTGGAGGCAGTGGAGCAGGAATTCCCAAGCTGACAAGCCTGCTAGGCCTGTTACCCCGCTGAGGCCGGTGGAATGGTATATCACGGTTTTTTCAACCCTGGGGATGACTGTATTGCTGGGCTTCTTGCTGGACAGCTTTACAGATGCCAGCCTCCCCTGGCTGGACAGCTTTGCCACTTCGCTGGCCTTTATAGCCCAATACCTTGTTGCCAGGAGAAAACTCGAAAACTGGTACCTGTGGCTGGCGGTTAACGGCATCTACATACTCATCTACGCTACGAAGAATTTGCAATTGTACATGCTGCTCTCCATCGTTTACATGGTACTTGCCTGGATCGGACTCAAGCAGTGGAAACAAGATATGGAAGCAGGACATGCCGGCCGCTAAACCCTTTAAAATCGGCATCGTAGGACCCGAAAGCACGGGCAAATCCACACTTGCCGGGGCCATAAGTGAGCATTTCAATGCCCCACTCGTTCCAGAGGCAGCACGCAAATACCTACAGGATAAAAAGGGCACGTACGTAGAGGAAGATTTGCTGGAAATAGCCCAATTACAGCTGGCCGCCGACCCGCAGAGCAGCGGATCTGCCCCCTCCATCATCGTATACGACACCACCTTGCTGGTCATCAAAATCTGGAGCGAATACAAATTCGGGAATTGCCATCCCTGGATCCTGGCACAGGAACAAAATGAAAAATACGATGCTTTGCTGCTTACCGATATTGACCTGCCCTGGGAGCCTGACCCCTTGCGGGAGCACCCTAACCAGCGCAAGGAACTGTTCAGCATCTATTACAGGCATTTGCTCAGGGGAACGACTCCCTTCCGGATCATTTCTGGCAGGGGTCAAGTCCGCACCCAAAAGGCCTTAACGTGGTTAGAACAACAGACCGGACTGCGCTGAACATGGTCTGAGGCCTAGCCTACATCACGCCGAATCTGCCCGCCAATCCCTACCTTTGCCCACTTACAAACAGTAGCAGCATGAAGATTTGCAACAATATCCTCGAAGCCATCGGCAATACCCCCCTCGTTCGCCTGAACTCCATTGTGAAAGATGTGCCGGCAACCGTATTGGCCAAAGTAGAGACCTTCAACCCGGGCAACTCTATCAAAGACCGGATGGCACTAAAAATGATTGAGGACGCCGAAGCAAGTGGAAAGATCAAACCGGGCGGCACCATCATCGAGGGCACTTCCGGTAACACCGGCATGGGGCTGGCTATTGCAGCGATTGTAAAGGGATATAAGTGCATTTTCACTACCACCGATAAACAAAGCAAGGAGAAGGTTGATGCACTCAAAGCCTTCGGTGCGGAAGTCATCGTGTGCCCCACCAATGTGGAGCCGGAGGACCCACGGTCCTATTACTCTGTCGCAGCGCGGCTGAACCGCGAAATTCCCAATTCATTTTATCCCAACCAGTACGACAACCTGAGCAACCGCCAGGCGCATTACGAGCAAACAGGTCCTGAAATCTGGGCACAGACAGAGGGCAAAATCACCCACCTGGTGGTGGGAGCCGGCACAGGTGGAACTGTCACAGGAACCGGAAAATATTTGAAAGAAAAAAATCCGGCTATCAAGATTTGGGCGATCGACACTTATGGTTCTGCGCTCAAGAAGTACCACGAAACAGGCGAACTCGATAAGAATGAAATTTATCCCTATGTTACAGAAGGCATCGGCGAAGATTTCATTCCGCAGAATTATGATTTCAAGGTGATCGATCATTTCGAGAAGGTCACCGACAAGGATGCCGCAGTGATGACACGCGAACTTTGCCGCATGGAAGGCATCTGGGTCGGAAACTCTGCAGGTTCCGCTATCGCCGGTGTAAGGCAGCTCAAAGACCAATTGACCAAGGACGATGTGGTGGTGGTCATTTTCCACGACCATGGCTCCCGTTATATCGGTAAAATGTTCAATGATGATTGGATGCGCAAGATGGGATACCTGGACAAAGCCGGCATGACAGCACAGGACATCGTTTCCGGACGAAAGCAAATGGAGCTCACCACCATTGAAAAATCAGAGACCGTATCCCACGCCCTACGCATCATGATGGAGCACAATTACAGCCAGCTGCCTGTAACCAGTGACGGTCGTATAGTAGGGTCAATTTTCGAGAACAAGGTGATGCAGACTTTGCTGCAGGCCCCTGAAATGAAAGGAGCGCGGGTTGAAGAAGTGATGAGCGCCGCCTTGCCCTTTGTAGACAGCACGACACCTATCGACAATCTGTCGCAGATGGTATCCGGAGAGTACGAAGCGGTGCTGGTGAAGGACTTCAAGCGTGACAAGACCTTCATCATCACGCGCGCCGACCTTGCCGAAGTACTCATGAAATGATGTTCACTTGGGCTGAATACTCCTGCCCCAACTTAAGATTCAGCGAATGCAGTTCACCGATCAGACCGGGCATGGGTTTTCGCTTCCGCGCAAAGCAGAGAGAATAGTATCTCTTGTTCCGTCCCAAACGGAACTTTTGTACGACCTGGGGCTGAACGATGAAGTGGTTGGCATCACGCGCTTCTGTGTACACCCCGACTCATGGTTTAGAACCAAAACAAGGGTAGGCGGCACAAAGGATTTTTCACTGGAAAAAATAAGGCATCTGCAACCGGACCTCATTCTGGCTGCCAAAGAAGAAAATACCGCATCACTCATTCTTGAGCTTCGGCAG
>CAZPCA010000068.1:12693-13301 GCA_964584995.1 uncultured Bifidobacterium sp.
GTATTACATCTGGAAAGATCCATGGCTCGTCGCTGGCGATGACACCTTCATCGCGGACATGCTCCGACGTTGCGGTTTTCAGCTTCACCCTGCAGGGAAGAGGTATCCCGAACTCCCTCCGGAACAATTACAAGGGGAAGAAGTGGATTTCATTTTATTGTCCAGTGAACCATTCCCGTTCCAGAATGAGCACAAAATGCAGCTACAGCATTTATTCCCTGACGCGCGTGTACTACTCGTTGACGGAGAATATTTCAGCTGGTATGGTTCACGGCTGGCAGATGCTCCTGCCTATTTCCTTTCGCTGGCAGAAGCCCGGAAATAACTTTCTAGCAACTGACAACAGATTGGCTATTTTTGAAACCTGATGTCGCCGATCCGCCTACTGGTTTACCTTTTTATGCTTGGGCTGCTGTCCAACGGAGGCGCTCACGCACAATCTGTCGGGCTGGTACTGAGTGGCGGTGGTGTACGTGGAATGGCTCACCTCGGTGTATTGAAAGCGCTCGAAGAAGAAAAAATCCCTGTTGATTATATCACCGGAACATCAGCGGGAGCACTTGTAGGAAGTATGTATGCCATCGGTTTGACGCCGGAACAAATTGAAA
>CAZPCA010000069.1:0-13254 GCA_964584995.1 uncultured Bifidobacterium sp.
ACCGATGATCAGCATGGTCAATCCTGAAAGCATCAATGGATTGGCAAGTGCCGTACCCAATGAGTTACCGGACATGAAGAGTAGGATCTGTCCGATGCCCATCAGAATTCCGCCGATGAAGATACTCCTGCGGTTCCCCCAATAACGATCCGATATATAACCGCCGATAAGTGGGGTGAGGTACACCAATCCGGTAAAACTACCGTAGATGTTGGAGGCATCCTTGTCACTGAATAGAAGTGCTTTGGTTAGAAACAACACGAAGAGAGCGCGCATTCCGTAATAACTGAAGCGCTCCCACATCTCGGTAATGAAGAGTACATAAAGCCCCTTTGGATGGGCAGTGTTTGTTTGTTGGCTCATAGAGGTTGAAGGTATTTCGGCCCTAATGTAGCGAAATTTCAATTTCAAGGAATGACTCCGGGGTACATGCTAAATCACTGCATTTTGGTAGCATCGCAGAATGCCGGAAACCATCCTGGAACAGATTACCTTCGTATCCATGTTTGACTTGATGAACAAATTATCGGAGCTGAAATCCAAAATGGAAGAGGCACGTACTCGGCTTGATGCTATCCGGGTAAACGGTTCGGCCGGAGACCAGGAAGTGAAGGTCGTTATGAACGGCAATAAAAAAATACTTTCTGTAGACATCGCCGCCCACCTGCTGTTCCCCGAAAAGAAAGAGCAGGTAGAGGAACTGGTGGAAGTGGCGTTCAGCAGGGCGCTTGCTGAAGCAGAGAATGTCCACGAAACGGAAATGAAAGCGGCCGGACGCGATTTGCTGCCCGGATTACCTTTTTAGGCACACTCAGTGATTACCTAAAACAAATTATTTGTTTTAGGTAACATCAGTCAGTACTTCATGCCGAGCTGATACATCAGAAAGGCGAATACATCGCTTTGCTCCTGAATGAGCTTACCGGTAGGTTTGCCTGCACCATGTCCGGCATCGACATCAATACGGATGAGCACTGGATTTTCACCTGCCTGGACGTCCTGCAGTCTTGCGGTGAATTTGAACGAATGTCCGGGCACTACGCGGTCGTCATGGTCAGCGGTGGTGACCAAAGTGGCAGGATAACTAACGCCCGCTTTAAGATTGTGCAGCGGTGAATACGCATAAAGTGCTTTGAATTCATCGGCATTATCGCTGCTGCCATAGTCGCCTGTCCATGCCCAGCCGATGGTGAATTTCTGAAACCGCAGCATGTCCATAACCCCCACTGCGGGCAAGGCTACCTTGAACAAGTCGGGACGCTGTGTCATCACCGCCCCAACAAGAAGTCCACCATTGGAACGACCGCTGATCGCCAGATGGGCGGGATTGGTATAACCCTCCTTGATGAGGTACTCGGCCGCGGCGATGAAATCGTCGAATACATTCTGTTTTTGAAGGCGAGTACCGGCTTTATGCCATGCGGTTCCGAACTCACCGCCACCCCTTAGGGAAGGCATGGCGAATATCCCGCCCTGCTCTAAAAAGACAAGCCTTTCAGGTTTAAACTCTGGTGTTTTACTGATATTGAATCCTCCGTAACCGAACAGCAGTGTGGGCGTTTTACCGTCTGGCTTCAGTCCTTTTTTGTGAACGATGAACATCGGTATGCGGGTCCCGTCCTTGCTCGTGTAAAATACCTGCCGTGTTTCATACTCCTCAGGCTTATATGACAGCTGCGTACGGAACTGAATTCCCATGCTATGGGTTTTCATATTGTAGCGGAAGACCTGGGCCGGCCGGGTAAAAGTGGTCAGGGAGTAGAAGAGCATGGTATCCTTCGCCGAACCGCTGAGTCCTTCGACAGTACCGGGTCCTTCGAGCGGAATTTCACGCGCCATCTGACCTTTCATATCGTAAATGCTCAGCGCACTGCTGGCATTTTTCAAATAATGCAATACAATACTTTTCCAGGAAATCACCGCCCCTTGGAGGATATCTTTCTGTTCGGGAACTACATCTTTCCATGCTCCCGGAACAAGGTTCGATGCATCGATGGACACCACTTTTTTTCGTTCCGCCTTGAAGTTCGTCAGGAACAGTAATTGATTGCCTGTGTTTCCGATAAAGTCAAAATCATGCGCGAAATCCTTGATGATGGCTACCGGACGGCTACCCGCTTTTTGGAGATCCTGAATGAAGAGACTGTTGCCGGAAGTAGACTCCGATCCGGAGATGATCAAAAAGCGTTCGTCATCACTCACCGTAGCCTGAAAATTACGCAGCGGGTTCGCTGCATCCTCCCATACCAGAGAGTCCTTCGATGCAGGGGTGTTCAGCCGATGATAATAGACTTTATGGTTTTTATTCTGGCTGTTGAAATCACCGGTTGAATCATATGCACTGTAGTAAAATCCATCCTTGAACCAGGCGATACCGCTGAACTTGACCCTGCTGATTACATCGGGAAGCGCCTTCAGGGTTTTCACATCTTTTATACGGATACTGTTCCAGTCACTGCCCGCTTCAGATACCTGAAAAGCGACATATTTACCATCTGGCGAAGGTACTGTTTGCGTGAGAGCGGTAGTGCCGGTTTCGGAAAGCTTGTTGGGGTCGAACCACGCAAAGGGAACATTCTCCAGCGATTTCATGAAAAAAAGCAGTGGCTGATTCTGTACACCGTCGCTCCTGTAGTAGAAGTAAGACGAACCACATCGAATAGGCGTTGAAAACCGAAGGAATGTCCATAGGTTGCGCATACGCGCCTCCAGACTATCGCGAAAAGGGATACCGGACAAATAACCCTGGGTAAGTTCGTTTTGAATAGTCACCCATTTTTTTGTCTCCAGAGAACGATCTTCCTCCAGCCAACGGAATGGGTCATCGACCACAATGCCGTGGTAGTTGTCGCGTTGATCCGTTTTACGTGTTTCAGGATAGATGAGCGGTTGTGCGAAGAGGGAGAGAGTGGCCAGTTGAAAGGCCCAATAGAGGGGAAGTTTAATGCTGATTTTCATGTCGAGAACATGCAAAATAAAACTATTCGGGATTAAACATGACTGATAACTTCGGTATTAACCGAATTTTATCAATTTTGAGCAATACAATCTCCACCCATTACAATAACTTTTTTTGACATCCGTCTGTTTACCCTGTGATGTTCGATAAATCAAGGCCTGCCTCTTTAGCGCTCAAGTCATTACTTTTTCCAAGTATCGCGCAAGCGGAACCGCTTGCTCTGGAAGGGTTGCCTTTCTTTCTGGACATTCCTTATTTGTCTGCCATGGAAAAATCTTCACCGGCAGGAGTGGAATACCGCTACGTCATGGTGAAGCAAGGCAGTAAACCTGCGGCTTTCTTTTATTTTCAGGCGATTGACCTTTCACAGCTTGAAGTAGGAAGTATCGTACAAGCCGATCAGTACAGCAGAATCATGCAAGGACTATCCCAGGTGATTCAAAAACTGCTCTTCGGTGTCAGGAGAAATGCACCTAAATACCTGTTGGTCTGTGGCAATATGTGTATCAGCGGTGATTATGGCGCTTTCGTTCGTACCGGTTTGGAAACTATGGCGGGGGATTTCCTGATGAAGGCGCTGGAAGTCGCCCAAGCAGACCTGAATAAAAATGGCAAAGTAGTGGCCATGGTGGTGAAGGACTTTCTTCCTGAAAAGGATCATTTTGGAAAAATATTGAAATCCAAAAAGTTCAATGCATTGATGATGGATCCAATCATGGAGATGTCCATTCCCGACACATGGTCCAATTTCGAAGGGTACCTCGAGGCAATTTCCGCCAAATACCGGCAACGCTATCAGCAGGCTTCAAAAAAGCTGATGGATACAGAACTGCGAACCTTATCTACCTCTGAAATTGAACGCGAAACAGACCGCATCAACGAACTTTACCGGCAGGTACAAGCCAAATCCCCGGTGCAGCTTATCAAACCCGATGCTGCTTATCTCTTACAACTGGCGGTTCAATTACAGGATAAAATCACCTTCAGAGCCCTCTACAAAGACGGAAAAATGATCGCCTTTTTGACCGGAATTAATGCCGGAGACCATTACGAGGCGCATCATATCGGTATCGATTACACCTATAATAAATCGCATGCGCTTTACCTCAACATCCTTTATCTCTATATACAACTGGCCCTGGAGCATAAGGCACAAAAGTTGTCTTTCGGCAGAACTGCCCTTGAGATGAAAACCACGGTTGGTGCAGTTCCCGTTCAATACAATGCCTACTTGAAACTGAGCAATACCTTGCTCAATGGCATGGCATGCCATCTTCTACCGGATGGATCCGGCGATACCTGGATACCGCGCAATCCATTTAAAAGTAATTGACCGATTCCAAGTGGATTTTTATCCCTGAAATTGCACTGTTCACCTAAAAAAGTAAGCAGAACAGTGTACTGCAGGTCTACATTTGTCAAAACGGCAATTCAATGAAACGACTTTTTAGCTGTACAGGGTGTTTGGCTTTTGCGCTGTTGACCTTCACTGCGGATGCTTCGGTGGATGTGTATCGGAAAAAGTTTGTCCATCATCCTGTTTCATCCGGGACTTCATCCAAAGTCTATCCCAATCCGTTCAGTTATGAAACCACCATTTTTTATCAGGCTGACTTCGACGGATTCGTTAGAATGAACCTTTACAGCACACAAGGTAAGTTCCTTGGACAATTGTTCAATGGACTTGTAGAAAGGGGAAACCGCTACCAGGTAGACTTGAATGCAGACAGACTTAATGCAGGTATATATTATTACACAATAGAATCCGATGATTCGGTAATACAAGAACGTTTGGAAATAGTTCGTTGAATATGTGTTTTATGGTTTGATTGGGTGAACGGGATCTCTTCGGAGATCCTGTTTGCTTTAGGCCGGTTCGAAATGGACAGGTAAATGGGAAATCCCTATCTTTGTATATCATGGATTGTAGTTTGATAATCGCCATTGACGGATACTCTTCCTGCGGGAAAAGCACCGTTGCCAAAGCACTGGCAAGGCGATTAGGTATTCACTACATCGATTCAGGGGCCATGTATCGTGCCGTCACCCTGTATTTCCTCGAAAACGATATCCCTGTGCCAGGTCCCGAAGAACTACTTTCCTCGGATTACGATTATGACCGGGTCATGCAACAAATTGAAATTTCGTTCCGCTTCAACCCGGAGAGTGGCTTCAGCGAGGTTTACCTCAACGGGCGTAATGTAGAGCAGGAAATTCGAAGTATGGCCATCAATGAACAGGTTAGCCATGTCAGCGCCATCAAGTGCGTCAGAAGGCACCTGGTCAAGATGCAGCAGGAGGGAGCGGCAGAGGGTGGACTGGTGATGGACGGACGTGATATCGGAACGACCGTTTTCCCCCATGCTGACCTCAAAATTTTCATGAAAGCCGACCCGATTGTCAGGGCGAACAGAAGGTTCAAAGAGCTCGCCGAAAAAGGGGTGAAAGTCACCCTCGACGAAGTGGTGCAAAATGTCATCGGCCGTGATTATGAAGACACGCATAGGGAAGAATCTCCTTTGCGCAAAGCGGAGGATGCCATCATTCTCGACAATACTCACTTGAGTCCCGATGAGCAGGTGGACTTTGTGATGAATGAAGTTCAAAAACTGCTCAGCAAAGCATCCGCATAAACCCAACGCATCCATATTTGTTACAGGAATATGCAAGTGACCATAGACAGTAATTCAGGCTTTTGTTTCGGGGTAGTTTATGCCATCCAGATGGCAGAAGACGAACTGGACCGAACAGGTCACCTGTATTGTCTTGGTGACATTGTCCACAATGGGGAAGAGGTGGAGAGGCTGAAAGCAAAAGGTCTTGAAATTATTGACCATCAGCAACTTCAAACACTCAAGGATTGCAAGGTTCTCATCCGCGCTCACGGAGAACCTCCATCCACGTATCAATTGGCTATCCGGAACAATATCGAACTCATCGATGCATCTTGTCCTGTGGTACTGAAACTTCAGCACCGTGTTAAAACCAGTTTTGAAGAGGTGGAGGGGCTGGGTGGTCAGGTGGTGATTTATGGACAACCCGGACATGCAGAAGTCAATGGACTGGTGGGCCAAACAGAGGGCAAAGCCATCGTTGTATTTTCCGAAGAAGACCTGGACACTATCAATTACGATTTACCTGTTCATTTTTTCTCTCAAACCACCAAGAGCACCAAGGGGTTTGAAAAGATGGAGCGGCTCATTCAGGAGCGCATCCTACAGCACAAAGGTTCACTGGAAGAGGGAGACTTCGTATCCAACGACACTCTTTGCAGACAAGTATCCAACCGCGAACCCCAGTTACTGAAATTCGCCACAGCTCACGATGTGGTTGTATTCGTAAGCGGACGCAAGAGTTCCAACGGCAAGGCCCTTTACTCCGTTTGTCAATCCGTAAATCCGCGCTCGTATTTCATTTCCCATCCGGATGAACTCAACAGCGAATGGTTTGCCTCCTTTTCTACGGTAGGTATTGCCGGAGCCACATCCACGCCTATGTGGTTGATGGAGCAGGTTGCTGACAGGATAAGCCGCATCAATAGCACTGTAAGTGCTTGACCTGCAGTATTTATTACAAAGCTCCTGGTTTCGGTTTCATTTTCGCATCCAAATAGGGGTTCGGTTTTGATTTTCAATTTCTTTGCCTATCTTTGCCGTCCCTTTCGCAGGCCTTTCCTGCCGATAGTGTATTGTTAAGATGGCATCAACTTCCAATAAGGAGAAACTCTCCTCCGTTAAATTCTCAACGCCGGATCCCAACGATTTCGATTGGGACACCACCGGCAAAGCGTTCGACCACTACAAGTCCGAAGAACGCGTTAAACTCGAAGCGCTGTACGACAAGAAACTGAACCAGATTCTTGAGCGCGAAATCGTGATGGGTTCCGTTATCGGACTCACCAGCAAAGAGGCAGTCGTGAACATCGGCTACAAAAGCGATGGACTCGTTCCATTGGCTGAATTCCGTCATATGCCCGATCTTAAAGTCGGGGACGAAGTAGAGGTGTATGTAGAAACAGCAGAAGACAAAAACGGTCAGCTGATTCTTTCACACAAGAAAGCCCGTGCGATGAAATCCTGGGATCGTGTGAACGCAGCCCTCGAAAAAGACGAAATCGTAACCGGTTTTGTTAAATGCCGCACCAAAGGTGGTCTCATTGTGGACGTTTTTGGCATCGAGGCTTTCTTGCCGGGTTCACAGATTGATGTGAAACCAATCCGCGACTACGATATTTATGTAGGTAAAACCATGGAATTCAAGATTGTCAAAATCAATCAGGAATTCAAGAACGTTGTCGTTTCCCACAAGATTCTGATCGAGAACGAACTCGAGAAGCAGAAGGTGGAAATCATGAGCAAGCTCGAGAAAGGTCAGGTACTCGAAGGTACCGTCAAGAATATCACCTCTTACGGTGTGTTCATGGATCTCGGCGGCGTCGATGGCCTGTTGCATATCACCGATATCAGTTGGGGTCGTATCAACCATCCCGAAGAAGTACTTAAATTGGATCAGCGTGTAAACGTGGTTATCCTCGACTTCGATGAAGAGAAGAAGCGTATCGCACTCGGTCTGAAGCAGCTTACACCTCAGCCCTGGGAGTCACTTGACCAGAACCTGAAAGCAGGTGATAAAGTGAAAGGAAAGGTTGTCGTGCTCACCGACTACGGTGCGTTCGTCGAAATCATTCCCGGCGTAGAGGGGTTGATCCACGTTTCAGAAATGTCGTGGTCTCAGCACTTGCGCAGCCCTCAGGATTTCCTGAAAGTAGGCGAGGAAGTAGAAACCGTTATCCTTAGCGTTGACCGTGACGAGCACAAGATGTCTTTGGGTCTCAAACAGCTCACTCCTGATCCATGGGGTGCTATCCTTTCTAAATATCCTGTGGGATCCAAGCACAAAGCCAAAGTCCGCAACTTCACCAATTTCGGCGTATTTGTAGAGTTGGAAGAAGGTGTGGATGGCCTTATCCATATCAGCGATCTCAGCTGGAACAAGAAAGTCAAGCATCCTGCCGAATTCACTAAGATTGGAGAGGAGCTCGAGGTTGTGGTATTGGAGGTTGACGTAGAGAATCGCCGTTTGAGCCTCGGTCACAAGCAACTGGGCGAAAATCCATGGGATACATATGAATCTATCTTCGGTATCAACAGCGTTCACTCGGGTGTAGTTGGCAAGGTGACCGACAAAGGCGCCACCGTCATGTTCAACACTTACGGTGTGGAAGCATTTGCTCCTTACAGGCAATTGCAAAAAGAAGACGGTTCTGTCGCTAAAGAACACGATACCCTTGATTTCAAAGTCATCGAATTCAGCAAGGACAACCGCAGAATCGTTGTTTCCCATACACGCATTTTCGATGAAAAAGCACAGGAATCGAAAAAAGCAGAATCCGCTGAAAAAGAAAAAGACGCTTCGAACACCGCGAAAGCAGTTAAGAAAATCAAGGATACACAAGAAAAGTCTACCCTTGGTGATATTGAAGCGCTGGCTGCACTCAGAACATCTTTGCAGGAAAACGAGAAGAAAGAAGAAAATTGATGCTCGTTCTCCGAACAAAAAAGCCATCCAAAAGGATGGCTTTTTTTATGCCCTACAGTTTATCAGGAATCATCAGGCATTTTTATTAATTTTGAACCATGCCACAACAGAAGAAACTCATCTTCAATAAAGAGTTACTGGCTATCACCATTGATCGGCTTTGCCATCAATTAATTGAAAATCACGACAATTTCAGCAATACCGTTTTAGTCGGTCTGCAGCCAAGAGGCATTTATTTCTCCAGAAGGATTCATCAACAGTTATTGGCACTGCAGCCCGAATCAAGTATCCACTACGGAGAACTGGACGTCAGTTTTTTTAGGGATGATTTTCGGCGCAGAGACCTGATTGTTCCAAGCGCTACACGGATGGACTTCATCGTAGAAGATAAAAATGTTATACTCGTTGACGATGTACTGTACACCGGTAGGACGATAAGGGCTGGTATGGATGCATTGCTGGCATTCGGTCGACCTGCCCGCGTAGAGCTGCTCGTATTGATCAATAGAAAATTCAGCCGGCAGCTACCGATTGCAGCTGACTATATCGGCAAGTCCATCGATACCATATCATCGGAAAAGGTAGAAGTGAATCTTCAACAACCGGATGGCGAAGACGGGGTATGGTTGATATCAGAAGAAAGCGCCCATGACTGAACAGCTAAGCGTGAACCACTTGTTGGGCATCAAGGATTTGACGCCGGAGGATATCCGTCTTATTTTCCAGACGGCGGATAATTTCAAGGATGTAATCAATCGTCCGATTAAAAAAGTCCCTTCGTTGCGTGATATTACCATTGCCAACATATTCTTCGAAAATTCCACCAGAACCCGCCTCTCTTTTGAACTTGCCGAGAAGAGGCTATCTGCAGACGTAGTCAACTTTTCCGCCTCTTCCTCTTCGGTAAGCAAGGGAGAAACACTCGTAGATACGGTCAACAACATCCTGGCCATGAAAGTGGACATGGTAGTCATGCGGCATCCAAAGCCCGGGGCAGCCGTGTTTCTCGCCCGCCATATCGGGGCCAGCGTCATCAATGCCGGTGATGGGACCCATGAGCATCCCACCCAGGCACTTCTGGACGCTTTTTCCATCCGCGAAAGGCTGGGGGAGGTCGCTGGTAAAAAGGTATTGATAGTCGGAGACATCCTTCATTCGAGGGTGGCCCTTTCCAACATTTTGTGCCTTCGAAAACTAGGAGCGGAAGTCATGGTATGTGGTCCGGCAACATTGATCCCAAGGCATATCGCATCCCTCGGGGTCAGGGTGGAGCACAACCTACTCAAGGCATTGGAATGGTGCGATGTGGCCAATATGCTTAGAATTCAGCTCGAACGACAGGATATTCGCTACTTCCCATCTTTAAGGGAATACACTATGCTTTATGGTTTGAACCGGAGTATATTGGATAAACTATCAAAAACAATCACAATCATGCATCCCGGCCCCATCAACCGAGGAGTCGAAATAACCAGCGATATAGCTGATTGTGAACACAGTATAATATTAAATCAAGTGGAAAACGGTGTAGCGATCCGTATGGCTGTATTGTTCCTGTTGGCGCAGGGCAGGGGGATTTGAACATTGAACCGTGAACAATCAGCACTTCATTTTTTGTAATTTGCCTCCCAATCAATTACATTTGGAAAAAATACAGGTATGCACTTTACCTTTGAAAAAACCGAAAAATACGCGCTGATAAGGCTGCATGAGCAGAAACTGAATACCCTTATCGCTGCTGAATTGAAATCGGAGTTGTTATTGCTGAACACTCAGGGATACAACAATATCATTCTCGATATGACGGAATCGCTTTACTGCGATTCATCCGGATTAAGCGCCATTTTAGTGGGAAACAGGCTTTGCAGAAATGCCAATGGCCTTTTCATCATCACCGGTCTCAGCGACACTGTTCGTAAACTGATTCAGATTTCCCAACTCGATCAGGTCCTAAATATCAGCGTGTCCGCCACAGAAGCAGCTGATCAGATCCTGATGCAGGAAGTTTCCAAAGATGTTGAACGAAACATTGACAAAGATTAACCTTTAGACCTACACCTCTTTGACCATGAAAATTTCTACCTCAAAATTCATTTCTTTACTCACCATCGGCCTGTTTTCCATTCATTTTGCCATGGGACAATGTACTCCCAATACCAGCATTACACAGGCAGGTATATATCCGGACAGCGCTACGGGACTGGCTTCTGGCACCGTTGGTGTGGCTTACAATCAGGTAATGCAATTGCGTGTTCCAGTAGATACCAGTATATCCATACTGCCTGGTTTGCCTCCCATCAATGTTCCGATTACATCCATTACGTTGACTTCATTCACGGGGCTTCCTCCCGGATTGACCTACTCCTGCAATCCTGCTAATTGTATATACAACGGAGGTACGAACGGATGTGTAGATATCAGCGGCACACCCACCGTTGCAGGTACTTTCAACCTGTTAGCCATCACCACTACAGTGGGGTCAGTTTTCGGATCTCCGCTTACTCAGGTGGATACCCTCGACTATTATACCATTACCATTACCAGTACTTCAACGGGTATCGACGAAAGTACGGGTCTGAGCTTCACCATGGATCAGAATACGCCCAACCCTTGTGCGGAGTTCACCGGTATTCGATTTACAGTTCCAGCCGCTGGTGAAGTTGATTTCCGGATGTTCAATCTGATCGGAAAAGAGACCTACCGTTCGTTGATCAATGCTGATCAGGGGGAGAATTTCTTCAAAATGGATAGTCGTGATTTCGCTCCTGGTGTTTACATGTACACCATGACCTACAATGGTGTGGCACTGAGCAAGCGGATGGTGATTTCCAGAAAATGATGTATGGGTTTTGAACTCACCATTCTCGGGAGCAGTTCAGCCACTCCGATATACAACAGGCATCCTACTTCGCAGTTCCTGGTCTTCCACGATCGCTACTTTTTAATTGATTGCGGAGAAGGAACCCAAATGCAATTGATACGGTACAAGGTAAAGTATAACCGTATTTCGCACATTTTCATCAGCCATCTTCACGGCGACCATTACCTGGGTCTTGTAGGTCTTTTATCCACTTTTCATCTACAGGGCAGATCCTCTGACCTTCATATCTATGGTCAGCAGGAACTCATGGACATCATCGAACTTCAGCTACGTCTCTCACAAACTCAGTTAAGGTATAACCTTATTTTTCACCCCATAAGGCATTATTCCCCAGAAATACTCCTGGAGGACGAAGAGATTTACATCCGAACCATCGTCCTGCACCATCGTATTCCCTGCACTGGCTTTATTTTCGGAGAGAAGCAAAGGCCGAGAAGGCTGAAGGTGGAAAAACTTCAGGAATTCAACATCCCTTTTTCACAGTACACAAGAATCAAAGCTGGGGAGAATTTCAGTGATGCATCAGGAAACACTATTCCCAATGAATTGCTGACAGAGTCACCACCCGCCCCCCGTAAATACGCCTATTGTTCGGATACAGCCTATCATCCGTCCATCGTTGACGATGTCAGTGGTGCGGATCTCCTATACCACGAAGCCACTTTTCTGGATGATTTACGCGACAGAGCAGCAACTACATTTCATTCTACGGCTTTTCAGGCCGCAAGCATTGCACAGCAAGCCGGAGTAGGAAAACTCATAATCGGACATTTTTCAGCCCGTTATAAAACACTGGACCCCTTACTCGAGGAAGCGCGTGCTGTTTTCCCCAATACCGAAATGGCCATTGAAGGAGAGGTTTTTCGTTGGGATGAATGATGTTAAACCGGGATACTCCACTCAAACATATTCGGCATAGTTAAAACCGCATATTCTCCGGTTCGCCCAGAATCTTACGACCTTCAAGAATCTGCCTTTTTGCATTTTCACAGACTAGAAATGCCTGTTCGGATCTTTTCTTGTCCATAAGTGACTGCGGGAAATTGATTCCGTTTTCCAGCCTGAAATGATACTCTTCAAGAACCGCAGGCAACATGGAAGCGATTTGTGAGAATTCAAACTGCCTGGCAGCCTCGACAATGGCTGATTTCCAGTCAGAGTTAGCCTTGATACTGATAGTGACCTGTGCCGACCTTAGCTTCTCTAAAGCCTGTTCCAGATTGAGTTGTTCTTCCAGCTGACGCTGAAAAGACTCTACAGCCTTACAATATCTCAATGTATGCGGATCCTCGAATTCCATGACAAATGACTCAAAAACCGTTGCATCGTGGATACTCAGATAAGGGCGCTCATCCAATTCCCGCGTGCATCCATGCATTTTGATTTGCTCCAGCTGTCGCTGTCGAGCAATGGACCTGTATCGTTTCTCTTTTTCACCCCGGACATCCGGTAAATCCAAAAGCGCACTGGTTCCCATATAGCTGTCGTAAAAGCGATACCATGCCGGTATCTGCTGTTCGTATTCTCCGTCAATCGTCGGAATGACTCCAGACTGATATTCTGCCTTTATTGCCTCATAATCCTGCCATTCGTCGTAATTGACATCGAGTGCCGCACGATCGGATTTCAGAAACCTTATAAACAGATCCAATTCCACCTTGCTGACCGGCGTGATGTAAGGGCAGTGTTGAATATTGGAGCCAAGGAACTGGAATTGAGAACTGTGTTCAACGCCCTTCAGCCGTACTTGTTCTGCACGCCACTGGCATTGCATGTTGAACAGCTTTTTTTGCTGTATGGCCCATATGCATTCGTCGGCAAGCGATTTGTAACGGAACATATGCGGGTCTTCCTGGACAATATATGCTCTTCCCCG
>CAZPCA010000070.1:0-13158 GCA_964584995.1 uncultured Bifidobacterium sp.
AGCGAAGACTTACTTTTCATTCTGGACCTACTGTCGAACCACTCCAAAAAAGAACTGTTGAAGGTCCGGTACAAAGATTAAAGTTTCAATTATTTACTGCATCTAAGTAACAGGCAGTTAATTGGATATTGTTTAATATTGCAGCATCACCATAAACTGCAGTTTGAATGAAAATCAAATCATTAATCGTCCTGTTTGTTCTATGCTCTGCGATGACCCTTCACGCTCAAGAGTCGCAGAACTCCTCTTCGGTTTCCAATTACGGACTTCCTCAAATGAAAGACTTCGACCGCTGGTCTGCCGGTATCACCATCGGCACAAGCCATTTGTTGGGAGATTTGTTGTCGGGGCCTCAAAACAACAACCGCTTTCTGGACAATGCCAATATCAATCCTGCGCTGGGCCTTCAGGTGCACCATCAATTGACGCATTCCATCGGTATCAGAGGTCGCGGGGTTATATCCCGATTTTCCGGTGGAGATGAAGAATACCTCGATTCGCTTACTCTTGAGCCTATTTCATTTGGTGGATCTTCGGGCAATGACTTGTGGACGGAAGATTTTGAATCGTCCATGTATGAAGCCAGCCTGGAGATGACCTATAATTTCGGCAACATTTCATTCCTGAACCGGAACAAGAATTTCCATATGGTAGCCACCCTTGGTTTAGGTTTGTTCAATTTCGATACAGAGATCACCGGCCGGATAAAGGATTCTGTCAATCTACCTACGCAGCTCATTCGGAGGTCCGGTAAGATCACAGAAATCATGGTGCCTTTGAGTCTTGGCTTCAAGTACAAAATCAACAAAATTGACATCGGCATGGCCTTCGAATACCGCAAGACCTTCACCGACAATGTGGATGCTACGGTGAAGACATTTTCGGAATTCGACAATTACATTTTAGGCACCGTCGGCATCAACTACACCTTCGGAAAGAAAAACAAGCCGATGGAATGGGTCAATCCAATGGAAGTCGTGTACAATGACATGGCTGACATGAAGGAGAAGATTGACATCCTGAGCGGCGACAAAGACAAAGACGGGGTTTCAGACTTGTTTGATAAAGACAATACCACGCCCGAAGGCACCAAAGTGTACGGAGACGGCACCATGGTGGACACCGATGGCGATGGTGTTGCAGACAATAAGGATGCGGATCCTTTCACTCCGAAGGGGGCGAAAGTGGACGCCAACGGCCAGGAAGCTGACACCGATGGTGATGGTGTTGCCGACAGCAAGGATCTGGAGCCTTCTACCGCATCCGGTTCCCTCGTGAACTTCCAGGGTGTGACCATCGCTAAACCTGGTGATTTCGGTAAAGACGGTGCTGGTCTTAACGGACTGAGCGGCACCAGCGGCAAAAATGGTGTCGGTTACCTTCCCTCTGTATTCTTCGACCTCGGCTCCGCAGCTATCAAGAGCAATTTCCACGATCGCATCCTGGTCATTGCCCGCGTACTCCA
This sequence comes from uncultured Bifidobacterium sp., assembly GCA_964584995.1. Classification (GTDB taxonomy): domain Bacteria; phylum Bacteroidota; class Bacteroidia; order AKYH767-A; family OLB10; genus JAJTFW01. The sequence goes on from CAZPCA010000070.1 coordinate 1,466, forward strand.
GGCCAATCCTGCACTCAAAGTCCGTATCACCGGCAATTGTGATATCACGGGAAGTGAAGACGAGAACATCAGACTCGGACAAAGACGTGCTGACAACGTAAAAGAGCACCTCATCAGGAATTACAACATCGATGGTTCCCGCCTCATTACAGAAACGAAAGGCAAAAAGGAACCGATGGCGAACAAGTTGAATCCTATGAATCGCCGTGTAGATTTCAGTGTGGAATAACAATACGCAGATACGTAAAAAGGCCGTCTTCGACGGCCTTTTTTTTATGCTTTAAGCCGTGTTGTAAAGCTACTTGCCTGCATCCCAATGATGGTCTACTCTACCTGATCACTGCTAACTGAAAATCCAAGGGAGGGAATACGCCACCTTCACTGCTCTGACTTCCGATTTTTATACCTCTACATGAAGACTGTTGCTTGTTTTGAATTGAGGTACTGCCAAATTTCCAAACGTAAAACACCTCATAATTCCTGGATTTAGAGTACGCAAGAGCGAGGCCAAGGGAAGGGTCGCTGCACTGCTGCTTAACGAACAGGAATCTACCCGGAGGAAGCGCTACGTTCGATATGAAAAGAGGCCTCAGTCCATCAGATAGCCGGAAATCTGACTCGGAGTGCTCAAGGTCATCAAAACTGACTGAGGGCTTGATACTCCGCATTCAACCGGCAAAGCCATGGCAGGAACAGGAAATCCGTCCAGCATCAGACCATCCCTGCTGAACCCATACAGTAAATTGGCGGACTGAGCCAATACCATTGTTTTTCCGTTCAGCCTGACTGAACCAACACCTGCAATCGGACTACCGGGATTGAAACGATTTAAAGTCACGCCATCATCCGTCGTGAATGTCAGACCACGAGAGCCCGCAAGCAACCAGTCGGGCCGTTCGTCTCCGTTGATGTCCGTCCGATGTACAGCATAGATACTGTCCTGCCCGGCGATGGACAATGCCGTTTGGCCCCCCTCCTTGTTGATTGAAAATAAATTGCCCGCCTCGTCGAGATAACTGAACAATACTGCTTCATTCAGCGTATCGCAAAAAATGGATTGTCTGTACTTAAGATTCATTTCTCCGCCGACAGTTTGCACCCGCTCCAACTTTTCATTCAATAAAAAGCCACGCTTGCCCGCTGTCGTACATAGCACCAATCGACTTCCAGGTAACCACCTCAGCGTACTCAGTACCTCTGGCAGTCGGATTGATTTTACACCCTCCGCAGGCTGCCCCGAGATACCGTATGCATACATGCGTAGATTGGCACAGGGAATGATATAGCGGATTTCAGCTTGGTCGGACGGGGGCAACAAGGTCAATCCGGAAGAAGCCTGAGCCGGTAAACGGAATGGATATTTCCCTGCATCATTTCCGGCAGAATCGACGAGGTAAACAAAAGACATTGTATTGAAAAGGAACTGCCTGTTGCCATTTCCGTAAAGGTCAACCATCTCCACTTCTCCGAGTAAGGGTGTATCAAGCTTACGCTTCCATTTTACACTACCATCGGGGCCAATGGCGTACAGTTGCTGAGATACGTCTTCGACGAACGCAAGGTCAGCGCTACCCGAGGGACAGAAAGGCCCACTGCGCAGTACTGTGTCCAATTGAAGGTTCCACATCAGTTTGGGACCGCTTTGATTCTTGTCGTAATAGCCCAGGCAACCGGAGGTCTGGTAAACGCCATCCTTGTTGGACACTGAAAAGGTCAGACCATTCCAGTTTTTCAGTATCGCCCCATGCTGCGCGAGCCATGTCACCCAAGAGGGGGCCGCTACACTGGTGAAGATTCTCTCGGACTGGGGGACGTTTCCATAAAAAAGCAGGTTGCCTTTTTCAGGAATTTGCGGCAGAAGGTGCTTGAACTTGTCTTCTTCTTTGAGGAAATTGCCCGTTTTGACGTCATTGATATACGATCGGATGACGGCTGCCTGGTTTCCTACGACAAGTACACCATTGACGTACGAAAAATAGAAACGAGACACCCTGTTGAAGAGCGGACCGAAAACCGCACTCATGATATTTTTCCCGGGCAGATATCGGATATAGTAACCGTTATAGTATTCTTCCCTGATGACAGGATCGGAAGCGAGTTGGCCCAGAGATCGCAGACATGCGGCAGAATCGGTCACGGACAGTAAGGCCAAAAAATTGTTATCAGTAAGTGTTTTGACCGGCTGTGTGACCACCAGGGCCAGCTCCTGCCCCATCCATCCGGCAAAGTGTCTTGACAAGGTTTCCGGCGCCTTCACAGAATCTGCGGGCAAGCTGCGCTTAACATCCTTCAGAAATCGTCCGGAATCATGGAACCCCCAAACAACGGTCGCTACGGTCTTGGCAGGTAGCAGCTGAACCAGTTTACGTGACACAGGCTGTTGGTCCTTGAAGAGGTACATAAAACTGGAGGAGTCGGACACCATGGTTTCACCGGCGAACTGAATGGTTGTTTCATGCATGTCCATTTTCATGACAGACCATCTGCCCAATCGCTCCAATGGTAGCATGGATACCGAAGAGGGATCGCGGAACTGCGTCTTCACCCACCTTGCGAAACCATTGTAATGGACCGCCACCAGGAAATCCTTGTTCCTGCCCGACATGTAATCACGAATATCCCTTGCAGGAGAAACACGGCTCGCATCCTTCTGCTGCCGCAGCGCATCTTCTACCAGAAAGGAAGTGGAAGAACCGATGAATACCCCTTTGTTATGCGTCCAGGAAAAAACAAGGGAATCGTTCCTATAGTATTCTTTAATTTCCACTCCGTTGTAGATACGTTTTCTGCGCTCACCCCCACCGGCAAATAGTGCATTGAGCATGCCAGTGGAAATCGTCAGTTGATCGGGCTTCAACTGCACAAAGTACATCAAACTAAAGGAAGAGGGACCAGTGACATGTCCTGTGATGTACAGTGAAGTGCTTTTGAAAATTTCACTCAATGCCTGGTTATTCACACACAGCGAGTCAAAATGAAGTAAGGACTTCTTCCAGGTGAGCATTGGCTCTACCGTATCGGCTCCGTTGAAAAAAGAACTGCGGGCCAGTCGCTGGAGATCACCGGCCGCCGGATTCACGGCTACCATCCATGCCACATCGGCGGGCACCATCTCGAAAACTGATGAGTCGTCTGCTTTTCTGAACTGGAGGTAGAGAAACGATCCTGCAATGATGATCAGGACGACGACGGCGATGATGGATGAGCTGACTACCCTCTTCATTACGGGGAACAGCTCAAATCTACACCCGTATCAGCGATACCGAATCAGGCTCACATCCAGTTTATTTACATAACGATGTTAATAGCCGAAGGGTGAAAAAGATCGGACTACTCTGCGAATCGTCTGTCGGAAATGAACTGATAATCGGTAAGCGTATTCAAAAAAGCGAGGATATCGGCCTTCTCCTGCGAAGACAATTGCAGACCACCGGCAGGCAAGAGTGGATCCAATGCGGACCCTGCCAGAATTCCGCTACTGTAATGATCCATCACCTGGTTCAGATTCTGGTAGCGACCATCGTGCATATATGGATACGTCAAGACCACATTGCGCAAAGACGGCACCTTGAACTTTCCGGAATCCTGTGGTAGAAACGTTATAGCCGCTCTGCCGGGATCAGCCGCATAAGATACATCCAAACCATTGTTGCGGTAACTGAAATCGCTCAGCAGGGGCTCCGCATGACAGGATGAGCAATGTGTACGGAACAACGATAACCCGTTCAGTTCCGAACTGCTCAGCGTACCTTTGCCCGTACGGTAGGCATCGTATTTTGAGTTTGCAGAAATCATGGAGCCCATGAACTGAGCCATCGCACGCAGCATGAGCTGGGTAGTGATGGAATCACTGCCAAAGGCATTTTTGAAAAGCTGCCGGTAACTTTCCTGCCGTTGAAGCTTGAAGATGACTTGTGTTACATCCTCATCCATTTCTACCGGATTGGCTATGGGTGCCAAAGGCTGGATTTCTAAATGGTTGACACCGCCGTCCCACATGAATTCGGGCATCCAGGCCATGTTGAAGAGTCCGGGAGTATTACGGGTACCCAGCAAATCGTTGATGCCGTGACTTAAGCGATGGTCGGCATGGGCAAAGGCCACGAACTGCTGGTGACAACTGCCACAGGAAGTAGAGCTATCTCTGGACAGGATTGGATCGTAAAATAGCTTTCGCCCTAGATCGAAGCCTTCGCGTGAAAGCGGATTATTTTCAAAGCCATAAACCGGCGCAGGGAAGCCCTCCGGAATATAAAACAGCCGTGCCCCCTCCTCCCGCTCCTCCTTCGTACATGCAGTAAGAAGTACAGCAATCAGCAAAAGAGAGAATTTAAGTATAACCTTCGAACTATCCATGTATCAGGGCTGAACGTGATGCCGACCTAAGCTCCTCAATTATGCAGGTGATCGAATGAAAACATATTGGAAATGTTATCTGCCAACAACAAGGCATTACCACCGGGAGACATCTGAAAACTGAGTGCCGCAATACTGATCGTATTGGGGGTGGAGAAGACCTTCAGTATATCGGCAAATACATGGATTTCAGCTTCGCGGGAACCGTTCACCGTCAAAGCATCTCCGTTGAAATCAAGTTCAACATCCCGGAGTGCATTCGTATTGTTGGCGTTTCTGAAGCCTCCTACGTGGTAGACCAATCCGCTTGGTGCCAATGGCGAAGCGCCTTCAAGCTTAAAGAAAATATACCCCGAATTCCAAGTCCAAAACATATCTGAAGGGGTCAACGCCCCTGTTTGCGCTCCACTCACGTTGCGTGCTGAATCCACCCCTACGGTGAACTTTACTGACGTATAATTCCCGGCAGGAACATTTGGAATCGAGAGTTTGGTACTGGCAAGATTGGCTTCATCGACGAGGAAATAACTTTCCGGCATCACATACGCGAGCGAGTCCCCAATCATCAACTTTACATTGGAAATATAATATTTGAGCTTGGTTACCGTGAAGGACTCTCCACTGGAATTCGTGTACGATGTAGCTCCTGTTTCATCCACATTTACAGTGCCGGCCACATTGCTGATATCAATGGTGACAGTTCCGGGAGTTCCAGGTCCTGGAGAAACAGGCGCTGAAGGCTTGGGGTCGTTGTCATCGTCGCAGGATGCGAAGGCAAGCATTCCCAGACTGAGGGCGAAGAGTTGAAGATATTTCATGGTTTCAATAGTGAATTATTCGTTTGCCAATATACTCCGCACAATACTATCAATTACAAAGATACGGGATATTGCTCCCAAACCGGTATTGAATCTTGCAGAATGCTTACATATCCTCCGCAATGCTTCTTACCGGACCCTTCCCAGTCGTTTTTTCGCTGACTTACTTAACGAGTGGCCTGCAATGAACCTGTCGATTGCCCTCATGATTTGCAGCTTTGTTAGACTGGTCATCACTTTTTACATCCATCAGTCCACTCAACGGATCAGGAGTACATTGCCCCATTTGGTCCGGCTTTTTCCGATGGCATCCTTGTAGCGGACCTCCCAAACATACACTCCCGTCGGGCAATCCATACCTTCGGCAGTGCCGTCCCAGTATCCATCCTGCAGATTCGTGAAATACACTGCTTGCTGCCAGCGATTGAAAATGGTGAGTGAAAAGCCGGATGTTTCCTCGGCGTAGGCCCGAAAAACATCGTTGATTCCGTCGTTATTAGGCGAAAAAGCGGCAGGAAGGAATACATCGGTGAAACAATTCTTCCGTATCCATACCGAGTCGCTTCCGGTACAGCCACTGAGATTGGTGACAGTTACTGCATACCAGCCGGTATCCGAGACCGTCAGTACGGAGTTGGTACTGCCATCGGACCAGAGGTAATTGTCGAATACTCCCGGTGTCAGGTTGAGTATTTCACCCGGACAATACAGCAAATTATCCGGCAAAAGGGGATTCAAGTCACCTTCGGGGTCAGTAGTAACTTCTACTACCCCCTGCCGCGTGCAACCGGAATCAGACGACAGCGTGAAATTGTATGTTCCGGCGGATAAACCCGTTGGATTCGTTCCCGTCAGCGGCGGCTGAGTATTCCACACCAGATCAAACGAGCCGGCCGGTGAAATTTCCACGCTGATACTGCCATCTGCGGATCCCGGACAGGACTCCGGAACAACGAGCGAATTCACCCCTGCAATCAACACACTTCGTGACTGGGTTACGATCCCGACACATGGTTCGTCTGCAGTGAAGGAGACCTTGTAAATCCCTGGACCTGAAAACACATGACTGACCTGCGCTCCTGTAGCGGTATTCGTACCTGAGGATGGATCGTTAAAATCCCAGTTGAGTGATCGCGGACAGATGGTGCCGATTGCGGAAAAATTGACCTTTTCCGGGGATTCGCAGGCCAGTGTAAAATCGATAGCAGGCAAGGGCAGATCCCGGATGGAAAAACTATCGACAGCCATTCCGTCGTAATTGTTACAGGTTGTTCCGGAGCAGAAGGTGAACCTGAACTTCACCTCCGGCTCACCGGAAAGTTCGCTCAGGCAACAAACTGCCTTTCGCCATTGTCCGCTACCGTTGCCTCCCAGACACCCACCGGAACCGGAGGCAGTGGTGCCCGACCAGCCGTTGCGCGGATTCGCGAGGCCGGTAAGATTGTTGATGCTGTTTTCATTGTACCAATTCTGCCGGCGGCAATCCGTTGATGTGGAAGCATTGCCCACGTTGACCCAAGTCAGACCTCCATCCAACGAATACTGCAGGTTACCTCCGTCGTACTGCCTCTCTGTATCCCAAAAAATGAGGAACTCAACCAATGGTCGCTGTATGGCGGAAAAATCAAAACAGGGACTCTGCAGCCAGGATTTCTGTCCTCCGTTGTAGCTGACGGAATTGAGTCCACCGGTAATCCAGCAGAAAGCTCCGCTTCCCGCAGCACTGATCCTGGTTTTCGATGGAGTACCATACGTCCAGTCGGAGTTGGCACCTCCCGCAATCCATCCGCCGCTCCCGCTTTCAAAATCCTCAGCAAAAGGGTATGATGCCACACATTGGGCATTTATGCTATTGACAATGAATATGTTCAATAAAATATAAAATACAGGAGTCCATCCTTTCATTGTCCGGCCGTACTGCTTGCTTTGGCGTACGAATTTAGGGAATACATACGGCTCTACCATTGAAAAAATTTCGGGCGGTGAAGTAAAAGCTTGGGAATTGAAAGTGACTATCTTTACCCCAATCAATCTAAAACACCATCCGATGAGAAAAAATTTACGCAAGGTACTTCTCGTTAGCGCAATGATCAGTTCGAGTCTCCTCGTGCAGGCTCAGCGTTACGTTACAGAAATCTTCCCGGCAGCCAGCAAAACTGCCAATGTCATTTACGGACAAAACATCACCGTTCTGAATGCATTATTCGTCCCTGGAGCCCCTCCAGCGCTGGAAAACCTGGTGATGGATGTGTACACGCCCGCTGGTGCAACAGATCCGCTCACACAGCGTCCGCTCGTTATCCTGATGCACACCGGCAGCTTCCTTCCTCCGGTCATCAACGGTTCTCCTACGGGTTCCAAAGGGGACTCTACCATTGTAGCCATGTGCACCCAATTTGCCAAGCGCGGTTACGTGGCAGCGGCCATGTCTTATCGCTTAGGCTGGAATCCACAGGCAGCTGGAACGACAGGGCAGGATATTCGTACCGGCACCCTGTTGCAAGCAGTTTACAGGGGTCTTCAGGATGCTAAAGCCTGTGTGCGCTATTTCCGCGCCAATGCAGATACCGGAGGCAATACGTTCCTGATTGATCCGAACAACATCATTCTGGGTGGTGTAGGCACCGGTGGTTATATTGCGCTTGCATATGCCACTTTGGACGATCCCAGCGAGATTACCTTGTCCAAGTTTCTGGCCAACACGACCAATACCACCTATGGGTTCGTAGCCGGCACTTCGTATGTAAATCAAAATTTGCTGGGTGATTTTGACGGTTACGGAGGTATTCCGCAGCTGAACAACCCGAACAATTCACCTGGCTATCCCAATGATGTTCAATTTGTATTCAATATGGGTGGAGCCCTTGGTGATACTTCCTGGATAGAGGCCGGCGATGCTCCCACAGTAGGCTTCCACGTTGTGGGAGACCCCTTCGCTCCTTATGGAATCGGAGATGTAGTGGTGCCTACTACAGGTGACTTCGTAGTAGAAGTGGGCGGAAGTCTGGAAGCACTTCGTTTGGCCAATGGCCTGGGCAACAACAATTGTTTTGCCAATGCCGGATTCAGCGACCCACTTACGACCTATGCCAATAGCGTCAACAATGGTTACGAAGGTTTGTATCCTTTCTACACCAACCCCCTGGTTCAGGCAGGACCCTGGGAATGGTATGACTCCCTTGCGACAGTTTTTTACGCATCCTTCCTTCCTGCCCCCTTCAATACACAAGGAGGCGCCGCCTACAGCAGTTCGCTCCTGACGAATCCGGATATGTCAAAAGCGAAAGCCCTCGCCTACATCGACACCATCATGGGTTACCTGAATCCCCGCATCGCCTATTGCCTGAACCTCAGCACAGGACTGAATACCCTCTCAGAGAAGGAGAACGGCATTTCACTGGCTCCTAATCCTACCCAGAACAATGCATTGATCACCACCAATAACGATGGGCTGATCCGCAGTGTAGCTGTCTTCGATATCACCGGAAAACAGGTGATCTTCAAGGATGGTATCGATCAGGCATCTTTCCTGATTGAAAGAGGCAATCTCGAATCAGGCCTTTACTTGGTTCAGGTAGAAACCGACCGGGGTAAATCCACCAGCCGTCTGGTAATTCAGTGATAAAATAATTTCCATTCAAAAGCCGCCGTTAAGTAAATTAGCGGCGGCTTTTATTTTGAACGACTATGCGAAAAAAATTGTTTGGATTCCTGATGCTGGTCTGTCCGCTAAAGGTCAGAACTTGTTGTATGCTATCAAACTCAACGATGAGCTGATGGGAAAGATGTCCGCCATCAAGAAAGGCGCCAAAGTAAAAACCTATCAGATCGAAAGTAATATCAAGGTCGAAAAGATGATCAGCGTGGAAATGCACTACCTGATCCGTTCGGAATTCGACAAGCAAGGCCTGGTGAAGTCGACTGCCAGAGAAACTGCCAATGGCAAGGACTACATGAATACAGAAACCACCCGCCTAACGGAGGGGTATGCAGTAAAGACCCTCAAAGAACAGAGTCAGATCAAAGGCAAAACGATCGGTTACAATTTATGCATGATCTATTTCCAAGAGCCCTCAGGTGTAAGCGAAGTGTGGTCCGATTCATTCGGAGAATTTTTTAAGATAAAGCCTGCAGGCAAAAACAGATATGAACTCATGCTACCTGGAGGTAAGAGTTCATTCTACACCTATTACAAGGGGATTTGCACCACCGTCGAAACAGACATGCCCTTCGGTAAACTCACCTTTACCCTGACCGGTAGTTAAGCACCGAAAACCCAACTACTGCGTATGCGCCCTGTTCCCTTCCGCTTTTTTGTTGCAGTCGGTCTACTGCTGTGGATGCATCCGTGTGTTTTCGCTCAGAAAGGCATCACGACATTCGGCTTTGTTGTGCGCCCCGGTTTCCCCAATAAATTCCTCCGTACGGGTCCGATCGAATTCGAAGACAGAAGCAAGGCGGATACTCCAATGGTTTATTCCGTCGTGCAGCAATCCGGCATCAGTTTCGGCGGTATCGTCCGACACGGAATCACCCAAAGACTTTCCCTTGAAACAGGCATCGTCTATACGAAACGCAATTACAACTTATCTCTTGCTGACTCTGTGAGGGCTTTCAATGGAAGCGATGAGTACTCCATCATCGGCTATGAGATACCGCTCTCTGCACTGGTCTTCATCCAGCTGGATAAGCGACTATGGATGGATGTAGGCCTGGGTGGTCACCTGAATATCTTCCCCTCCGATGTAACTACATACCAGGATTTCTACCAGCAGTACAGTGTACGTAAGCAAAAGCTGAATGCCGGTGTGATGGCCCATCTGGGCGTTGAATACCGGACAGAAAAGTCAGGCTATATTTATGCCGGATTCATTTATCTGCGTGCGCTGAGCAGCATTTACGAAACAGTCGTGGAATATTATCCTACGCGTGACTTCACAGTCCCCTACTCTTCTCAAGGTCGGACCGACCTCCAGGGGGATTATTTCGGCGTGGACCTGAAGTACTTCTTCCACGAAAATCCGGAGAAGAAAAACCGAAATAAAAGGAAGTAAACCGGCCTCAGAAATAAAAGCCATGTACCAAGGGCGATCTGCCTTTTCTGAATTCAATGGCAGGAGCCGGTACTTTTAGGAATCCGAATACTTCGAAGACGGTCTTTAACCATCGTTTATCTGTCTTGATTTTTGTAAGATCGATATCCGGTGACAAATACCATTGGCGGTAGCGGGGAGGCGTAACCGAGAGTCCTCCGACCTGTTTTTCACCGGTGGCAGAGAGCATGTTTTGTGCGCCATAACCTACTGCGATATTCAACCAGGCAGGACAACTTTTCCAACCAGCCAGTGCACGAATATTGGCGGATAACCAATACGTCTGCCCGTTGTAGTCCTTCAGTAAGCGTTCCTGAGCGGATTCTCCCAGAGCAGACGGACGTAGCTCCGCCAGATTGGTCGGAACATACGAGAACTTGAACGAAATACGTTGCTCTTGCCATAACATCGCTTGCGCGCCAAAAAGTCCGACACCGGCTGTGTTGGCAGCCATATCGGATAAAGAAAATCCCCAGGGAACAGCGAAACCATCCAGTATTTCAATGGTAGACAGAAAAGCATAACTGATTCCCATACCCCACCATACCGACTTTCTTTCTTCCACTCCGGCCCAATGAACCATTTGGGTACTCCATCTCGACAGGTAGTATGCCGAACCGGTATGCCCGGCCTTGTCCATTTGCAGCCATTCGTCGGAGTCATTAAAAACATGGAATCTACCCAAAGGATAATCGCTGTACCAGATGGAATACAATGCTGTCATACTGCCTGCATAAACCATCGCGACTGATCCTGCAACCAGGCGAGCCCTCGCAGGAGCGTAGGTTTCGGCCGGTGCAAGAAAACGGGACTCCGTTGGTTGGGCGGGATTTTGGGCCGTCGCCAAGAAAGGGAGAAACGACAGCAATACCATAACCGCACAGGATGCCGGCCATTGCATTGGATATTGATTCTTCCCGGACACTTAGTTCAGGAACATGTCCTTCGCAGCATGAAGGATGGCAAAAGCGTTCTCCCGTGTATCAGATTCCGCATACGTACGCAAGACCGGTTCTGTACCCGATGCGCGTATCATGAGCCAGTCACCGTTTTCGAAGAAATACTTATAGCCGTCGAGATCTTCCACACGACTTACTTTGTACGGACCAAAAGAAGTATAATTTCCGGCTTTGCAGTTGGCCAGCACACGCTGCTTTATTTCTTCGCGGATGTGCAGGTCATTACGCTCAAAGGAAAAACGTCCCACCACCTGGTATACTTCATCAATGAGGTCGTTCAGTGTTTTTCCGCTCTTCGCCATGAATTCCCAAATGGTAAGCCCCATCCATATGCCATCACGCTCGGGGATGTGACCTTTGATGGCGATACCTCCGGATTCTTCACCTCCCAGCAGAATGTCCTCCTTCAGCATGATTTCGGCAATGTACTTGAAGCCGATTTTGACTGTTTCGATTTCGAGTCCGTA
>CAZPCA010000071.1:0-13104 GCA_964584995.1 uncultured Bifidobacterium sp.
CAAGGTGCTGGTGGACGATGGAAAGATCGAGCTGGAAGTAGTGGCGATACATGCCGACCAGCGCGTCGAAACCAGGGTGATACACGGAGGACCTTTATCGTCACGGAAAGGTGTCAATCTGCCCAACACCGCCATCTCACTGCCAAGCCTTACCGAAAAAGACCGGAGAGACCTGGACTTCGCCCTGGAAAATGATGTAGAATGGATCGGACTCTCCTTTGTGCGCAGTCCAAAGGATGTACAAGAACTGAAGGAGATTATCCGGCAAAGAGGCAAACGTGCGCGCGTCATCGCCAAGATTGAAAAGCCGGAAGCTGTGAGTAACATAGACAAAATCATCGAGGTCAGCGACGCGGTCATGGTGGCGAGAGGTGATCTGGGTGTGGAGCTGGCCATGGAGAAAGTACCGGTCATCCAAAAAGATATCGTGGCGAAATGCATCAAAGCCTCGAAGCCGGTCATCATCGCCACGCAGATGATGGAGAGCATGATCACCAGCTACCGTCCGACAAGAGCAGAAGCCAACGATGTGGGCAATGCCGTTTTCGATGGGGCGGATGCCCTGATGCTGAGTGCGGAAACCTCCGTCGGTTCTTTCCCTGTAGAAGCTGTAAGTGCCATGCAACGCATCATCACAGAGGTGGAGGTACAGCAGGAAATCTATTACCGTTTTCAGCCGCCACAAAAAGATTCGGCGAATTACATCCCGGAAAATATCTGCTACAGTGCTGCGGTAATGGCGCAGCAGACAGACGCAGAGGCCATCGTAGCCATGACGCACAGCGGGATGACCGCCTTCAAGGTCGCTGCCCAGCGTCCGAAGGCCTTCATCTACATCTTCACCGACAATAAACCCATCCTGAACACGCTGAACCTGGTTTGGGGTGTGCGGGGCTTCTATTACGACAAATACGAAAGTACCGACCGCACCATCTCCGATATCAAACAATACCTCAGGGAGAAGAACCTCATCGAGCCGGGGCACTTCATCATCCACATCGCCAGCACTCCGCTGCATGAACGCGCCACGGCCAATACCATCAAGCTGACACAAATCTGATCCAACCACAGGCCGGAGCTCGCTTCAGCAATTCAGCCGGCCGCCACAAAACAACCTATGAACACATCCCTACTCAAACTTGTATGTGAAACACCGGGCGCACCCGGCTACGAACAACGGATACGCGAAGTCGTACTCAAAGAAATCAAAAACTTCGCGGATGAAGTGAGCATCGACAAAATGGGCAATGTGACGGCTGTGCGGAGAGGAAAAGAGCGGAAAAAAGTGATGGCGGCGGCCCACATGGATGAGATCGGATTCATCGTCACGCACATTGATGAGAAGGGATTCCTACGCTTCCATACACTCGAGGGATTCGACCCTAAAACCCTGACCGCACAGCGGGTCATCGTACACGGCAAGGAAGACATCATCGGTGTCATGGGTACTAAACCCATCCACCTCATGAGTCCGGAGGAAAGGAACAAAGCACCGCAGATCTCCGACTTCTTCATCGATCTTGGTCTGCCCAAAGCGAAGGTGAGCAAACTGGTCAAAGTGGGTGATTCGGTAACGCGTCAGCGTGAGTTGATTGAAATGGGGAATTGTGTCAATTGCAAATCCATCGATAACCGCGTGTCGGTATTCATTCTCATCGAAGCGCTGCGTAAAATGAAAGGCAATATCCCGTATGACTTCTATGCCTGCTTCACGGTTCAGGAGGAAGTCGGTTTACGCGGAGCATCGGTCGCTGCGCATCATATCGAGCCCGACTTCGGCATCAACCTGGACACCACCATCGCCTTCGATACGCCGGGAGCGAGGCCACAGGACATGATTACCGAGCTGGGCAAGGGAGCCGGCATTAAAATCATGGACTCCAGCACCATCTGCGACACCCGTATGGTTGATTTCCTGCAGAAAACAGCCCAAAAACACAAGATCAAGTGGCAGACGGAAATCCTTCCTGCCGGAGGAACCGACACGGCCGGGTTGCAGCGTAACGGCAAAACCGGAGCTATTGCAGGTGGTATCAGCATCCCTACAAGGCATATCCATCAGGTGATAGAAATGGCAGATAAGACTGATATTCAGAGCTGTATAGACCTTCTCCACTTTTCAGTAAAGGAAATCAATACCCACAACTGGTACCCCTGGAAGACCCGCTAAGTACGCCTATCCACCGGTCACAACACTTCTAAAGCCTCTCCCCGACTCTCCCATACGGGGCAGCCGGGCTGCATTTTTCCCGCCGATGGCTTGCTGAAAAAGAGTTTTCCTTATCTTGGAAAACCCTTTGGCGCTACACACGCCGATTGATTTTGCCCTCACAAAACGATTATGAAGAAGTCATTGCTTGTGTTGTCATCGTTGATGGCGCTGGTCTTGTTTCTGCGGACGCCCTTCGTGGGGAACTCGCACCAGGCCTACCATTCGGCGGAAGAAATCTCATTCTACAAAGCACACTTCAGTCCGCCCCTGGATTCCGGCGAGTATTTCTCTCTGCCGCAGAACTGCAAAGGATGCCATGGATTCGATTCGCTTGGTCTGGCCAATGTGGACATCAACGGCATGGACGTGAACCTGTACGACGACTGGGAAACATCCATGATGGGCCTGTCGGGAGTGGACCCCTTCTGGAAAGCGAAGGTGAGCCATGAAACACTGGTGAATCCCTCGCATGCCGCCGAACTCCAGGACCTCTGCACCAGCTGTCATGCGCCGCTTGGACACTATACCGCCATGTACAAAGGACAACCGCATTATTCCATGGCCGATCTCGCCCTCGATTCACTCGGGCAATCGGGGGTATCGTGCCACAGTTGTCATGGCATCAAAGACTCTTCTGACTTGGGCAGCCTCTTTACTGGGCAAATACCCTATGATACTAACCGTATCGTATATGGGCCTTTCACACAGCCGATGGTGGGACCCATGCAATTGTACGTTGGTCTCATTCCGGCCTACGGACCACACCTGAGCGAGAGCCGTGCCTGCTCCCCCTGTCATACCCTTATTTCCAACGCTGTTGACCTCAACGGCAATGCGACCGGTACCTCCTTCGTGGAACAAGCCACTTACCACGAATACCTCAACTCCGATTATCCGGATGTGGAACAGTTGACCTGTCAGTCCTGCCACATGCCAAAAATCGAAGACCCTATCAAAATCGCGAACGGATACACCGCACTGCCGGGAAGGGCACCGTTCAACCTGCACACTTTCACTGGTGCCAATACTTTCATGGTGCAGCTCATTAAAGACAACAAGGCTGCACTGGGTGTCACTGCGGAAGACAAGAATTTCGATTCGACCCTTCAGGCCAACACACAGATGCTGCGCTTTCAAACACTGGACCTCTTCACCTCATACGACTCCACCTATGCGGATACCGCCTACTTCTCGCTTCGCCTCGTCAACAAGGCCGGCCATAAATTCCCTAGTGGCTACCCCAGCAGAAGAGCCGTGGTGCAGTTTGTAGCGCTCAAGCCGAATGGCGACACCCTGTTTGCGTCGGGTATTTTCGACAACAACTACGAGGTCAAAAACATCAATACACAGCTGGAACCGCATCACCGCAGCATTACTAACCCACAAGAAGCGCAAGTGTATGAAATGGTAATGGGAGATGTGAACGGAGACCGCACCACTGTCCTTGAACGCGGCTACACTCACCTAAAGGATAACCGCATCCCACCGAAAGGCTTCACCACCCTGCATCCAGTTTACGACACCTGTGCCATTGTTGGCGATGCATTGCTCGATCCTGACTTCAATAAAATCAACGGTACGGAAGGAAGCGGCCAGGACATCGTGCGCTACCACCTAGCGCTGAACGGCTACAATGGTCCACTCAACGTTTTTGCGCATGTGTATTACCAGACCTTGCCCCCGGCGTTTCTGGCCGAGATGCAGAACTATTCGAGTGCTGCCATCGACACCTTCCTGAGCATGTACAATGCCGCCAACAAAACACCGATGCTTGTTGCTGCTGATACCCTCAGCAACCTCCTCATTCCCGTTGGTACGGACGACAGGTACCTGAGCGATGCGGTCAAAATAGGTCCTAATCCGACTGCCGATGGTCTTGTGTATATTTCCAACCTTGCCCCGGGCACTGAACTGACTGTGTATTCCCTTAGCGGTCAGAAAATTAGCACAACACTACGGAAAAACGGAAAAAATCATATCCTGCAGCTGCCCGAGGAAACGGGAGTTTACTACCTTGTGGTTCGGAACGGTCGCAACCGCAGTCTGCATAAAATCCTTCGCACACACTAAAAACCCCATACCCACTTCCTCATTACCATGAAAAAATGTTACTCCCTCTGCATCTTCGCCGCAGTATTGATGTTGACACAATCAGCATTGGCTCAGGTGAATTTCAGCAACAAAAACGCAAAAATCAGCGGCAGCAATGTCAACTTCCACAGCGGATGTCCGGTAGCGGTAGTCGACTGGAACTTCGACGGCCTGGACGATTTGGTTCGTCTGGATGACGGAAGAATCGCCTCCGTGTCCATCCAACGTACCAACAATACCTTCCAGAACCTGCCGCTGGGCACCTTTAACAACAGCTCCGGCTGGGCCTGGGGTATGTGCGTGGCCGACCTTGACCACAATGGATTCATGGATGTGATGGCCGGTGGTTACGGCCCCGCAGTGCAGATCATGATGACCGATGCCAACGGGCTCATGGGTTCCATCGTGAGTATTCCTAATTCCGGCTTCTTTGTGCAGAACATGACCATCGGGGACTTCAACAACGACGGCCATGCCGATTTGTTCGTATGCGACGACAATGCGCAGAGCCATATTTTCCTCAACAGCGGCACAGGTACGCTCACCGAGTCGAACACCACCATCAATTTCGATGTCACCAGTACAGACGACTCCGGCAACTATGGCAGCGTTTGGACCGACTTCGACAACGACGGAGACATGGACCTCTACATTGCCAAATGCCGCCAGGGAGTCAACTCCCCAACCGACGGCCGACGCATCAACGTGATGTTCGTCAACGACGGCAATAACAATTACACCGAAATGGCTGCCACTTATGGCCTAAACATCGGCTGGCAATCCTGGACGGCTTCTTTCGGAGACATCGACAACGACGGAGATAACGACCTGCTGGTCACCAATCACGACTTCCAAAGTCAGATCCTCGAAAACGACGGCACCGGCCATTACACCGACATCACTGCCAGCACCGGCTTCGACATCACGGACATCACGCCGATCCAGAGTGTGATGGAAGACTTCGACAACGACGGCTTCATGGACCTGTTCATCACAGGTTCCGACAGCCGTTTTTACCGCAACAACGGCAACAAAACCTTCACCAAAATCGAAGGCCTTTTCAACACCGACAACATGGAATCTTTTGCCATCGGCGACCTCAACCATGACGGGAAAATCGACATCTACGGCAGTTACGCAGGTATTTACACCAACCCCTCGAACATCGACGATGTATTGTGGATGAATACAACGCAGAACAACAACCACTTCGTCACGCTGAACCTGATGGGTACTGTCAGTAACAAAGGGGCCATCGGAGCGCGTGCCATGCTTTATGGAGCTTGGGGAGTGCAGATGCGTGAGGTGAAAGCCGGAGAAAGCTATGGAAGCGTCAATACCGCCATGTTGCATTTCGGATTGGGCGCTACCACTGTCATCGACTCCATCGTCATCCGTTTCCCGAGTGGAATCACCCAGACTTTGGTTGCTCCGCAGGCCGATCAGTTCATCCGTGTGATTGAGAACGACTGCGTTTCGCCTGACATCACAGTCAGCTACAGCAGCAGTGTGCCGGTCATTTGTACGGGTAGCAGCGAAACCTTGAGTGCCCCTGCCGGCTTCAATTACCTGTGGAGCGACGGTAGCAACGGACAAACCCTGAACGTGACCACTGGCGGCGAATACAATGTCCTCATACAGGCTCCCGGTAATAACTGCGATGCCCTCTCCACCACCTATGTCATCGAACAGGACCCGGATCAGACACCATCGATATCCGCTTTAGGTGAAACCTCATTCTGTGACGGCAGCAGTGTCACACTGGCAACAAACATTACCGGCGTCAGCAGTTATACCTGGTCAACCGGCGATACTACCACTAGCGTAGCCGTTGCACAAACGGGCAACTATACCCTCACTGTGCAGGGCTATTGCGCTCAGTTCACCTCTGACCCCATCGCCGTTACCGCTTATCAGGCAGCACTGCCTGTCACCAATACCACTGTCACCCTCCCTGCTCCCGGGCCGGCTACATTGAGCGCAACAGGTTCGACCATTAACTGGTACGATGCGGCGAATGCCACAACGCCCGTGTTTACTGGACCGGTGTTCACCACTCCGGTAATCAACGGAGCAACCGACTTTTGGGTAGAGAATGCTGAGACCTATAACGGCGGTATGTTCAACACGGGCATGTTCACAAAGCCTACAACCAACCAGTACAGTTCATCGACATCCACCAATGCGAAAATCTATTTCGATGTGGTGAAAGCCTGCACCCTGAAGACCGCCAAGGTGTTCACCGACCTTCCGGGCACACGCAGGGTGGAGCTGTACAACAGCCAGAATGTATTGTTGCAGTATACGTATATCAACGTCACCAATGTAGTGCCCGACTCACAGGTGGTCAACCTTGATTTTGTTCTGAGTCCCGGTACCGATTACTACCTTACCACCGACGACAGTACAAACCAGACCATTGCCAACTGGGGTAATGTAGGTCCGCGCCTGATGCGCACCGTGAACGGAGGCGTTTCGTACCCCTACACCGTAACGGATCTGATCTCCATCACTGGCACCGACTTCGGCCAGAATTACTTCTATTACTTCTATGATTGGAATGTAGAAAAGCAGGGGCTCACCTGCAACAGTGCAAGGGTTCAAGTGAGTGTAGGCATCACCACCACAGGTGTGGAAGAATTTGCCGCCGCCGGCATCAGCGTTTATCCGAATCCGGCCGCAGAAGCTTTAACCGTGAAGCTGGACCAGAAAGACAGTGCAGTACTCAACTTGTACGACTTATCCGGCAGACTGGTGCTGCGTCAATCGCTACAGGATCTTCAGACCACAGTAGGCCTTACTTCTGTTCAGGCTGGCCTCTATCAGCTGGAAGTACAGAAGGGCGGACAACGCTTCACCCAGAAAATCGTAAAGCTTTAATTCATCCCCTACTTCATAAGAAACAGCTCGCTCCGGCGGGCTGTTTTCATTTTAGTAAAGAAGCTAAGATGGAAGCGAAGTGATGAAACAAACTTTCACTTCTTCTTCGTTTTGGGAAGATAGTTCGCTTCGTAGATCCGAATCCAATCAGCCGCAGTCATTTTCTTCATCAATGCGCCGATCAGGGAATAAGGTATATCGTCCATTTTTTTAAAACGCACGCAACTCTTACCCATATCAAGCTTCTGCTTGCAGTACTTCGGGTATTCGCCGACGAACCAGTTCAGCAATGCCGGATCCGCATACATACCCATGTGGTAAAAGTTGATGGAACCTTTCTGCGAGGCGATACCTGCAAAGGGCAAAGGCTCGGCCGGCTTACAATGGTATCCAGCCGGATACAAAGAATGGGGAATGACATAGCCCAGGCCGCCGTAACTGATTGCCGCCTCGAAACCTTTCGGCAGATGTTTAACAATTGTTTCGTGCAGTTTGGTGAAGGCCGCGATTCTATCTTCGGGAAGATTGTTCAGGATATCCTCAACTGTTTGGGCTTTGGTAGGCATAAGGGGAGTAATGCGACAATAAAATTAATGGGATTTGAAATACCAAACCATATGATGCGGACCATCCTTCATTATTACCATTTATAAACGCTGTATAAGTTCTGCAAGGAAGTGATAAATAACATCCCTGGAGCGGACTCCTATCATGCATTGCCTGGTCGCAGCAGCCTACTTTCGATGCTGTATCAAGACCTTTACCATGAAGAAAAGCTACTCTCTGGCTCTCATCGCACTTTTGTACTTCGTTGCAACGGATGCACAAACCACTTCTTACCTATGGGCCAGAAACGGCAGCACCTCTGGCGACAATGCTGCAGGCGAATTCGTTGCTCCGATGCCCGACGGAGGCTGTGTCAGCGCAGGTGAGTATTCTCTCTCCGGACTTCGCTTCGGACCTTTGCATCTTTTCGGTGTCAGTCACGATATCTATATCGTCCGCCATGACCAAAACGGACAGGCCTTATGGATGAAAGGTATACTTGGAGGATCCTACGATTACGTACATGGGATGACCAGTGATTACGCCGGAAAAACCTATATAGCCGGGTCCTTCCAGAGCAATTACCTCACCATCGACACCGTCACAATTTTCAATCAATCTACACCTAACCAGTCTTTCCCCACAGAAGACGGATTTGCATTGGTTATGGACAGCACCGGTAATCTGCTTACAACCATCAAAGCGGATTCCAGCCGAGCCTGTGCATTCACGGCTATAAAAACCGATAAGTACAATAACATTTATCTGCTCGGAGCATTCACAGATTACATCCGATTCGATAGTACTTTTCTGCAGACTTCCGGAAGCTGTATGTTCGTTGCCGGATTCAGAAAAACCGGCGAACTGTTTCTGCTAAGACCGGTTGACGTATCGGAGAATGCCGTCGGCACAGCCCTCGCTATTTCTAACGACGGGAGACTGGCTATATCTGGGTTATTCTACGGCGACTCCCTTTTAACTCAAGTTGATACGTTAATCAATCAAAATGCCGGTTACCCCGACGGGTATCTCATTGTAATGGATACCGCGGGTTACCAAAAATTTGTACTCCATGCCCAAGGTAATGGCGAGGACAGAATCCATTGTGCAAGCTTTGCTAAAGACGGCAGCATATGGTTCGTGGACGAATCGAGTGCTGGCTTGAATATAGGAGGCATTACTGTTAACAGCAACTGGGGCCTTGTGGTGTGGGTGCATGCCGACACCGGTGGGATCATCCTCAATCATAATCAGGCGGAAGCCCTATCCATCCAGGTTAAAGGATTCGATGTAGGACCTGATGGCCGCGTATATATATCCGGCAAATTCAGTGCATTTAACATCCATTCGGGAGCATTTACGCTGCAGGGTAACGGAGGAAGTACGGCCTATTGGCTAGTGACAGACCCCTTTGGAATCACCTGCGACATGAAGGTCATTGCCAACGGCAATAACATCGCTGCGACAGCTATCTGCGTGAATATGCAGAACGATATTTTCCTTACGGGATGGTTCACCAGCATGAACAGCTTCAGCATTGGTCAAGATACTCTTGGCTCACTCACATTGCCCGGAACACACTGTGATCCGTGGCTGGCCAAAATACGCGGAGTGGGTTCAACCACCGGCGGGGTAACAGAAGCGGCTACACTAAACGGAATACATCTGTATCCCAATCCGGCCAGCGACGGTATCCTACACATCACTCTTCCTCCTACCTTGGAGGCTTACACGCTTCAGGTTCTGGATCTGCATGGCAAACTGATGCTTGATAAATTAACCACAACAGACACTTTAAATGGGCTGGAAGTCGCTTCATTGACACCGGGAAGTTATCTTTTGCGGGTAATGAACAAGCACACTTCCGTCTCAAAAAAATTCATCGTAACCAGATAGGGTTCGGGCAAACGGAATTCCGCCGCCTCCGCATGGTTAAAGACTGAGAATTGCAGTTATCCTGCCTTGCCTACCCTACATTCTCAAAGACGCACCTTAAAGGAGTCCATTGAGGATCCGGAAACCGCTTTGATGAGGTAAATACCCGGTGCGAAGCGGTCGCGGCTGAGGGAAAGTGTCCCTTCAGCAGACTGCTGCAACATCCTTTTGCCCGACAGGTCATACACTTCCGCTTCAAATGGAATGTTCGCCGTATGCTTCAGCACTACAGTACCGGTTTCGGCATCTTGGGACAGTATAAAAGAAGAAGAAACTTCCACTGCTGGCTGCAACACCGCGGCAGGCACCGGGCAGGAATAATTGCTGAAGAAACGCCATATTTCTGCACTGGCATTGATGTCCCGGTTGATTGTGCCCAATCCGCCCAACAGGGCGGTAGTACCAGGCCATTGGTGGCCCCCTCCAATCACCTTGTAGAGATTCACTGCCGTATTGCTATTGCAGGGCGTATATACGCTCTTCTCAACGGTTGAATTGTCCTGCGTATTGATATCGGGCAGGACCTGCACGGAGGGAGGTGTGGCGCAACTGTTGTTACCCACCCACAAGCCAATCACATCGTCAACTGATTTTCCACCTGCTGCACTTCCGTTGTAACTCACGATGGCATCCGAAGTGCCATGAATCTGCATGACAGGAACAGAACGGGAAGGTGTACAGGCAGTGAATACAGCATTGCTCATGGTACCCGCCACTGAAGCAACGGCCGCATAGCAGCGTGGCGCTTCACAGGCCAGGCGGTGGCTCATGTATCCACCGGCAGAGAAGCCGCAACTGAATACCCTGTTCGGGTCGATGTTGTAAAGTGCTTGCAGTGTATCCGTCAGCGCTCCGATGAAGCCGATATCGTCTGCTGTAGAACCACCGGCCATACCCGAATTGGTATTCCATGCGTTACCGATTCCGTTCGGATACGCCACTATGAATTCACCGGTATCGGCGATGGCATTGAAGCCGCTGACATTCATGATGGTATTGGACGACTGGGTGAAGCCGTGCAATACAAACACCAGTGGCCAGGAATCACCGGGCTGGTAGGAAGCGGGGACATAGACGATATAGTTTCTGGTCACGCCATTATGCTGGATACTGCCATTCGTTTGCGCCCAAGATGAAATAGAACAAACCAACAAAAGTGCTGTCAAAATAAAGTAGTGTTTTTTCATGATCATGTGATTAATGCTGTAAAGGTAAGATGATTTAATAAAACCTTTTCGCCATATGCGAAATACCTGCATCCGGGCTTTTGCACACAATGGCGCGAAAGAAGCATACCACATAGTGCCGTATGAGCCTACCTCAGCAGAAAAACACGATTGGTCAGGTCCGGCACATACACCGGCACCTTATCAGCCCCTATCCTGATAGGTGAGTATGACCGAATACACTGCGTACAGTAAAAAGGAAAACACAAAGAGCATCCAGGGCAAAACTATATGGCGCAGAAAGACCTCCTTGCTGCCTGAACCTGCATCGTACCATTTTCCAGGAGCTGCAAAGCTGTACAAGGCAGCGAAAACGGTAGCCGGAATACCGATGTAATCCAGCATAAAATCCTTTTCCTCCTGCGTCTGGAGCAGGTGAGCGACTTTCAGCATCATACCTGCATATACCAAGAACAAACAAACGGAGTTGACCACAAAAATGCTGTGAAGTGTATCGGTCCTGAAGTCTGTATTGGCATACTTTGTCACCAGCTGTGCTACAAAGGACACCATCACACCCGCACTCCCGATACGGAACAGATAATCCCCTCCGAAAATAAAGTGCAACTTGGCTATCCACCCAAGAAAGAGAAGAGCGATGGAGAAACAATACAATCGAAATATGTTTTTCATACGCAGTACGAATTTAGTAATTTATAACGTAGCTGTTTACGGGGAAGCCTTCAAGCTGACACAACCAACCGGAAACAGAGCGGTCAACGAAAAAAAGTAATTTTGAAAAAAGAAAAGACAACAGTATGCGAATAGCCATCATCGGAACCGGAAATGTTGGAGGAGCATTGGCCACCAACTGGTCAAAAAAAGGCCACAGTATTCATTTAGGGGTGAACGATATACATCAGTTCAAAGGTGCCGCTTTACTTAAGAATGAAAACACGCAAGTGCATTCTATTGCAGAAGCAGTCGCCCAATCGGATGTGGTACTGATTGCCACGCCTCCGACAGCCATATTTGACATCGTAGAAAAGATGGGGGATGTCAGCGGAAAAATAATCATCGACGCTACCAATGCCGTACGGCAGGCTCCGGAACCTTATAAAACTGTATACCATTGCCTCCTGGACAAAACAAAGGCGGAAGTCGTAAAGTGTTTCAACTCCACCGGCTTTGAGAACATGCTTGATCCGGTCTATAACGGAGAGCCTATTGATATGTTCATGGCGGGAGACAGCGCCATTGCCAAAGCGGCTGCTTTACAATTGGCCCTCGATGCAGGATTTGGCACTTGTATAGACTTTGGCAAAGCGGACAAGGTGGAATTACTGGAAAAATTCGCCTTTTCGTGGATCAATCTAGCCATCATGCAAGGACATGGTAGAAATATGGCATTTAAAGTGGTGAAACGGTGAGAATTTAAATTCCATGACCAAAAATAAACCAGTGCAATTAAGGTATGGAATAAAACCAATGTAGCTTAGACCCTAATTCTATAAGTGGCCAGACAATCTGAGCAAAGCGTGCACAAATTATTTCGCAATCATTCTATTCAATATACAATCATTTGGAACTGCAGCTTTGACAATTGATTGCTGGCTCAAAAAGCCTTTCAATCCTCCTTGCCGAACACGATTTCAAGTACATAATAGCTTTTAGCATCACCATCCGGCACCATCGAAATTGAACTAAGTCCTACCCGATAGTATGGACCATAACTTTCAAATATCTTACCATTGATCAGCATTTGCCCACTTTCACCGTCATATGCATACGGTAAAGCACTATGCTCTGCTGTAGAGTCAACAATCATTGAGGATAAAATGCCAACCAACTTTTCGTACTCATTTAACATACTTTCTTTATACGAGAAGAAATATTTAAAATTGAGCAGTAGGATATCTTTAAACTCAGCCTCACCCCCCTTTGCAACCTTCAGCAAAGTGTTTCCAAGTACCAATGCTACATGAATAGAATCAGGACCTGAACCGATCATCCCCCTTTCTGATGTAACTCCCTTATATATAAAAAATGGCTGCTGAGCATTGTCCAGATGTCCGGAGGAGATGAAGCGACCATCCTTTAAAAGAACGTTTTTAAGGTCCTCACTACGCATCTCAAGCGGAAGCATATAAAACAGTTTTTTAACCAATGGATGAACCTGTGCAGATGATGAATCATATTTTATAAAATCAGTAAAACATAATTTACCAATGGATGTATTTGGATAAATGGCGAATGATCTAATAGCAAAAATCA
>CAZPCA010000072.1:0-6096 GCA_964584995.1 uncultured Bifidobacterium sp.
GCTACCGGAGCTACATTGTCCTGTACCGTTACTGTTGCCGTGCAGGTCGATGTGTTGCCGTTATTGTCTACTACGGTCAGCGTTACCGTGTTGCCCCCTACGTTCGCGCAGGTGAAGCTGTTGGGTGATACGCTCAGGCTCGCAATGCCGCAGGCATCGGAGGATCCGTTGTTGATCTGGGCTGCTGTGATGCTGGCATTGCCCGTAGCGTCCAGCTGAACGGTGATGTTCTGGCAGGTCGCTACCGGAGCTACATTGTCCTGGACAGTCACAGTGGATGTGCAGGAACGCGTATTCCCGCTTGCATCGGTCACAGTGAGTACCACGGCATTGGGACCGACATTGCTGCAGTTGAAGCTGGTCTTTGACGCAGCCAAGGTGAACGTACAGTTGTCGGATGAACCATTATCGATATCGGCAGCTGTGATTCCCGCAGCACCCGCAGCATCGAGTTGAATGGTGATATTTTTACAAACAGCCACAGGCAGAATAGTATCGAGTACGGTGACCGTAGCGGTACATGTCGTGCTGTTGCCTTTCAAGTCGGTGACAGTAAGTGTCACCGTGTTGTTTCCTACATGGGTACAGTTAAAAGAGGAAGGACTAACTGTCATTCCTGCAATGGAGCAATTGTCAGAAGATCCGTTATCGACCTGGGCAGCGGTTACGCTTGCGGCACCACCAGCATTCAGGTAGATAGTCACATTTTTACACAGCGCTACCGGAGCGATATTGTCCTGGTAGGAAGGATCGTTGAAATCGAAGAGTCCGTCACAATCATTGTCAATGGCATCGCAGATTTCGGTGGCAGCAGGATTAATGGCAGCATCTGCATCGTTGCAGTCTGTATTATCGGATTTGTAACCAACGGGAACAGTACAGGCCAAGGTGGTATTCAAAGGGTCACCGTAGGTATCACCATCTGCATCACGGTAGAAAGTGGATTTCACACCTTCATCGATCACATTATTACAGTTATCATCAAGCAGGTTGCACACTTCAATGCCTACGGGTGAAACGGTCGCATTGCCGTCATCACAGTCGGCGCTGTTGAGCACATATCCTGTCGGAACCGTACAGCCCACCTGAATGGAAAAGGAAGGATTACCGTAAGTATCACCATCGGAATCTGCATAGTACGTGGTAGTCGCTACATCGTCCGTATTTCCGTCACAGTTATTGTCGATACCATCGCAGATTTCTGTGGCGAGCGGATTGATATTCGCATCATTGTCGTTACAATCACTATCGTCCGACAAATATCCGGTCGGCGCGTAGCATGCGAGGGTTGTATTCGTCACGTCTCCGAAAGCATCACCATCTAAATCGCGGTACCAGGTAAGTTTCAGACCCGGATCGATCAAACCATCGCAGTCGTCATCGATATCGTTACAAACCTCCGGTTTGGAAGGATTGACATCGGGCTTGGTATCGTCGCAATCCTGGTTGTCAAGAATATATCCGGGGGTTACTACACAACCAAATTCCTGTGAGAATGAGGGATCACCGAAGCCATCGCCGTCAACGTCAGCGTAATATGTGGTTGTGGGAATATTATCTGTATTTCCGTCGCAATCATCGTCCAGTCCGTTACAGGTTTCCGCCTGACCAGGGAAGACGTTAATATTGTTATCGTTGCAATCGGTATCGTCCGAAACATACCCTACAGGAGGGTAGCAGGCATTGACAGAAAAATTGGTGTTGCCGAAGTTATCACCGTCGGCATCGAGGTAATACGGCAACTGCACCCCTTCATCGATGGTTCCATCGCAGTTGTCATCGATAAGGTTACAGGTTTCAGTTCCATCCGGATTGGCATTGGCGTTTCCATCGTCGCAATCCAGGGAATTATCCACCAGACCGGCAGCAGGGTTACACACCACAGCAACAGGAGTACTTATACTGCCGTAGCCGTCTCCATCGGAGTCGGCATAATAGGTCACCGGAGCTGCATTGTCTACCGTCCCGTCGCAGTTATCGTCAATTCCGTTGCAAGATTCAATGGCTGATGGATTGACGGAGGCCAGTACATCATCGCAGTCTCCGTCTGCGGCCACATAGCCAATCGGCGCATAGCAGTCTTGCACAGAAACAGCAGAATTACCAAAGCCATCTCCATCCACGTCGCGGTACCAGGTGAAGGTCAAACCTACATCTACAGAACCGTCACAGTCATCATCCAAACCGTTACATACTTCCGTAGCAGATGGATTCACCGCAGCCAAAGCGTCGTTGCAATCGTCTGCATTGGAAACATAGCCGGAAGGCGGAAAACAAACTACCTGAATGGAGAAGGAAGGATCACCGGATCCATCACCGTCCACATCGGCGTAATAGGTGACAGCAGCAGCATTGTCAACAGTGCCGTCGCAGTTATCATCGATGCTGTTACATACCTCCGTAGCACCGGGATACACCGCGATATTGGCATCGTTACAATCGTTATCGTTGCCTACATAACCCGTTGGTGCATAACAATCCTGCACAGCATTGGCTAAGTTGGGATCACCGTAAGAATCACCGTCTGCGTCGCGGTACCAGGTCAAGGTCACCCCTTCATCCGTCTGGGTATCGCAGTTATCGTCAATACCATTGCAGATTTCCGTTGCAGTCGGTTTAATGGCGGGATCACTGTCGTCACAATCATCGTTATTAGTGACGAAGGCGAAATTCCCCTGTGTAGGAGGGCAACCGGAAGAAACGCCAATAGCTCCAGCATCACCAGAACCATCTCCATCCGCATCGACGTACCAGGTACTCAGTGGTAAAACATTATCGATAGTATTATCACAATTATTATCGATACCGTCGCAAACTTCAACTGCTCCCGGATAAACGGCAGCACTGTTATCGTTACAATCCGCATCCGAGAACACATACCCTGTGGGCTGAGTGCAAGAGAGGGAAGATACGTTGGTATTTCCTTCACCGTCGCCGTCAGAATCCTGGTACCAAATCAATGAAATACTGGAACCCAATGTAACCGTTTCAGTTGCAGTTGCGCCCGAGGCATCGGTCACCAATACCGTGTAAGAACCGGCATCAAGATTGCTAGGCGCTAAGCTCGAAGAAGAAAAACCATTAGGGCCTGTCCATGCAATGGTATACGGATCCTGGCCATCCGTAATAGATATAGAAATTAAACCATCCGGCGTTGCGGTGCACTGATCATCATTCAACTGTAAATCAACCGAAATGACAGGCACCGGTGTACGGTTATCTGTTTGCTTGGATGATGGCTGAAGATTTCCCGAACCTCTACCCGTTGCATGGGCAGAACCAAAGAAAAAAACAGCTACCAGCAGGAGCGGCCAGGCTCTCTTAATCACTGGAAACAGTCTTTGCGTAAATATATTCATGATGGTCTTTTTTACTATTTTATTTCCTTTTGACAAGGGCTTTTTACTCTTGGTTACCCGAAGGCGACCACTCCTACTCCACACTACAATCTACACAGCGCCGCTACCAAACGGCATTTATTATTGGTGAATGCCGCTCAGGAGGAGGTGAACTCCTATCCTGAATAGACATTTCTCAGAGGACTACCGAACACTGACAGTGGGTCAGCATTCAGGCTACAAATGGGGCATTATCGAATGAAGCGATTCTCTTATACTGCGAATGCGTCCGGAAGGTTTCGGATTTACCCGGACTCCCGCCCGATATGGGCAGGAGTCCGGAATCCGTCATTTCACATTACCGCCGTTTCGACTTACTCCACAGTGAGGCGGAGCGTCTTACGGTTATTGTCATGATCCATCACAATCAGGTAGATACCGGATGAGAGGTCGCTGACATTGAAGCTGGTCTTATTCACACCTTCCATGCTTTCTCCTGCCTGTACGCGGAGCTCGCGTCCAGAGAGGTCGAGCAGGCGGACTGTGTACTTCGCAACGCCGTTGGCGTTGAACTCGATGTTCACATTGTCGCTGGTCGGATTCGGATACGCTGTCATAGACAGGATGGTTCCGATGCTTTCGTTTTCACGTACACAGTTGTTCACCGATACAGCGATGGTACGGTTGAGAGAAGTACCGCAACCGTTGGCCGCCCTAACCGTGATGGTCTGGCTGACCGGTACACCTGTACCCCAGGTCACCGTAGCGAACTTGGTTCCCTGACCGGAGGTGATACTACCACCCGGAGTCACCAACCATGCGTAGGAAGTGGCACCTGAAACTGTCTTCACGCCGTAGGTATAGGCCTGACCACCGCAAGCACTGGTCGGCTGAGCACCAGAGGTATCTGGGCGGGCAGGAGCAGTATTCACGGTGAGGGTACGGGCAGAACTGCTGCCACAACCGTTCACTGTTTGTACGCTCACGCTACCACCGGCTCCGGAAGAAGGCCAAGTCACAGTGATGCTGTTGGTACCCTGACCGGAAGCAATGCTGGCGGTCGCAGGCACAGCCCAGGTGTAAGAAGTAGCACCCGAAACGCTAGCAATCGTGTAAGTAGCAGATGCACCGCATACACCGTTGGCCTGGCCGGAGATAGTACCCGGAGTCTGAGGTGTATTGATGACCGTGCTGCGTGTCCTCACCGGACTTGCACCGCAGGCATTGGCGGCGCTCACCGTCACGTTACCTCCGCTGTAAGATCCGCTAACTGTCACTGTGATGACATTGGTTCCCTGACCGGAAGTGATGGTCATGCCGGTAGGCACTGTCCAGTTGTAGCTGGTAGCACGTGCAACAGGAGCAACTGAGTAAGTCGCATTCACACCGGGGCACAGACGAGAGTCACCGGAGATGGATCCCGGAGTCACGGGTGAAGTGGAAGCATAGCTCACAGCTGCCGTCTGGGTACGTGAAGTACAAGCGGTCACAGCCACCACGCTCACCGTTCCGCTGATGGAAGGATCGATGGTGAGTGAAGTCCAGGAAGCAGTGATAGTGTTGGTGCCCTGACCAGAAGTGATTGTCAAACCTGTGGGCACTGTCCATGTGTACGTAGTAGTATTCACACCGTCAGTCACCGGAGCAATCGTATAGGTCACAGAACCTGCTGCGTAAGCTACGCAGTTGGTGAGTGTACCTTGGATAGCACCCAGTGCAGGCAATGCCGGTGGCTGGGATACGGTGATGCTCGTAGCAGTTGTACATCCGTTGGCATCGGTGATCGTATAGTTATACGTACCGCCACCCACTGTGAAGATACCCGTACCTGTGTAAGGAGTAGTACCGCCAGTGGCCGCTACGGTCACTGTAGTAGTAGCACCCCAGCAAGTGATGGTGGCACCCTGCGTAGAAGTTGCAGCCAGTACAGCCGGCTCCGTGATGGTTACTGACTTGGTGTCAGAACATCCTTTGCTATCCGTAACAATCACGGTGTATGTACCCGGAGTCAGGTTATTGATAGCAGCTGCAGTAGCACCGTTCGACCAGCTGTAAGTATGGCCGCTGTTACCACCGGTGAAGCTTGCAGTGGCAGTACCGTTCGCGGCACCGTTGCAGGTCACATTGGTAGAAGCAGTGCTTACCACGAGGGCAGCAGGTTCAGCGATGGTCACAGATGAGTTCACCACGCAAGCACCGTTGGTTGCAGTGACTGAGTATGAACCAGGAGTCAGGTTGCTCACAGCAGCAGTGGTCGCACCATTGCTCCAGAGGTAACTAACTGCACCCTGAGCATTGATGACAGTGATCGCAGCAGTACCGTTGGCGGCACCGTTACAGGTCACGTCACTTGACGTGGTATTGCTGATTCCGAATCCATTCACGGTCACAACGAAGCTGGCAGTAGTTGTATTACCTGCAGCATCGATAGCCGTATAGGTGACTGTCGTATTACCGATCGGGAAGGAAGCACCCGGCTGGATATTGCTGGTGAACGAAGTCACGCTGCAGTTATCGGTAGCCGTGGGGGCTGTCCAGCTTACAGGACCGGCACAAGTGATAGTAGCAATGAAGCTGGCAGGAGTTCCGGAAATGACCGGTGCCTGCGTATCTGTCACCGTTACAGACTGCGTGGCCGTGTTGGTATTACCATTCACGTCTACTACAGTCCAGGTCACCGTGGTAGTTCCTACAGGGAACGTTGCAGGTGCATTGTTCGTTACAGAAGCAACTGCGCAGTTATCTGCAGTGCTTGGGG
>CAZPCA010000072.1:6196-13075 GCA_964584995.1 uncultured Bifidobacterium sp.
ACGCGCCTGCATCCATTACCACATTCTTGTTAGCAGGTGCTGTAATGCTCGGATATTGATTATCCGTTACAGTTACCGTCTGTGTAGCCGTGCTCGTGTTACCTGCAGCATCGGTCACCGTCCAGGTCACCGTGGTCATACCTACCGGGTAGCTTGCCGGAGCATTGTTGCTAACGGAAGGCACACCGCAGTTATCACTTTGAGTAGATGTACCCAGTGCGACACCGGTGGCTATACAGGCATCAAGGTCTGTATTAACAGCTACTGCAGCCGGAGCAGTGATGACAGGAGCCGTCACATCTTTCGCAGTAATTGTCGCCGTACAGGTTTCAATGTTACCAGAAGGATCAGCCACCGTGAAGGTCACTACCTGTGTCTGGTTATGCACTACTGTCAGAACCGCCCCGGCAGCCGGACTCTGCGTCACCGTAAGGTTGGCAGCGGCGCAGTTATCGGTAGAAACAATCTGTGAAGTCATGGCAGGAACCGTAATGGTACATCCGCTCATATTCACGTTGGCATCAACAGCACATGTGGTGATAGCCGGAGCTGCAACGTCCTGCACAGTGATGACCTGCGACTGTGAAGTAGATTGTCCGCATGCATCTGTAGCAGTCCATGTACGCGTTATCGTATAATTGTAGTAAGAAGCGAGAGCCGGATCGATACCCTGAGTGGATACTTCGTTCAGGCTGACAGACGGTGCAGCAGGGTTCTGGTCTGCAGCCGTAACCGTAGCAGCAGCAGGAACACTTGCACAGCTTACCGTTGCATTGGCAGGTACACCGCTCAGCACAGGACCGGCAACGTCGATCTCCGTAAGTGTAGCAGAGATGGTAGCTGTTGATCCGTTGGCATCCGTCACTACTACGGTATAGGTACCGGCAGTAAGGTTGCTGATGTCTTCCGTAGTCGCTGCATACGATGCGGAACCAGACTTGGTCCAGCTATACGTATACGCGCTCTGTCCGCCACTAACCGTGATATCGATCGCACCGTTGCTGCCACCTGCACAGGATACATCTGTTGTACCTGTAACTGTGAGCGCAACCGGAGTACCGTTGTTACATGCTCCGCTCACCGGCTGGAATCCTGCTGATGCACTTGCATCCGTACCCACTGTCAACCAGGGAGTAGATGTCAGCATGCCGGATACCTTGGCTGCAACCGCAGTAGCGGAAGTCACACCGTACCAGTTACACGTAGCTGCCACCGTTACCGCTCCAATCTGATCCACACGGACAGCGTACCCTACGTTGCCGCTCAGGTCGTTGTCGGTGATGGAAACACCGGTCGGGATGTTTTCGGTAGCTGCACCGGAAGTGTTCAACTCTCCGATACGGATACCGGATGTATTCGCAGCAGCTCCTCCGTTGTTGCGGATGAAGTTGTTGCGGATGATCACACCATTCAGCGTTGCCGGGTTGGTGGCGTGGAATCCACTGCCGCCAACTGTATTGCGTGCTTTCACAGCGAGACCGCCTCCGTTCGTATTGCTCGGATGAGTACCGTTGTTCTCAATGGTTGAGTTCTCGATGGTTACTGCGGTGTATGTACCAAACTTGAGGTTGATATCGAAACCGCCGTTGTAAGCACCACCCTGACCATTGGTAGTATTACCGTTATCTGTAACACTGATACCGCTGAAGGTAGCATTGTTCAGTTTCTCGAAGTACAGACCTTTGATCGTGTTGCCTGTGAATACTGTTCCATTCACAGTCACGTTGTTCAGTCCTGTTTCGTTCGTAGTAGATCCGTTGAAGGCATTGCTGCTCATACCGTAGAGGTTATTGCTGAATGAACCTCCATTGATGACTACATTGGCCATCTTACCAGTGTGGATTACATGGAATCCGTTTCCGTTAGCGAGAAGTTCAGCATTTGTAACAGTAAGACCGTTCACATCCGCTGAAGCGTCGCCGTAGATACCGTACTGGTGCAGACTTGCCTTCACACCGCTGATAGCCACGTTGCTCACTGCGCTGTTGAACGAGATACCGCGCGTGCCGCTCAGGCCGCCTACGATCGCTCCTTCAATGTGCATATCACTGATCGTGACATTGCTCGCAGCAACATCCATGATGGCTACAGGAGTAGAAGTATTGGTAGTAGTTGACACCAACTTCGTAGTGTAGCCGTCACCGTCGATGGTCACGCCTTTGTTCACCACTACGTTCTCGGCATAGGTACCGGCTGCCACATGGATGGTATGACCGGCTGTTGCCAAAGCCAAGGCCTTCGTGATCGTGGCTACAGGACATCCCTGAGTACCGATGTTGTTGTCATTACCTGTTGTTGAAACATACCAGTCGCTGCCCGTGTGTACAGGATCCAGTACCGTGAAGGTAGCTTCAGCTGTACAGCCGTTGGCATCCGTAGCAGTAACAGTGTATGTACCGGCCAACACATTGGTGATACCGGCCGTAGTAGCAGTAGTAGACCACAAGTAGCTGTAAGTAGAAGTTCCACCGCTGGCAACAGCAGAAGCTGTAGTAGCAACCGTGTTACAGGTCAGCGTGCTCAACACCGGTGATGCGCTCACCGTGAGGGCAGCAGCCGGCTCGGAAACCGATACTGTCTTCACTACTGTACATCCTTTGGCATCCGTCACCGTCACCGTGTAGGTGCCCGCTATCAGACCCGTTGCAGTCGCACCGGTAGCAGCGTTGCTCCACAGGTAGCCGTATGGCTGTGTACCACCCGCAGGCGTCACAGTAGCTGAGCCACTGTTGCCTCCGTAACACAATACCGCACTGGCAGAAGTTGTAGCTGAAAGTATTGCAGGCTCTGTGATGGTCACACTCACGGTAGATGAGCAACCGTTGGCGTCCGTCACCGTGTAAGTATACGTACCGGCAGCAAGACCAGACATAAGGCCTGTTCCGGTATAAGGAGCTGTTCCGCCCGTCGCACTGATTTCTACAGCACCGTTGCTTCCGCCATTACAACTCACATTGACTTGTGATCCGGAAGAGGCTACAAGCGCAGAGGGTTGAGTGATGGTCACAGTGGTGGTGGCCGTACAAGAGCCATTGGCATTACCATTCGGAGCAGTCGCAACGATGGTGTAGGTTCCAGGACCGTAAGTAGCCGAAGCGCTGTATGCGTTGCCGTTCACCGTGATGCTGGCACCTGCAGAAGCAGTAGCTGAGATTGTACCATCGGCAGCACCGTTACAGGTGACGTTGGTACGTGTAGCACTTACTGTCACCAGGATAGGCTGGGTGATGGTCACTGTGGTAGTGGCCGTACAGTTGCCCGTGCCCTTGCCGTTCGGAGCAGTCGCTACGATGGTGTAAGTTCCGGGACCGTATGTAGCCGAAGCATTGTATGGCTGACCGTCTACCGTGATGGCAGCACCTGCAGAAGCAGTAGCCGTGATTGTGCCATTGGCAGCACCGTTACAGGACACATTGGTAGCGCTGGCGCTGATGGTCACTGCGATGGGCTGATTAATGGTCACTGTAGTGCTCGCAGTACAAGTTCCAATATTGTTACCATCCGGAGCAGTAGCTACGATGGTATATGTGCCAGGACCATATGTAGCCGCAGGGTTGTATGCGTTACCGTTAACGGTGATGGTAGCACCTGCGGAGGCAGTGGCAGTGATCGTTCCGTCGGCGGCACTGTGACAAGATACATTGGTGGATGTTGCGCTTACTGTCACCTGGATAGGCTCAGTGATTGTCACCGTAGTTGAAGCAGTACATGAACCGTTGTTGTTACCATTCGGAGCAGTTGCTACAATCGTATAAGTACCGGGACCGTAAGAAGCGGTAGCGCTGTAAGCGTTGCCATTCACCGTGATGCTGGCACCTGCAGAAGCAGTAGCTGAGATTGTACCATCGGCAGCACCGTTACAGGTGACGTTGGTACGTGTAGCACTTACTGTCACCAGGATAGGCTGGGTGATGGTCACTGTGGTAGTGGCCGTACAGTTGCCCGTGCCCTTGCCGTTCGGAGCAGTCGCTACGATGGTGTAAGTTCCGGGACCGTATGTAGCCGAAGCATTGTATGGCTGACCGTCTACCGTGATGGCAGCACCTGCAGAAGCAGTAGCCGTGATTGTGCCATTGGCAGCACCGTTACAGGACACATTGGTAGCGCTGGCGCTGATGGTCACTGCGATGGGCTGATTAATGGTCACTGTAGTGCTCGCAGTACAAGTTCCAATATTGTTACCATCCGGAGCAGTAGCTACGATGGTATATGTGCCAGGACCATATGTAGCCGCAGGGTTGTATGCGTTACCGTTAACGGTGATGGTAGCACCTGCGGAGGCAGTGGCAGTGATCGTTCCGTCGGCGGCACTGTGACAAGATACATTGGTGGATGTTGCGCTTACTGTCACCTGGATAGGCTCAGTGATTGTCACCGTAGTTGAAGCAGTACATGAACCGTTGTTGTTACCATTCGGAGCAGTTGCTACGATGGTGTAAGTACCGGGACCGTAAGTAGCGGTAGCGCTGTAAGCGTTGCCATTCACCGTGATGCTCGCACCTGCAGAAGCAGTAGCTGAGATTGTACCATCGGCAGCACCGTTACAGGTAACGTTGGTTGCAGTAGCATTGATGGTAACTGCGATGGGTTGTGAAACCACGGTGTTGGAAGAACCATCGAGATCGATCACGCAAGCCGTTTGAGCGGCGTCGCGGATGCGCACATCGTAGGTGTTCGCAGCAAGACCCGTATAGGATCCTGTGCTCTGCCAGGTGGTACCGCCATTGATGCTGTATTCATAGGTACCATAACCACCGGCAGGAGCGCTGACAGTGATGGTACCGTTGGTATTACCGTAACACGCTGCATTGGTCTTAGCCACTGTTGCGGTCAAGGCATCCGGCTGAGTAATGGTTACGGATGTTGAAGCTGTACAGTTACCGTTGTTGTTGCCGTTAGCGGCAGTAGCAACGATGGTGTAAGTACCGGGACCGTAAGTAGCTGAAGCGTTGTAAGCGTTACCGTTCACGGTGATGGTAGCACCTGCAGAAGCAGAGGCTGTAATCGTTCCGTTGGCGGCACCGTTACAGGTCACGTTCGTACGAGAAGCCGTTACAGTGACGAGTATGGGTTCTGTGATAACCGTATTCGTGGAACCGTCCAGGTCAATGACACAAGCTGTCTGGGCAGCGTCACGGATCCTTACATCGTATGTAGCCGGAGCCAGGGCAGTGAAGGAACCATTGGATTGCCAGTTGCTTCCACCGTCTTTACTGTACTCGTACGTTCCGTAACCACCTGAAGGCGTGCTGACCGTGATGGTACCGTTGTTGTCACCGTTACACACCACATTGGTCTTGCTCACTACAGCGCCAAGCACTGAAGGTTGAGAAATCACCAGGGCACCGTTGAGGGTGATGACACAAGCGGTTTGCGCCTTATCGCGGATCCTTACGTCGTACGTAGATGGAGCCAGTGATGTGTAAGCACCACTGCTCTGCCAACTGGTACCGCCGTTGATACTGTATTCATACGTACCGTATCCACCGGTAGGAGCGCTGATCGTGATTGTTCCATCGTTGGCAGTGTTACAGGTCACATTGGTAGAAGACACAGTAGCGCTGAGTACGGCGGGCTGGGAGATGACCAGTGCGCCGTTGAGCACGATGGAGCAGGAAGGATAATCTTTGTCGCGGATCTGAACGCTGTATGTACCGTTAGCGACATTGCTGAAGCTACCGGACACCTGCCAGGCAGTTCCGTTGATGCTGTATTCATAATTTGCATGGCCACCTGAAGCACCGGTGATGGTAATAGTACCATCGTTGGCACCGTTACAGGTAACATTGGTAGAGGCCACGTTCGCTGCAAGCACAGCCGGCTGGGTTACCACAGCACTGCCGACCTTGATACAACCTTTGGTATCGGTCACTGTGACTGTGTAGGTAGCCGCTGCAAGACCGGTGGGGTCTTCCTGCGTTGATCCGTTAGACCATGAGTATGTGTATCCGGGTGTACCGCCAGAAGTTGTCAGCGCGATTGAACCATTGGAAGCCCCGAAGCAGTTGGCTTCAGCAGGCACCAGAGTGGTGACAATCGCAGGAGGAGCGGTGATCACCGTAGAAGCCGTAGCCACGCAACCGTTGGCATCCGTTACAGTAAGGGTGATCGGTCCTGCAGGCAGGTTCAGCGCGATGGCTGTCGTCTGCACAGGATTGGAACTCCATGACAAGGTGTACGGACCCACACCACCGCTACCGGCACCACCTACCGCACCGGTAAGGTCGTAGCTACAGTTCACGATGTTGTTTTGAGTGAAAATGGTAGCATTCACTGCAGATGCTGGCTGTGTGAGGGTCACTGAACGCGTAGTCGTACACAGATTCGCATCCGTCACCACTACGGTGTAAGTACCCGCGGCCAGACCTGTCAAATCCTGAGTAGTACCACCGTTTGACCATGCATAGGTGAACGGACTTGTTCCGCCGCTCACGCCCAGGTCTATAGCACCGGTGCTGGCACCGAAGCACAGGATATTGGTTGAAGATACCAGGGAAGAGGAAAGTGCAGCCAGCGGTTGGTTAACCGTTACTGTTGCTGCAGCAATACATCCATTGGCATCTGTTACAGTTACGTTGTATGTACCGGCAGCAAGATTACTCAGGTCCTGAGTAGTACCACCGTTTGACCATGCATACGTATAGGCACCGGTTCCACCGCTGACCGTCAGGTCAATGGAACCCGTTGCGTTACCGAAGCACAATACATCGGTCTTAGTGGCAGTCGCTGTAAGCGCTGCCAAAGGCTGTGTGATGGTCACACTAGCGGTAGCTGTACAAGCATTGGCATCCGTCACCACTACGGTGTATATACCGGCAGCAATACCGCTCAAATCCTGACTAGTACCACCGTTAGACCATGCATACGTATAGGCACCGG
>CAZPCA010000073.1:0-12975 GCA_964584995.1 uncultured Bifidobacterium sp.
GGAAGGTTTGAAAGGCGTTCCGCTCGAGTTCTCGATTGACCTGAACGGTATGGAGGTCCGTATGAAAGCGCGTGAGGTGAAAACTGAATCACCGCCGGATAAGTTGTTTGAACTACCGGAGGGCTACAAGGTGATGACACAACAGGAGATGATGCAGAGAATGGGGGGAGGTCGTTGATTTTTTCTTGCTTGGCGTGACATTTTTTTATTTATTTGTGAACCAAAACAACTTTTTCTCTTTTTATGAATTACTATTTTTTACTCGGGCTGATGGCGGCGCTGAGTTTTTTTTCCTTCGGACTGAAATTGAATATTTCCCCCGGTAGTCCTTCGGATTGGTTAGGATATCACTCAAAAGGCGCACGCCGCAACGAGGATACCTGGTACGAGGCGAATGTGTATGCGGGAAGAGCGCTCATGTTTCAGTCCTGTATGCTACTGATCCTTCTGCTTATCAACTACAATTATTTTTTCAGGGATCATAAACTGCTGATTTCTATCGGTGTTTTCATTCCTGTGTCCTGTACCTTGATTTTTGTACTGACAGAACGCCGGATAAAGCAGGTCTTTTTCAAGGATGGTAAACGCCGACCGCGTTTTTAAGCAGACGATGGCATCGTGGTTTCTTAGTAATTTAGCAGCATGGTTATACTGCGGCTAAAACAACTTCTGGCGATTGCCTGTTTCCTTTCTCTCTCTTCAACGGATTCGTTTTCGCAGGTTGCGACAGCTGTCCAATACACTCTTTCTTTTCCGGAGCCGCAAACGCATTATGTGGACGTGCAGATGGAGGTTTCAGGTTGGAAGTCCAATGAATTGAAAATAAAAATGCCGGTATGGGCGCCTGGGTCGTACCTGGTAAGAGAATTTTCCAGGCATGTGGAAGGTGTAACAGCGCGCGATGCGGATGGTAGATCGTTGATGGTCAACAAAACCAGCAAGAATGAATGGGTGGTGAACAGTTCCGGGGCGAAGTCTGTCAGGTTGTCCTATAGGGTATATGCCTATGAGTTATCGGTGCGGACAAGCTTCATCGATGCAGAACATGCCTATCTCAACGGCACCAGTATTTTCATGTATGCAGATGCACTGAAGAAAAACAGGCAGGTGGTGAAGGTGGTACCTGCAGCATCCTGGAAGAAGATGTCGGTGGCCCTAGACCCCTTGATGGCTTCCGACCCCTGGACAGTGGTTGCGCCCGATTACGATGAGCTGGTAGACGCACCATTTGAAATCGGTAATCATACAGTGTTCAACTTTACTGCAGCAGGCGTGCCCCACGAAGTGGCCATGGTCGGTGAGGGAAATTTCAATGTGGAGCGGTTGAAGAAGGATATGGCTGCAATCGTCGAGGAATGTACGGCAATCTTCAGAGAGCACCCCTGTAAGCGCTACGTGTTCATCGTACACAACCTGGCGAATGGCGGCGGTGGACTGGAACACCTGAATTCAACAACCTTGCAAACCGGTCGCTGGTCGTATGGTACAGAATCTTCCTACCAGGGATTCCTGAGTCTGGTAGCGCACGAGTATTTTCATCTATGGAACGTTAAGCGTCTGAGGCCAGTTCCACTCGGTCCATTCAATTACGATGCGGAAAATTATACCGAGCTCTTATGGATCGCAGAGGGCTTTACCGCCTTCTATGATGACCTTATCGTACAGCGTTGTGGCTTTACCGGCCGGGAGGAGTATCTATCTGCCGTGGCGGGCAATATGTCTTATTGTTCGAACATAAAGGGGGGAGCGGTACAATCACTCTCCGAGTCCAGTCTGGATGCATGGATCAAGTTTTATCGTCCGAACGAGAATTCCAACAACACAAGTGTTTCTTATTATACAAAAGGTGGAGTAGTGGCGGCCCTGCTAAATGCGGATATCCTGCAGGCGACCAAGGGGACAAAGTCACTCGATGATGTCTTCCGCGAGATGTACCGCACCTTTTACGTGAAACTCAATCGTCCTTACACGGAAGCTGAGTTTATTGCGACAGTGAAGAAAGTGGCAGGGCTTGATGTAACAGATTTTATGCAGCGTTTTGTACATGGAACCGAACCATTGCCATTCCGGCAATTTGCAGATGTCATGGGGCTTGAACTGAAGGATTTGAACGCAGGGGGCAAGACGGCTTTCAGTGGATTGACGACAAACTATTCAGCAGGTAAGCTGGTGGTGACTGCTGTGGAACGGAACTCTCCGGCATGGAGTGCTGGGGTAAACGTGAACGACGAACTCATTGCTATGGATGATTACCGTTTGTCGGACGATCTTTCAAAATTCATGTCCCAGCGTAAACCCGGAGATACGGTGCAATTGCTGATCAGTCGTTCCGGGCTCATCAAAAAGATTCCGCTTACCCTGGATGTGGTCAAGGCGGTGAAGTATAGCCTCGAGGAAAAAGAAACGCATGAAGCTGTACAAGTTGCCCTTCTGAAAAAATGGTTGGATTCTGCCCGATGATTCACTGCGATACGATGACGAATTCGGTGCGTCGGTTCTGGCTTCTTCCCTCGGCGGTGTTGTTGCCCGCAACAGGCTGGTCCTGACCAAATCCTTTGTAGCTCATTCTTTCCTGCTTAACGCCGACGGCTATGAGAAAATCATACACAGATTTTGCCCTTAGTTCGGATAAAGTGAGGTTAGAGGCAGGGCTGCCGGCATTGTCGGTATGACCGTGCAAGGCTATTTTAATAGATGGGTTCTCCTTCAGGTACTCGGCGAAGTCACGTATGATGTTTTTGTCCTGAACAGTAAGCTCGGAAGACTGTATGGCGAATAATACGTTGTTCAGTCGATAGGCTCCGCCTACCTGTGTTTTCTTCAGTTCGAAGTCGACTTTTCGGGGTGACTGGAGGGTGCTGTCTGCACTCGAGAAATAGGCGGAGTTGTAGGCATAGCCCTGTTTTTTCACCGTCAGAATGAAGTCCTGATCGAAGGCGACAACCGATGCATATCTACCGCTGCTGCTGTCGTAGACGATGTCTGCTTTTTCCTGCGTCACAGCGTTCTTAAGTTCAATGCTTGCTTTGGCTGGCGCCGTTTGGTCTTCATCTTTCAGTTCGCCTTTGATGAATAAAACGCGTTCTGGTCGGACCTGTTCGTACAGGTCGAACTCATAAATATCATAGCCACCCTTGCCTTTCAGGTTGT
This sequence comes from uncultured Bifidobacterium sp., assembly GCA_964584995.1. Taxonomy (GTDB): domain Bacteria; phylum Bacteroidota; class Bacteroidia; order AKYH767-A; family OLB10; genus JAJTFW01. Next base: position 3,151 of record CAZPCA010000073.1, read on the forward strand.
TGCTGGCGAAGTACCCCTTCTTGCCGTCGGTACTCACGAAGAAACCGAGCTCGTCGGATTCTGTGTTTATTGGATAGCCGAGATTGACCGGAGTACTCCAGCTGCCATCTTTCTGTTGCTTGCACATGAAGATGTCGTAGCCCCCCATCCCTGGTAAGAAGTCGCTGCTGAAATACAAGGTTTTGTTGTCGGGATGAATAAAAGGCGTTTTTTCGTTCCCCTGGGTGTTGATGGGCGCACCGATGCTCTGCATGGGGCCCCAGCTGCCCTCGGCGTCTTTCCTGCTGACATAGATGTCGCTGCTTTGATGGATGGAGTCACGAATGCTGACAAAGAAAAGCGTTTTGCCGTCCGGCGATATGCTCGGTTGGCTCTCCCATCTTTCGGGGTGATTGATGGAAGAACCGACACTGCGCGGTTCGGTCCAGACTCCATTGGCTTCATCGCTCGTGTAGATATCGAAGTTGCCGTTCTTATTCACAGTAAAAAACAGGTGACGGTTGTCGATAGTGATACTGGCGCCTCCCTCATTGTTAGATCCTGCCTTGTTGAAAGGAGGGGGCATAGGTTCTCCTTTCTGAAAGAGGCCGTTCACGCGGTTGCTCACCATGAATTTTTCCACGCTCACAGGAAAGAGTGCTCCGCGTTTCTGTTCTTCGAAGCGCCGGGTGAAAAAGCAGAATTCAGCGTCCGGAGAAATGATCGCGAGGTACTCCGGATCCGGACCGGAAATATCCGATAGGGGCATAGGTTGGAAAGGGACCGGCTTGAGCATCAATCCGGCCTTTTTGATCTTCTGTTCCGCATCCTTCGCCTGCTCTTCTTTCACCTTATTGAAATCAAGATAGGATGAAAAGAGCGGGATGGCTTTGCTGTACTCCTTCTCCTGAAAGTAATAGTCTGCAAGCCGATAATGCGCATCTGAGGAGGCATCCGGGCACAGTGCAATCAACTTAGCGTAGGCTATGGCCATAATTGAATCCTGTCGTTGCATCCATGCAACATCCCCCAGTAGCTTCAATGGCTCTGCATAGGTGCTGTCTTCCGCCATTGACTTCATGCATAACTCCTGGATGGTCTTGAAGGGCTTCTTATCGGCACGGGCCTCCCGGGCTTTTTCATAGTATTTCTCCGCCTGCTTGTTGTTGCTGGGTGTGCATAGGTTTTTCTGCTGGGCGTATACACCGTTGCTGATGCCCCATAGAAGTAGGAGGAGAAACACGATACCTTTCACTGATTGTGATAACGTCTTAAGTGTACAAAGATGTATGCGCGATTCCATCTTTTTCGGCTCAATCCATGCCTGTAATCAACAATCGATTGTGTCTACCGGTGGTATAAAAAAAAGAGGCTGCCGTTCGGGCAACCTCCTTCAGTGTCTGATATTTCGGAAGTTTAGCGTTTGATCAGTTTGCAAACCTTGCCTGCACCGGCGCTATCGATGATGCGTGCAAGGTAAATACCTTTCTCCCAGTTCTTACCTACGGTAATCATGTTGGATGTTCCGGTGTTGAAGCGCTCCACCAGGCGTCCGCTGATATCGGTGATTTCCATCAGGGCACCTTCATTCCGCTGCATCACCAGCGTGATCTGGTCGGTGAAAGGATTGGGGAAAGCCTGAATGGTCACATCGGAAGATGCGGTATTGTCTGCCATGCCGGTTATCTCCACCACTTCGAACTTGTCTAATCCGCCTTCAACAATGTTGAAGACAGGCCCAGGATCACCTACATTCACGATGAATTGCATATTGGCTGTAGGCGTCAGATAGTCGGCAATACGGCGAGTGGATTGAACCCACTGGGACGAGGAGCCCGATGGACCCAGAAGTTCGACAGGAACGGTGGTGATTCCGTTGCTGAGGAAGATCTTCATCGAGTCGTCAGGCTGACCGTTGGTGAGACCTCCATTATAAAACCAGCGGTAGTATTTAACATGCGGATTGCCATAAGTGGTCGCATCAAAGACGGGAGAAGTAAGAATGGTGCTTCCCTGGTCCACATCATTGTCCCACGGACCACCACCGCCGTTATCTGTAATGTACGCTGTGTTGCCGCAATCCGTGGCTACGTCGATACCCGGATTGGCGGTCTGACCGTTGTTCGAAGTCGCTACAGGTGTGCCGATTTCCCAGGCATTGTTGGAGGGACCGCTGACTGTCCAGCCAAAGTCGAGCGAAAAATCATCGTAATATCCTTTGTTGAGCACGATGTTCAATGGAGCGCCTCCGCTGACCGGTTGATTGTTGTTGCAATTGGTCACATGCCCCCAGTGACCTGCTGTGATGGTGTAATTACCCGGAAAAAATCCTGCAATAGTGAATTGTCCGGCTGCATTGGTGTTGATTGTATTGTTGAATTGCGTACTGTTGAAACTGACGGTAGCATTCGCAATCGGAAGATTGGTGCCTGCCTCCGTCACTGTTCCAGTCAATACGACGGTAGGCACGGTGGTGTTCAATTGCACATTCAGGGTAGTCAATACTCCGTTCTGGAGGGAAACACCGCTAATGGTTTTTGTGATGTACCCCGGCTTGGAGAATTGTACGGAGTAGGAGCCGGAGGCGGCGAGTCCGGTTTTGTAAAGTCCGGTGATTTTGGTTTGCTTGGTGATCGATGGCCCGAGGATGGTGACAGTGACATTGCCAAGCGGAATTCCTGAGACGCTGTCGGTGACCAAGCCTTCCAGGTAACAACCACGGATGTAGTCTGGGGTTAATACGAAAAGACCATTGTCAATATCCGATACAACGATATTTCCGGAAGGAAGGAAGGGATAAACTCCCCATGCTCCGTTGAAACCGTTGCCGTTGCCCTGAGGGTAGGTGTCGTAGAATCCGGTCACAATCATGTTGTCGGGACGACTTACATCCACAATGGCAATTCCGTCTTTATACCAGCTGACTACTTCGTAATCATTCAGCGTATGGGTGTTGTGAATAACAGAACCGGAGCCAGGAGTGAGTTGCAGACGATCCAGTTCCACGATGTTGTTCGGGTCGGTGATATCATACGCGCCCAAAAAGGAATTACTGTTTTCGTCGGTGGTGAAAAGCACAGTGCCGGCATCGTTCAACCAAGTATTGTGCGTGAACTGTGTCGGGGTGCTTTGCGTAGCCAGCAGGGCGGGATTGCTTTTGTTGGTTACATCGAAAATGGAGAAGTAACCGTCGTAGATGTGGCCGCTGTACAGTTTGTTGTTGCGCACATAACCATCGTGTACATAAGTACCGGGAGTGTGTCCTTTGTAATCGGGATTCCAGGGGTCAGCCAGATCCACAACAAGTGCAGAACCGTTGAATAGGTTGGATCCGAAGAGATACACATGGGCATCTTCCACGTGCAAGGCGTGGATGGTCTCCAGCTGACCTGCAATGGAGCCGTTGCCGGTCCAGTAGCGGTACTGGATGGAGTCAGGCAAATACCCGAGATTCACAATCTGCAATCCATTGCAGCACCCTTCGGTGGTGACATAAGCGTAGTTCTGCCAGGTTTTGACTTCGCGCCAGATAGAGCTGGTGCCCGGAACCGTAAACGCGACAAATGGATTGTCGGGGTCGGAAACATTCACAATAGACAAACCCGACTCGTAACCGACCAGCGCATATTCATTGCCGGAAGAATCCACATATCCGCCGATGTTCGAAAGCGCATCGTTGGGGTAGGGAAGGTTGGATCGAAAGGTGACATTGAGCTGTGCTGCAGATTGCAGTGTGATGGCAAGGCCTGTGAGTAACAGGAGAAGTTTTTTCATTTTGGATGTTCGTGTATTCAAATGTAGACAATTCAATTGTTGTGCCTTGGGCCGATAGAACAAAAAAAACGGCCACGATACTATTAAAACATATCGCAGGCCGGTTTGGTTTTAGGCTGCAGTGTTTACAATGGCCCGTCAGGCTTCAGCCAGTTTCTTGGCATGACGTTTCCTTTCGTTTTCGTCGAGATGTATTTTACGAATGCGTAGCGATTTCGGTGTAATCTCCAGGTACTCGTCTTTCTCGATGTATTCCATCGACTCCTCTAATGAAAAGTTGGTTTTCGGTGCGATACGCACGTTGTCATCGCTGCCCGATGCACGCATGTTTGTGAGTTTTTTCGCCTCGCAAAGGTTGATGATCAGATCATCCGGACGTATATGTTGACCAATGACTTGTCCTCCGTACACTTGTTCTCCGGGCTCCACGAAAAAGAAACCACGGTCCTGCATTCGGTCGATGGAGTAGGCGGTAGAGGTGCCGGTTTCTTTGGCAATGAGTACACCGGAAATGCGCCCCTGAATACTCCCTTTCCAAGGTTCATATTTCGAGAAGCGGTGCGCCATGATGGCCCGGCCCGCTGTTGCTGTAAGGATGTTGCTGCGCAGACCGATCAGGCCACGGGCCGGAATTTCAAATTCCAGGTGTTGAAGATCTCCCTTGGGCTCCATCACTTTCAGCTCCCCTTTTTTCTGCGTCACCAGTTCAATCACTTTGCCGGCAACTTCCTCGGGCGCATCAACGGTGAGATGCTCTACGGGTTCGTGCCGTATACCATCCACCTCTTTGGTGATTACCTGAGGCTGCCCTACCTGTAACTCATACCCTTCGCGACGCATGGTCTCGATGAGGATCGACAGGTGCAATACTCCACGTCCGTAGACAAGGTAAGCATCCGGAGATTCGGTTTCCAGTACGCGCATGGCCAGGTTTTTTTCCAGCTCTTTGTAGAGGCGGTCGCGCAAATGCCGCGAGGTCACAAAGCGGCCTTCTTTGCCGAAGAAAGGCGAATTGTTAATGGTGAACAGCATGCACATGGTCGGTTCATCCACAGCGATAGGTTTCAGCGCCTCCGGCTGTTCGTGGTCTGCGATCGTATCTCCGATGTCGAAGTCTTCAATGCCGGTCACAGCGCAGATGTCTCCGCAACGCACCTCTTCCACTTTCTTTCTGCCCAGGCCTTCAAAAACGAATACCTCCTTGATGCGCATTTTCTTATTGCTGCCGTCCTTTTTCATGAGGGTCACCGGCAGATTCTCTTTGAGTGAGCCACGGCTGATACGTCCAATGGCTATACGACCAACATACGTGGAAAAATCCAGGGAGGTAATCAGCATCTGGGGGGTGCCCTCCAGCACTTCTGGCGCCGGAAAATATTCTATGATGGTGTCCAGCAATGGTGTAATGTCCGGACCCGGAGTTTTCCAGTCTTTTGCCATCCAGCCCTGTTTCGATGATCCGTATACGGTAGGGAAGTTCAGCTGCTCTTCGGTGGCGTCCAGGTGGAAAAAGAGGTCGAATACTTTCTCGTGGACTTCTTCGGGACGGCAGTTTTCCTTATCTACCTTGTTGATGACCAAGATGGCCTTCTTGCCCATCTCCAAAGCCTTCGATAGCACGAAACGGGTTTGTGGCATAGGTCCTTCGAAGGCATCTACCAGCAAAAGAACCCCGTCGGCCATGTTCATCACCCTTTCCACCTCTCCGCCAAAATCTGCGTGACCCGGTGTGTCGATGATGTTGATTTTTACGCCCTTGTATTGAACAGAAACGTTTTTCGCAATGATTGTGATACCTCTTTCCCTTTCCAAATCGTTGTTGTCGAGAATGAGTTCACCGCTTTTTTCCGTGTCTCGGATCAACTCGGTCTGGTGTAAAATTTTATCAACCAGGGTGGTTTTACCAATGATGGCAATATTTCGGATTGGATTCATCGGAAGTGGTTCGTATCAACAAGCTAATATGTTGATAATCAATTTATTTTATTTTTAAAATTAGTACTGCAAAGGTACGCTTTTCTTCTGCAAGGGGAAAAAAGATTTTACCTGCACTAAACTTTAGCGCCCGGACCTTGTTAGTGTTTCTGTTAAACAATTCATCATTAAAAACATCAACCCATGAAAAGAAAAAATGTGATTTCCATGCTGGCTTTAGCCATGACAGCAATTTCCTTGTTTACAGCTTGTAAGAAGGACGACGATGAAACAACCCCTACACCCTCAGCTGGTTCCGGTAAATTAATGGCGGTTCACGCTTCTCCGGATGCTCCCGGCGTGGATTTGTTGCTCGACAACACCAAAATCAATACAGCCCCGGTCGTTTTCACAAATGCTACAGGCTACATCGCCGTAACGGCAGGCACCAGAAATGTGAAAGTCAATGTGGCAGGGACCTCCACAACAGCGTTGAACGCAAATGTTGCCATTGCAAATGGTAAAAACTACTCACTTTTCGCCATTGACAGCGTTTCCAAACTGAGCGCATTGGTAATTGAGGACAATCTTGCTGCTCCCGCTTCCGGTAAAGCGCACGTTCGCTTCATCCACCTTTCACCCAATGCTCCTGCTGTGGACGTTGCTCTTGCCAATGGTGGTGCTGTTGTTTTCGGAAATAAAAGTTTCAAAGATTTCACGGCTTTCACTCCCCTTGATGCAGGTACTTACGATCTGGAAGTACGTGTTGCCGGAACACAGACGGTGGCTCTTCCCCTGCCAGGTATTTCTTTGACAGCCGGTAAGATCTACACCGTTTACGCAAAAGGTTTCCTCGGAGGCACAGGTGCACAGGCGCTGGGTGCAGAAATCATTGTGAACAATTAATCATTTTAAAGTCAAATTTTAAAGGGGTTACTGAATCTCAGTAGCCCCTTTGTTGTTATAAAGTCTCTTGAATAAGTGTTTCTGCATCCATTGAAAACACCGGAAACACAATCATTTTTTGCCGTTTTTCTTACGAGATGCTTTTTTAGTCAGCGTTTTTTTTCGTTGAAGTACATCCGCAAGCGTGACTACGTCCAAAATCTGATTGGTCGCTTCTCTGACATCACCAAAAACGTCCCTCCAGCCACATGTAGCCTCGTCCGGGCACTCCTCGCAGGGAGCATAGTACTTGTAAGATACGCAGGGCACAAGGGCAATGGGCCCGTCCAAAATGCGTATGACGTGGCCGAGTCGTATTTCTTCGGGCGATTTGTTCAGCAGATAGCCGCCGGTTTTGCCCAATCGGCTGCGCAAGAGACCATCCTTACGGAGCTCAAGTAAGATAGCCTCCAGAAATTTCTGCGGAATGTTTTGTTCTTCAGCTATTTCAGAAATCTTTAAGGGGGTGTCGCCCTTGTGTTCAGCCATGTACTCCAATGCTTTCAGTGCGTATTTGGCTTTTTTGGATAGCATAGTTCAAAGAAAGAAGGCTTGTCCGGTTTAAACAAGGGCAATCCATAAGCCCGGGCCACAGATATCCATGTACTTTTGTTGAAATCACTGGCGGAATTTTTCTGCAAGAAGCAGGGGGCTATGGAGTCTTTTGCCCCTGTTGAATTACGTACTTTTGCAGCGTTCCCATGAAACTACATCCATCCCGCAGCCTTGCCGAACTGGCTGAACTAACCGGAACCCGTGTGATGGGTGATCCGGCTGCCATCGTAACCGGCATCAATGAAATCCACCGCGTAGAAAAAGGCGATCTTACTTTTGTGGATCACCCTAAATACTATGACAAGGCTCTTCAGTCAGCCGCAACATTCGTCCTTATCAACAAGGAAGTGGATGTGCCTACCGGCAAGGGACTTCTGTTTTCCGATGATCCCTTTCGCGATTACGTATTCCTCACGAGACATTTTATGCCTTTTGTCCCGTCTACCTCAGCCATCGATCCCTCTGCCGAGATAGGAGAAGGAACTATCGTACAACCGAATGTGTCAGTTGGTCCCGGGGTCAAAATCGGTAAGAATTGCATATTGCACAGCGGTGTGGTGGTGTACGACCATACCGAGATTGGCGATAACGTGATCATTCACGCCAATACCGTTATCGGTGCGGATGCGTTTTACTATAAGCGTCGGCCGGATTTTTACGATAAGATGCATTCCTGTGGCCGTGTTGTGCTGCACGATGATGTGGAGATCGGTGCCTGCTGTACCATCGATCGTGGTGTCTCCTCCGATACGGTCATCGGGCAGGGAACTAAGCTGGACAACCATGTGCATGTGGGCCACGATACGGTCATCGGACGCAATTGTCTGTTTGCTGCGCATGTCGGCATCGCCGGCTGCGTGAACATCGAAGACAATGTGATTTTCTGGGGACAGGTCGGTTGCCAGAAAGATCTCACCGTAGGTGCAGGCGCAGTGGTGTACGGGCAGTCCGGTATTTCCAAATCAATCAAAGGCGGTCAGGTATACTTCGGTAGTCCCGTGAAAGAAGCCCGCGAAAAGATGAAGGAACTCGCGCTGTTGAATCGTCTGCCGGAACTTTTTGAAAAGCTGAAACCCTAATGGATACACTGGCAGGAAAAAGTGAAAAGCCGGATGCGGAATTGCATGTGAAGAAACTGCAGCTGCACTGGCTCTTGCAGATCACGAAGGCCATCAACTACAATGTGCCGGCGGCACAGCTTTTCGAGATCTATCAGGTGGTGATGCGTGATCAGCTGAAGGTGCAGAAGTTGGTGCTCTTCATTCACGAACAGCGTTGGCAGAAGATGCTTTCTTACGGTGTCCCGGACGATTTCATGCCGGACGGACTCGAGGAAAAATTCGGCGAACTCAATGCGCTCCAGCTGAACAGCCTTCATATGCCCGATTGGGTGCAGGGTTTCGATTCCATCATACCCGTGAACCATAACGAGCAATCGCTGGCGTATGCGTTCATCGGTGATATGCAACACGAAGAGATTGCGCACCTGAAGGAAGTACTGCCTTTCATCCACACCATCACCAATATCATTGTAGTCGCAATTGAAAACAAGCGCCTGACCCGGGACACTATCCGACAGGCGCAGATTCAACGCGAACTGGAACTGGCTGCGCGCATGCAAACCATGTTGTTTCCCGAGCATTTGCCTCAGGGCAACAAAGTGGACCTGGCAGCTACTTATATCCCTCACCAGCATGTGGGCGGTGATTATTACGATTACATTCAGCTCAACAAAGACGAGTTGTTGATTTGTGTAGCGGACGTCAGCGGCAAGGGGATTTCCGCGGCGCTGCTGATGTCGAATTTTCAGGCCAACCTGAATGCCCGCGCCCGCTATTTCACTTCATTAACTGCGTTGGTGAAAGACCTGAACGATTGTGTCAACAGAAGCGCTAAAGGAGAGAAATTCATCACCGCTTTCATTGGTATCCTCAATACCAGAACCCGCGGTATCCAGTATGTGAATGCAGGCCAGAATCCCCCCTTCATACATCATAACGGGGACGTGCAGGTGCTCGATAAGGGAACTACTGGTCTAGGAATGTTCGATGAATTGCCGTTTGTTTTTGAAGGCAAATGCAAGCTGCTTCCCGGTTCACTCTTTTTCTGCTACACCGACGGTATCGTTGAACAGGAGAATGCAGCGGGGGATGCATATGGTTTTGAAAAGCTGCTGGACTTAGTACATGCAAACAGCGATGTGGAAAGCATGAAGGACCTTCATTATAAGGTGCTGGATGATTTCAATGAATTCAGGAAAGATACCGAGTCGCTCGATGACGTCACGTTGCTGAGTTGTCGTCTGCTGTAACCTTATTTTTTTCTTCCGGAGAGCTGTAAATCTGCAGGGCTACCAGGATGGCGATGAAGCCCCAGAATGGGACCGATGCTTTTTCTGTGTCAAGGAAGTAGTTCAGCACTCCGTGCACCCAATAGGTGACTAGACCCAGCAATATTCCGCGTGCGAGAAAAATGTCTGCTTTACTGCGGGAGTTTTTCATGAAAGTGGCCGTTGTCTGTGTAACAGCGATTATCAAACCTATGAACAGTAGCGGGGCCATGAATCCCTGTTCAGACATAGGACCCAGGTATTCGGAGTGGGAACCCCCGCCTTCTGCAAAGTTGGTACTGATACCGGAGCGTTCGCTAAACTTCTGA
>CAZPCA010000074.1:0-12928 GCA_964584995.1 uncultured Bifidobacterium sp.
ATGGTTACGGGCGAAGCATTCGGGGATGAAAACTGCATTCGCCTCTCTTTTGCCACCGGCGAAAAAGAGTTGCGCGAGGCCATGCGCCGGGTCAAGGCCAGCCTTGCCAAACTTCACAGCTGAAATCTGCCGTTTCCGATTTTCCTTAAGCAAATGAAAGGCAGCGTTTTGTAGCGCCCAAAACGGCCCTTTAATTCGTATGCAATCACTAAATTTGCAGCCAGTTTCTTCGTATGGGTCCTTATTCTTCCGTTCAGGCATTGTTTGAAGACTTCAACCGGCTAAAAGTAGTGGTGGTGGGTGATGTGATGGTCGATGCCTATTTGTGGGGCAAGGTGGACCGTATTTCTCCCGAAGCACCCGTACCTATTGTTGCTGTTCATCAAAAAGAACAAAGACTGGGCGGCGCCGCCAACGTCGCCATCAATATCCAGGCGATGGGTGCACGACCATTCCTTTGTTCCGTCATCGGCAAAGACTCATCCGGAGATGAACTGGTGAGGATTATGCAGCAGCAAGGCATGGACACGCGTTGTATGGTCATGTCTGAAGAGCGTGTGACTACCGTAAAAACGAGGATCATTGGAAACAATCATCAGTTGCTTCGTGTTGATGAAGAGGTAATCGCACCGTTGAAGGAAAAAGAGCGTGATGCATTGCTGAACAGTATCCTCGCGTTACTGGACGAAGAAAAGCCACATGTACTCATCTTTGAAGATTACGACAAAGGAGTGCTGGGAGAGCAATTGATACATGCCATAGTGAAGGCCTGTAAAGAACGTAAGATACCCACGGCGGTAGACCCGAAGAAAAACAATTTCATGGCTTACCGGGAAGTGAACCTGTTCAAGCCCAACCTCGCAGAACTGAAAGCAGGGCTGAAGACCGACCTGGTGAAAACAGATGCTGCAAAGCTGGAAAGTCTCACACGGACTTTCCGTCATGACCAGCAGATAGGCATGCTGATGGTGACCTTATCCGAGGCGGGGGTGTTCTATTCAGATACTGATCAACACGCCATCGTACCGGCCCACATCCGCAATATCAGCGATGTATCGGGGGCCGGTGATACCGTAATCAGTGTTGCGTCACTCTGCCTGGCATTGGATCTTCCTCCTGCACTTATTGCAGGCCTTTCGAATCTTGCAGGTGGTCTGGTTTGCGAAAAAGTGGGAGTGGTACCGATTGATAAACAACAACTACTCGAAGAAGCGTCGAGCATAGCATTATGACTGTCATACCTCAGGATTACAAAGGGAGTTCCAAGCGGGAACGCGTGGAAGAAATGTTTGACAGCATCGCTTCCAGATACGATCTGCTCAACCGTGTTCTATCCGCAGGCATAGACAAGAACTGGAGAAGAAAGGCCATCAACGAGCTTAAGGACATCCAACCTGAACGTATTCTGGATATCGCCACCGGTACTGCAGACCTTGCACTTGAGGCAATGCGTCTAAGGCCTGTAGAAATCATCGGATTGGACATCTCGAATAAGATGCTCGACATCGGCCGCCACAAAATCATGCAGAGCGGTTTTCAGGGTGTTATTCGGCTGGAACAAGGCGACTCTGAAAGCATCCCCTACCCTGATGGACATTTTGATGCCATTACCGTATCGTTCGGTGTGCGAAATTTTGAACACCTTGAAAAAGGACTCCGTGAAATGTACCGCGTGCTGAAACCCGGTGGCAAGGTGGTGATTCTTGAATTCTCCCAACCTACAAAGTTTCCCGTTAAACAGTTTTACTCCTTCTACTCGCATACCGTCCTCCCGTTTGTCGGCCAGCTGCTCTCCCGCCAAAGATCCGCCTACGAATACCTGCCGGCCTCTGTGTCCGCTTTCCCTTTTGGCGAGGATTTCACCAGAATCCTTTCCTCCTGCGGCTTTGAACATACCAAAGCGCAGCCTCTAACGTTTGGTATTGCCAGTATCTACACCGGAACAAAATGACGCGTTGCACCTCTCTCTGGACACTTGTATTATTCCTGTCCCTGACGACCTGCATGGTTCAGGCGCAGCGCTTGAAGGTGTACAACCTTGAGAAGTACGACAAACAAACCATTCACTTTGGCTTCCTGCTGGGCTTCAACAGTACTGACTTCCGCATCACCCGTTCGGATGATTTTTACCGGTCTGATAGTGTTTTGGTGATAGATGCCGACGGTAAGGCGGGCTTCAACCTGGGCATCATTGCGAACCTGCACCTGGGGAACAACTTCGACCTGCGCTTTGTACCGGATCTTGCCTTTTCGCAAAGGAACCTGAATTACAAGATGACGAGTAAAATCGCAAATTCAGATGTGGTCATCAAAAAGGTGGAATCCACTTTCCTGGAATTCCCTCTGGAACTCAAGTTCAAGTCAAACCGCGTCAACAATTACCGTTTCTATGTCACCGGTGGCTTCAAATACATGATCGACCTGGTATCGCAAGCCAAAGTGGAAAACAACGAAGAGCTGGTAAAGCTCTCCAAATACGATTATGGCTATACGGTCGGTTTCGGCATGGACTTATACTTGCCGCTGTTCAAATTCGCGCCGGAAATCAAAGTTTTTCAGGGCATTCCGAATGTTCTGGCCGAGGACCCGGCCGTATATAGCACAAGTTTTTCCGCACTGCGCTCGAGGGTGTTCACCTTTTCACTTACATTTGAGTAACCGCCCGTCAGTGGGCACATCCCATCCATGCAAGAACGTGTAGAGCTGGTGTTGCTGCCTGAACAGGCGGCCCGCGAGCAGGAATTCAGGCCGCTTATCGCCCGTCAACTTAAGGTTTCGGAGAAAGAAATCCGCGAGTTCAGATTACATAAACGCTCGATAGACGCACGTTCCAGGCAGGTGAAAATCCGCCTTTTTTTCGACGTCATCCTGCACGAAGGGCAGCTGCCCACCCAAGAGATTATCAGAGAATATGGCGACGTTTCAAATGCTGAACCGGTATTGATTATCGGCGCAGGACCGGCAGGTTTGTTCGCCGGACTGAGGCTCATCGAGGCGGGATTCAAACCCATCATCGTTGAACGCGGCAAGGATGTGCGTAACAGACGCAGGGACTTGGCCACGATCAGCCGTGAAGGCAACGTAAATCCGGATTCGAACTACTGTTTCGGAGAAGGCGGCGCCGGCACTTACTCCGACGGAAAGCTGTACACCCGCTCCGATAAACGGGGGGATGTACGCAGGATCCTTGACACATTCGTGCATTTCGGTGCACCGCCCTCCATCACGATCGATGCACACCCTCACATCGGCACGAACAAACTGCCTGGCATCGTGATGGCCATGCGCTCGCAGATCGAGCAGTCCGGCGGCGAAGTGCTGTTCAACACCCGGCTGGAAGAACTACTCCTCGATGGGCATTCACTGAAAGGAGCAAGAGTGACCGGCATCACTAACGGACATGAATATACCCTAAAAGCGTCGTCGATGATCCTTGCCACAGGGCACTCCGCCAGGGATATCTTCCGCATGCTACACCGACAACACATCCTGATTGAGGCGAAACCTTTCGCACTGGGTGTACGCATTGAGCACCCACAGGAAATCATCGACGCTGCACAATATCATTGTTCCTCCCGGTCAGCCTTCCTTCCCCCGGCATCGTACAGCCTTAGCGGTCAGTACGAAGACCGCGGTGTGTACAGCTTCTGCATGTGCCCTGGCGGTATCATCGCACCGGCGGCCACCGCTCCGGGAGAGATCGTGGTGAACGGATGGTCTCCTTCGAAACGCAACAACGCCTTCGCCAATTCAGGCATGGTGGTCAGCGTCGACGAAAGGGATTATCATGGATTTCTGCAGCACGGCCCCCTCGCTGCCATGGAGTTTCAGGCAGCGGTGGAAAGAGCGAGTTTTGATGCGGGAGGCGGTCGCTTGGTAGCGCCCGCACAACGTATGGTGGACTTTTGCAACAACAGATTCTCCTCCACCCTGTCCCCTACCTCGTATCACCCCGGCATCCGGTCCGTTCAACTGGACGATGTGCTGCCACAGCCTGTATCTGCCGCACTACGCAAAGGATTGCAGGACTTCGGCAGGAAAATGCGGGGCTACTTCAGCAATGAAGCGATGCTGGTCGCCACGGAATCCCGCACCTCATCACCGGTTCGTATTCCGAGAGATAAAGAAACATGCATGCACCCGCAGATAATCGGCTTGTTCCCCTGCGCGGAGGGGGCAGGCTATGCAGGTGGTATCGTGTCGGCGGCTATGGATGGTGAGCGCTGTGCATTGGCTGCCGTGGCGCAACTGCGTCAAGGGCACTGAGCTCTGTTAGAAAATCCAAGTGCAGACAATTCAGAAAAGTAATCGGGATAGGATTTTTCCACAACCTGCGGATTTTCCATGCGTACGGCCGCACCGCTGAGCGAAAGCAAGCTCAGAGCCATCACCATGCGGTGGTCCTGATACGTAGGGAACAACACCTCCGAAACCAATTCCTTCTTTACCATGCCGTTTATCCTGAGGCTATCCCTGCCTGCCATCACCTCCACACCCGCTGTAGCCAGGGATGTTTGCAGGGCAGCAATCCGATCGGTTTCCTTATGGCGCAATGTAGCAAGGCCCGTCAGTTCTAATGGGCGACCGCTAACGGCAGCCATCACCGCAAATGCCTGCGCCAGATCCGGATGTCGAAGAAAGTCCATGGAAAGCGGTGTGGTTTCGAAGCCGGCGCTCCGTATGACGATATCGTCTCCCTCCACCGTTGAGTTCACGCCCCAAGCCCTCATCCACTCCATCGCTATTGCATCTCCTTGAAACTGATCCGTAGCGAGGCGCAGCAGGCGTATGCAGGACCCGGGGCGAAGGGCTGCTATGGCATAAAAAAATACCGCAGCGGACCAGTCGGGCGGAACGGCAAACGAACTGGCGGAGTATTTCGCTGCCCGCACTGAAATGCCTGTGCCGGTAAACGTGACCGTCGCTCCGAAATGTTCCATCACTCGGGCCGTCATGGCTATATAAGGCGCAGACACCACGCCACCCTGAAAATGCATATTCAGCCCCTTGGGCAATACAGGCGCAATCATCATCAAGGCGCTAATAAATTGGCTGCTGATGTCTGTCCGGACACTTATCTCATAGCCATCGATGCGTGACGCATGCAACTGCAAGGGAGGGAAACCCTCCTTTTCAGCATAGGTAATGACCGCACCCAGTTCACGAAGCGCCTCGACGAGCGGAGCAACCGGACGCTCACACAGTCGGCGACTGCCGGTCAACAGCACGTCCTTGCCAGTAGCAGCAAAGAGCGCAAGAAGGAAGCGGAAGGTAGTGCCGCCTGCACCGGCATCCATCATGTTCGCTGGCGCAGTAAGCAGTCGCTGCAATATAACGGTATCCGTAGCCGATGAAAGACCAGTGATCGGGAAGTCCACATCGCTCAGCGCACGGATGATCAAGGCACGGTTGGACACACTTTTGGAACCGGGGAGCCGCACCATGCCCTCCACCGCACCATCGGGTGCCATGACCAGGGTTTCACACCTCATGTTTCGCTCCAAAATCTACCAGTACATGCTGCACCACTGATTCGTCCACCTCCACATCCCATCTGCAAACACCAATATCTGCAAGCAAACTCATGCGAACTACAGAACCCTTGTTTTTCTTATCCATCCTCATCCATCCAAGAAGGGAAGTTGCGTCGAAGTCCTGCAGACGTACTTCACCAAAAACACCGGCCAAACGATTCATGACCGATTCGGCAACCGCCGCATCCATACACTTCATCCGGGAGCTGATTTCCGTTTCCAGGATCATACCCATAGCCACTGCCGTGCCATGAGGCAGCAGTCCCTTTTCCGTTGAGCGCATGCTTTCACTCTCCAGAGCATGTCCTACCGTATGACCGAAGTTCAGAACCTTGCGAAGGCTCCGGTCACTGGCATCCTTCTCTACGATATCGCGCTTGATGGCTTGCAAGGAGGGCAACAAGGTATTAACAGCAGTGAATGAAAAATTATCTGCCTGCAATTGCTTCCAGAGCTCCGGAGAGCCGATGAGCGCATGCTTGCAGCATTCCGCCAGACCATTTTTCCACTCGACCGGAGGGAGAGTATCCAGAAAGGCTGTATCACAAACGGTCGCCTCCGGAAACCGGATGGTACCGAGTATGTTCTTTGCTCCCTGCCAATCGATGCCGTTCTTACCTCCGATGCCGGCGTCCACCATGCCCAGCAGGGAAGTACTCATATTCACCAGCCGCAAGCCCCGTTTGTAAATGGATGCGACAAACCCTCCAAGATCGGTGACAACTCCACCTCCCAGCGCGATGAAAACATCGTCGCGGCTGAAAGTGATTTCATCCAGGAAAGAAAACACCTGGGTAGCGACGGCCAGATCTTTGGAAGTTTCTCCGGCCTTGATAGCCAATGTATGCACGGAGGTATTTTCAGGTATTAACCGTCTCAGGGCCGGGGCACAACATGCTCCGGTATTTTCGTCGGTCAGTATAAAAATTCTGGAGGACCAGCGCCCCTCCATTTCCATCCATTGCGCCCACCTTCCCAAGGCATCCTGACCGGAAAATACGGGATGCCCTTCCTGATAAAAATCGATGAACGGATGAGCGGATGGATCAGACATGTTTTCTACTCTGTGCTGATGCAAAATTAATCATTGAAAGTCAAGCATTTTGAGATTCATCAAGAAAAATAAAGTGATCGTACTGACCTCACTTCACAACAAGTGTTATTCCTATCTTTGACCATGCTTATGGATGCGCCACCGAAGCTCTCCTTCGACAATCTCGAAAACTCTTTTTCATTCCGTACGGACCGTGAAATTCAGCGGGCATACTGGCTTTTCAAAGCCATCGGGTTTCCTTCACTGGTGCGCTACGGAAGTGCGCTTGCAGGCTTTTCGTTGAAATACCAATTGCCAGTCAAAGGCCTGATTCGTAAAACCATTTTCCGTCATTTTTGCGGAGGCGAGAACATCCAGGACTGCAACTACACCATTGAAAGGTTAGGGAAACACGGTGTGGGCTCCATTCTGGATTATTCTGTGGAAGGCAAAGAGGACGAATACGAGTTCGACCAAAGCTGCCAGGAAATCATTCGTACTGTACGCAGGGCACACGGTGATCCTCATATCCCTTTCAGCGTGTTCAAGGTGACGGGCCTCGCCCGCTTCGCATTGCTGGAGAAAGTCAGTGAAAAGAGTCCGCTGAATTCTGAGGAGGCTGCCGAGTTCAGCAGAGTGAAAGAGCGTGTCAGGAGTATTTGCGAGACCGCCCACCAACTGAATGTCCGGGTGTTCATGGATGCGGAAGAAAGCTGGATACAAACGGCCATCGACGATCTCTGTACTGCAATGATGGAAAAGTTCAACGGAGAGAAGGCAATCGTCTACAACACCGTACAACTTTACCGTCACGACAGGCTCAGTTACCTCAAGGAAGCGCACGAAAAAGCCGCCGCATCCGGTTATTACCTCGGTCTGAAACTGGTACGCGGCGCTTACATGGAAAAGGAACGTGAACGCGCAAGGCAGTTGAACCAACCTTCACCTATTCAGCGTGACAAGAACGATAGCGACAACGATTACGACGAGGCTCTTCACTATTGTGTAGCCAACCTTGACCGCATCGCGATCTGCGCCGGAACACACAATGAAAAAAGCAGTCTCCTGCTGACACAGCTGATGGAAGCGAACAACATCGCTCCTCAAGACGAAAGGATCTATTTTTCCCAATTGCTCGGCATGAGTGACCACATCTCTTTCAACCTGGCCAAGGCGGGCTATAAAGTGGCCAAATACGTACCCTATGGCCCTGTAGCAGCTGTACTCCCCTACCTTACTCGCCGGGCACAAGAGAACACTTCCATTGCCGGACAGATGAGCAGAGAGCTGGCCCTCCTTACCGCGGAAATCAAACGCAGGAAAGGTCGCACGTCCAGGTAATCAGCCTCCAAAATCGCCGGTGATTCAGCGAATTCCGCTTGTTTTTTCATTTAAGCGTTTTGAGTATATTTGAATACCAAAACTTCCCGAAAAAACATGAAAAGAATTACACGGCTACTGGCCCTAATGCTTGCATTGTCGTTCAGCATTCCGGCAATGGCACAGGACTGGATCGAGATGATGAAAAATCCGGATGTCAACTTCTACGATGTCCAAAAGGCATTCAACAAGTATTATGTCAAGAAAGAGCGGCAGGCGGAACGCATCAAACGCAGACAATCGAAGCTGACCAACGAAGGCATCCACGATGAAGAACTGGAAATTCCGGGGTTTTCCCAGTATAAGCGCTGGGAATGGATGATGGCCCCCAGGGTAGATCGTAATGGTCGACGTTTTGACCCCTCACTGGCCTATCGTGAAATGGAAGAATACAAAAAGAAATACGGTACATTCTCCGCCGGCAACTGGACCATCATCGGACCGACCAACAGTATTCCTTCCGGTGGCGGTGCTGGGCGTTTGAATTTCGTCCGTTTTGATCCGAATGACCCCAACACCATCTACGTTGGGTCGCCCGCGGGAGGATTATGGAAGTCTTCCAACGGTGGTGCCAGCTGGTCATCCAACACGGACCAGCTCAGCCAGGTGATCGGCTGTACGGATATCGCCATTGACCCGACCAACAGCAATATCATGTACCTGGCCACCGGTGACGGCGATGCAGGCGACACCTACACGATAGGTATTTTGAAGTCTACCGATGGTGGCTTGACCTGGAACACCACCGGTCTCAGTTATTACATGGCCAACACCAGGCAAATCAGCAAGCTGCTGATCGACCCGGCCAATACGAGCACGATTCTCGCCGCCACTTCGGCGGGTATTTTCCGTAGCACAGATGCCGGTGCCACCTTTACTCTAGTGCAGGCGGGCTCCTTCAAGGATATGGAATTCAAGCCGGGCGACCCCAATATCGTTTACACGGCGGGAACTGAATTCTACCGTTCAACCAACAATGGTCAGACCTGGAGCAAAATCACTACTGGCATAGCTGCAGCGGCCACCTTAAGTCGTATAGCCATCGCTGTTACCCCGCACGACAACAATTATGTGTATCTGCTGGCGGCGAAAGCAGCCACCGACTACGGCTTTGAAGGTATTTACCGCTCGACCAACAGCGGACAAACCTTTTCCAAAGTCGCCACATCCACACCATCGAATGTGCTGGGATGGAACTCCAACGGCGGAGATACCGGTGGACAGGGATGGTATGATCTGGCCATTGCCGCCTCTCCGGCGGACAAGAACGAAATCATTGTCGGCGGCGTCAACATCTGGAGATCTACGAACGGAGGAAGCAGTTTCTCTATCAACGGGCACTGGACGGGATCCGGCGCTCCGTATGTGCACGCTGATGTACACGACCTCATTTATGTGAGCGGCTCCACGTATTTTGCGGGCTGTGACGGTGGCATCTTCAAAACCACCAATGGAGGTGCCGCATGGACGGACCTGAGCGATGGCTTACAGATTGCACAGATGTACGGTTTCGGTCAATCCACCACCAATGCCAACCTCCTGATTCAGGGCTGGCAGGACAATGGCACCAACCGCTACAACGGAACCTGGTCGCAGGTAATGGGTGGCGACGGCATGTTGTGCTTCATCGACTGGAACAACAACCAAAACATGTGGGGCTCCCAGTATGAAGGCTCACTGAACCGTCACCAATACTGCCAACGTGACCACCTTCGCCGTATCGCCGGCCAACAATCAGGTTATCTGGCTCTCCAAGCCCGGAGGGCTGTACAAGACCTCGAACGGCGGCACTACCTGGGTGACGGTGAGCAATGTTCCTCCTGGCACCATTACGGGCATCGCCTGCAGCAACACCGATGCCAACAAAGCATGGATCACCTATTCCGGATTCAACAACTCCAACAAGGTATTTCAAACCAACGACCAGGGGGTGAGCTGGATCAACCTGAGTGCTTCCATTCCGAACATCCCGGTCAATTGCATCACCTACCAGAACAACTCCAACGATGCCATTTACATTGGAACAGATGTGGGTGCTTTTTACAAGGATGCCGGCCTGAATATATGGCAACCATTTTCGAATGGCTTGCCCAATGTCATCGTTACACAGTTGTCCATTCATTATGCCACAAATACCATAAGGGCTTCGACCTACGGCAGAGGCATGTGGGAATCGGGACTCTATACACCAGGTTCATACCCTCCTGCCAGCGCATTCGGTTCTTCTCTCAACATTGCATGTCCCGGAGCTGCCGTTCAGTTCAATGATTTTTCCGCCGGACAACCTACCAGCTGGAGCTGGAGTTTCCCGGGAGGAAATCCTTCGGCCTCGACATTACAAAACCCCACTGTCATCTACAACACACCGGGCAATTACCCGGTCACGCTGATTACTACGAACGGTATCGGAGCCGATACACTGACCAATACG
This sequence comes from uncultured Bifidobacterium sp., assembly GCA_964584995.1. Taxonomy (GTDB): domain Bacteria; phylum Bacteroidota; class Bacteroidia; order AKYH767-A; family OLB10; genus JAJTFW01. The sequence goes on from CAZPCA010000074.1 coordinate 10,379, forward strand.
AACTTCATCAGCATCGCGTCCAGCTCCCAGCCTGATCCTTCTACTACAGGAGCGACCCGCTGTGGTCCTGGGCCAGTGACGCTGAGCGCCAGCGGTTCCGGAACGGGCACCTTGAGATGGTGGGATGCTCCGGGTGGTGGCACAATGCTGGCCACTGGCAGCACCTACTCTCCCAACATCGCCGGTACTACCACGTACTATGTGGATGAAGAGTTACCCGCCGGTCTGACCGATTACACGGGTGAGGCCTTCAATACCATTGGCGCAGGAGCCATGTTCACAGCGAACGATATCCGTGGCTTGTATTTCGATGTGCTCAATCCTATTATTCTGCAGTCGGTAGATGTGTATGCCAATTCAGCCGGTAACAGAACCATTGAGATCATCGATGCTCAGGGCAACACCTATGCCGATACGACCGTGTTCATTCCGGCCAGCCCCAACTCCCCGACTACCGTCAACCTTAACTTCACGATTTATCCCGGTAACGATTATTTCATCAAATGCCGCGGACTGGTTGACCTATACAGGAACTCTGCGGGAGCCGTTTACCCCTACCAAAGCAGCTCGGTGAATATCACCGGCAGTAATGCAGGTTCACCAGGGTATTACTACTTCTTCTACTTCTGGTCCTACCAGGAAATTGCCTGTAATACGGGCCGCACCGCCTGCGTAGCGCTGGACACCTGTGCAGTGGGCCTGGAGGACCTCTTCTCTGACAATTCCATCACGCTCTTCCCTAATCCGAATAGCGGTCAATTCGAACTGGCCTTCAAGGCTACCCAGCAGGCAGACTATGCGGTGACCATCAGCAATGCTCTTGGCGAAAAAGTGTACGCATATACACTCAACGATTTTGCCGGAGAGCACCGCAGGCAACTGGACCTTCAGCATCTCAGCAAGGGACTGTATTTCGTCCAAATCGGTGATGGCCGACGCACGGTGACCAAAAAAGTAACCCTGCAGTAGAATCGTTAAAAAGAATGAAAGCCGCTCTTGAAGGGCGGCTTTTTTATTTCAATACTATTTAAAGGATCTGCAATGGAAAAGAGGAAAGGTTACGCGAAGTGCCGGGGATTCCAGTCCGGCAGTTCACTCCTCACTTCGTCACGCCGTAACTCAACTCAGCCGTGAATTTCTGGTCGATGGCGCCGATACGCTGAGCAGCCGCCTGTGTGATCTTGATGATCACTCCGTCATTATCGCCTGTATCGGGCAGTGGACCTACCACTTTGACAAAAACAGAATTGTTATTCATGCGATTGGTCACCTTGATGATGGTGCCGACCGGTGCGGTGCGGTGCAATGCGTAGAATTTGCTTTGATTCACATCGGTCTCGGCCATCCAGGAGGCGACACCTACCTCTGTAATCCTGTCCACGACGGTACCTGACTTTACGTCCTTTTCCTCCACAACAGTACGGGATGTACCTGGATTGGCATACACTTTCGGAAGTTCGGTTGGCGCAGTAGCAGTATCCGTTTTGGGCCCTGGCTCTACCGGAGCAACTTTGATTACGGGAGCAGGCTCGTCCGTTTTTCTTGTGGGAGGAACCGCCTTCGGCTCCGCTTTTGCTGGCTGAACCACGGGGGGATCAACCGGTTTTGCTTCGGGAATAGTGGCATTGTCTTCTCCTGCATTTTTCACCTTCAGCACCTGCCCAATACCTACATTGCTGCCCGATATCCCATTCAACTGTTTCAGTTCGTCGAGGGTCATCCCGTACATCTTCGCAATCCGGAACAATGTTTCTCCCTTGGCCACGCGGTGTGTTTTTTGCTTGGAAGGAGCAACAACCCTCGCCGGCTCTTCGGCGATTGCCTCAACATCGGAAGTGGACACTACAGGAACATTTACGATTTGCCCGATTTTCAACACTTCCACCCCAGGGTTGGCCTTTTGCAAATCGGCCACGGTGACCTTGTAACGGCGCGACAGACTGGAATAGGTTTCTTTGGGGGCGACTTTGTGTAGCACGAATTTCTTACCGTTAATCCAACGTACTCTGAGTGAATCAGGACTATAAGCCTGTGCACTGAAACAAAGCAGCAACAACAGACTGAAAACGATTCCAGTTTTATATTTCAAAAAAGCCATTCAGTTCCGATTCTTATATTTACACAAGTATAGTTTTATGGCTTCAAACGTCCGGCAACGCCGTTTCACTCTTATCAACACATTAATTAACACGAAATTAATATTCACGGGTAGCTTTTTACTGTTTCTCCTTCAAGCAGGCTCAACCTATTGCTCCAACGCATTTGCTGTTACAGATTCCAATCAAAAAATTGTTTATCAACTAGATATAAAGAACGAAATCACTCCGGGGCAAGCGAGGAACTTTGCAAAGGGATTCGCTCAGGCACTGTCTGAAAAGGCCGACATCATCCTCATCCACATGAACACCTATGGTGGACTTCTGGACGCGGCAGACAGTATCCGTACACGCATCCTTAACAGCCCGATACCGGTCATTGTGTTTATCGACAACAACGCCGCCTCTGCCGGGGCACTGATTGCCATCGCCTGCAACCGCATCTACATGCGGA
>CAZPCA010000075.1:0-7826 GCA_964584995.1 uncultured Bifidobacterium sp.
CCCCTTTACCGCCACGATTGGTGACCCTGTAATCTTCCAGGTCCGAACGCTTACCGAAGCCTTTTTCGGAGACCACCAGGATACTCTCCTTAGCCGCATCCTGAATGCACACCATGCCAATGACCTCATCGTGCTGGTCATCGAGGCTTACCCCTCTTACGCCGGCGGCATTTCTGCCCATCGGACGTACGGTTGATTCATTGAAACGAATGGCGCGACCGGATTTGACCGCCAGCAGTATCTCATTGGTACCATTCGTAAGGCGCGCCTCAATGAGCTCGTCGCCCTCGTTGATGGTGATGGCATTGATGCCGTTCTGACGGGGACGGGAATAGGCTTCCAGCAAGGTCTTTTTGATGGTTCCCTGACGGGTGCAAAGGATTATATGATTGCTGTTCAGGTAATCTTCGTCGTCCAGGTTCCTCACATTGATGAAGGCTTTGACCTTATCATCCGGGGTGATACTGATCAGGTTTTGCAAGGCCCTTCCTTTCGAATTCTTGGTTCCTTCCGGAATTTCGAAGATGCGCAGCCAGAAGCACTTTCCTTTCTCTGTAAACAACAGAAGGTAGTTGTGGTTGGTGGCGACAAAAAGATGCTCTACAAAATCCTCTTCGCGCGTAGCAGCGCCGGCAGATCCGCGACCTCCCCTGCCCTGGCTTCTGTATTCATTGAGAGCCGTCCGCTTGATATAGCCGAGGTGCGAAATGGTCACCACCACCGGTTCATCCGCGATCATGTCTTCCATGGATATATCGTCAGCCATGTACACGATTTCGGTGCGGCGTTCATCTCCGTACTTCTCCCTCATTTCCGTCATCTCATCTTTCAGGATTTTCATCCGCAGGACCTCGTCGGCAAGGATTTCTTTATAGAAGTCGATCATTTTCATGATCTCGGCATATTCCTCACGGATCTTGTCGCGCTCCAGGCCGGTCAGGCGTTGCAGGCGCATCTCCAGGATGGCTTTCGACTGGATTTCGCTCAGGCTGAAATTGCTCATCAGGCCTGTTTTCGCTTCATCTGGGGTCTGAGACTTCCGGATAAGGGCGATAACCTCGTCCAGGTGATCCAGCGCAATGAGTAATCCTTGCAGGATATGGGCACGCTTCTCCGCTTCTGCCAGTTCATAGCGTGTTTTGCGTTGTAAAACCTCGTGACGGTGATCCACATAATGCAACACCAGGTCTTTGAGGTTCAACATCATCGGGCGGCCACCCACAAGAGCGATGTTGTTAATGCTGAAAGAGTTTTGAAGGTCGGTGTGCTTGTACAAATGATTCAGCACCACGGAGGCCATGGCATCCCGCTTGATTTCGTAAACGATCCGCATACCTTCTCTGTCAGACTCATCGCGGATATCGCTGATCCCTTCAATCTTCTTTTCATTGATCAGGTCAGCCGTCTTTTTGATCATCTCGGCCTTATTGACATGGTAGGGAATCTCGGTGACGATGATGCGTTCACGGCCATTGTCGGTAGTTTCAATAAGCGTTTTCGCCCTGATCACTACCCTGCCCCGGCCTGTTTCGTAGGCGTCCTTCACACCGGAGTATCCATAAATGATACCGCCCGTAGGGAAATCGGGTGCCTTAACGTATTTCATAAGTTCTTCGACCGTGATCTCCCGGTTATCGATGTACGCGATGATTGCGTCGAGCACCTCTGTCAGATTATGAGGTGCCATATTGGTCGCCATACCAACGGCTATACCGGCGGCACCATTGACCAGCAGGTTGGGGATTTTGGCCGGCAAAACGGTTGGCTCTTCGAGTGTATCGTCGAAATTGAGGCGGAAATCGACGGTATCCTTGTCGATGTCGCTGAGCATCTCCTCGGCTATTTTACGCAGACGTGCTTCTGTGTAACGCATCGCTGCAGGGCTGTCACCGTCCACCGAGCCGAAGTTACCCTGTCCGTCGACCAGCATGTACCGAAGCGACCAGGGCTGGGCCATACGTACCATGGTGTCGTACACGGAACTGTCTCCGTGTGGATGGTATTTACCCAGAACCTCCCCTACTATCCTTGCTGATTTCTTGTAGGGGCGATTGGCCATTACGCCCAACTCCTGCATCCCGAAAAGCACCCTGCGGTGGACCGGCTTCAATCCGTCGCGTACATCGGGCAACGCTCTCGATACAATGACGGACATCGAGTAATCGATGTAGGCCGTTTTCATTTCATCCTCGATGTTGATTCTGACGATTTTTTCGCCTTCTGCCATAGCTATGTTCTTTCTTGGTTAAATGCAATTTTGTCAGGTACACCCCGAAACAATAATCCCTTGTAAACTAATTAAATATGATTGTTAGTCGTCTTGTTGATAAAGATTTCAGGGCTTGCACGAAGGTAGTAAAAGGGTGGCATATTTTTGGCAGAGAGCGGTCATGAATTATCAACAACAAATCATCTACTTGTAAATAAAAAAAGAATGGAATTTCCGACGGCGGCACCGTAAATTAGAGCAAGTTGTTCCAGAAGAAATTCAAACACAAAAAGACCCGTTTCAGGTATTGAAACAATACCAAGGAAAAAGAGTAAAACCTTTTTCAAAAACCACACGTTAAAACACCCAAACACCAGCAATATGGAAGCAAAATTTTCACCCCGCGTCAAGGACGTCATCACCTTCAGTCGTGAAGAAGCTTTACGCCTGGGGCATGACTATATAGGCACAGAGCACCTTCTTCTCGGATTGATCCGCGAAGGTGAAGGAATGGCTATAAAGTTTCTGAAATCACTTAACATCAACCTGGTTGAATTACGCAAATCGGTAGAGAACGCCGTAAAGGGCAATGCCGGTGCCGTGAGCAACCTTAACAACATCCCCCTTACGAAACAAGCTGAAAAGGCACTGAAGATCACCTATCTTGAAGCTAAGATATTCAAGAGTGAAATCATCGGTACGGAGCACCTCTTGCTGGCCATCCTGAAAGACGAGGACAACATCGCCACGCAGATCCTGAACCAATTTGGCGTAACCTATGACATCATGAGAGAAGAATTGGAAATTTTCAAATCGAACTTCAAATCCGAAGCTCCGCAATCACCGAACGACGACGATCCTTACGCAAAAGACGATGAGGGTCCCTCCTTCGGTTCCACTCAAAAGAAGCCCGGGGATTCAAAATCCAAGACTCCCGTGCTCGACAATTTCGGACGCGACCTGACCAAGGCCGCTGAAGAAGGCAAACTGGACCCAATCGTGGGACGCGAAAAAGAAATCGAACGCGTTTCACAGATTCTTTCCCGCCGTAAAAAGAACAATCCTATCCTCATTGGTGAACCCGGTGTGGGTAAATCCGCTATCGCCGAAGGACTGGCCTTAAGAATTGTTCAGCGGAAGGTATCAAGGGTATTGTTCAACAAACGTATCGTCACCCTTGACCTGGCGTCGCTCGTTGCCGGCACGAAGTACCGTGGTCAATTTGAAGAGCGTATGAAAGCAGTGATGAACGAACTGGAGAAGTCTCCGGACGTGATTCTCTTCATTGACGAAATACACACTATCATCGGTGCCGGTGGTGCATCGGGCTCGCTGGATGCCTCTAATATGTTCAAGCCGGCCCTTGCCCGCGGAGAAATCCAATGTATCGGCGCAACAACACTCGACGAGTACCGTCAGTACATTGAAAAGGACGGAGCGCTCGACCGCCGATTCCAAAAGGTAATCGTGGATCCTACCTCTGTAGAAGAAACCGTACAGATTCTGCATAATATCAAGGAAAAATACGAAGAGCATCATCATGTGAATTATACGGAGGCCGCTATCGACGCCTGTGTGAAGCTGACCAGTCGTTATATCACTGACCGCTTCCTACCGGATAAGGCCATCGATGCCCTGGACGAAGCAGGTTCCCGCGTGCACATTTCGAATATCCACGTTCCTCAAAACATCATCGATCTCGAGAACAAGGTTTCGGATATCAAGACGGAAAAGAACCGCGTGGTGCGCAGTCAGAAATACGAAGAGGCTGCTCGTTTGCGCGATACCGAAAAACAGCTGATCGAGCAACTGGAGAACGCCAAGCGTTCCTGGGAGGAAGAAACCAAAACCCAACGCTATACCGTGGACCTCGATGACGTGGCCAATGTCGTGGCCATGATGAGCGGCATCCCTGTTACACGTATAGCACAGGCGGAAACCACCCGCCTGATCCGTATGCCGGATGAACTGAAAGGAAAAGTGATTGGTCAGGACGATGCTGTGAAGAAAGTGGTAAAAGCCATTCAGCGCAACCGTGCTGGCCTGAAAGACCCCAATAAACCAATAGGCACTTTCATCTTCCTTGGCCCCACCGGTGTCGGTAAAACCGAGCTTGCCAAAGTACTGAGCAGATATCTCTTTGACTCTGAAGATGCACTCATCCGCATCGACATGAGCGAATACATGGAGAAGTTCGCTGTATCGCGCCTGATCGGAGCGCCTCCCGGATACGTAGGCTATGAAGAAGGTGGTCAGTTGACCGAGAAAGTCCGCCGTAAGCCCTACTCCATCGTTCTGCTGGACGAAATCGAAAAGGCGCATCCGGATGTATTCAATCTGCTCCTGCAGGTGCTGGACGATGGTCAGTTGACCGATAGTCTGGGCCGTAAAGTGGATTTCAAGAATACCATCATCATCATGACTTCGAACATCGGTTCCCGTCAGCTGAAGGAATTCGGTCAGGGAGTCGGATTCAGCACTTCTTCCAAGACGTCACAGGCCGATGAACATGCACGCGGTGTGATCGAGAATTCACTGAAGAAGGCTTTTGCCCCTGAATTCCTCAACCGTATTGACGATGTAATCGTTTTCAACTCCCTTAGCAAAGAAGATATCTTCCGCATCATCGACCTTGAGCTGGAGAGCCTTTACAAGCGTGTCAGCGAACTGGGGTATAAGGTGAAACTGACGGATTCCGCTAAAGAGTTCCTTACCGACAAGGGTTACGACAGCAATTTCGGTGCACGTCCGCTGAAGCGTGCGATTCAGAAATACATCGAGGATCCGATGGCTGAAGAAATCATCAAAGGTGAACTGAGCGAAGGGGATATCATTGAACTCAATTACACGGATGGTGCAGACGGCTTGAGTATAGCCGTAGTGAAACCACCGAAGCCTAGAAAAAAGAAAGAAGAATCCTAAAAAAAAGTCCCGGGAAACCGGGACTTTTTTTTGATTGTTTCTGTTTTTACTGCGATTCGAATTTCTCCATCACCTCGTTGCTCACTCCGGTATAGGAGAACCCGCCGTCGTGGAAGAGGTTCTGCATGGTGACATGTCTGGTCAGATCCGAAAACATGGTGATGCAGTAATCGGCGCAGGCTTCTGCAGAAGCATTCCCCAATGGAGAGACTGCGTCCGCGTAATTGAAGAAGCCATCAAAGCCCTTGACACCTTGTCCGGCAGTGGTCTTGGTGGGTGATTGCGAAATGGTATTCACCCGAACCTTTTTCGCCTTACCATAATGATAGCCATAACTACGGGCTATACTTTCGAGCATGGACTTCGCATCCGCCATATCGTTGTAATCAGGAAACACCCGCTGGGCGGCGATATAGGTCAAGGCCACAACGCTCCCCCAATCGCTGATGGCGTCGAGTTTCATGGCTGACTGCAGGACCCTGTGCAAGGACATGGCCGAGATATCAATGGTCTTGTGGTAGAAATCGTAATCGAGGCCCGTATAGTGTTTGCCTTTGCGCACATTGGGAGACATACCGATGGAATGCAGCACGAAATCGATCTTACCACCCATCACCTCCATGGATTTAGTGAACAACTGCTCGAGGTCTTCGCAGGAGGTGGCATCTGCGCCGATAACAGTAGCAGAACACTGGCTGGCCAGTTCATTAATAGCCCCCATACGCAACGCCACCGGAGCGTTGGTCAGGGTGAACTGAGCACCTTCTTCATGTGCTCGGAGAGCCACTTTCCATGCGATAGAATTCGGATCCAGCGCACCGAAAATAATACCGCGCTTACCTTTCAAGAGTGAATATGCCATAGCTTTGATTTGAGTTCCAAAAATAGTGCTTCTATGCACATATGGGCCTGGTCGGATCCAGAAGCGCTGAATTACTCGACCATCAATGCTTTCGCATTTTCCATGGCGGCGGCGGTCATCTGCTCCCCACTCAGCATCCGGGCCAGTTCGCTTACCCTTTCTTCTTTCGTGAGTTTCCTCAAGCCCGAACGGGTGTGTCCCTTCAATGTTTCCTTAAAGACAAGGAAGTGTTCATTGCCTTTACCGGCCATTTGCGGCAGATGGGTAATGGCGATGACCTGGTGCTGACCGGCCATAGTACGCAGAATAGCCCCCACTCTGGCAGCAGTCTCCCCGGAAATACCCGTGTCTATTTCATCAAAAATGATGGTGGGCAAGGCTGCATGAGCTGCCATCAGGGATTTGATACAAAGCATTAAACGCGACAGTTCTCCTCCAGAAGCCACACTCCCGATTTCCTTAAAATCGCCGCCCTTGTTGGCCGAAAACAAAAACTGAACCCTTTCGGCACCAGAGGTTGTGTAATGGCCTTCTTTCTCCTCCAGCAGTGCTATTCTCAAGACCGCATGCGGCATCGCAACAGCCTTCAACTGGCCATTGATGGCTTTTTCAATATCCGGAATCACCCTCGTCCGTGAAGCGGTCAGGTCGGCAGCTGCCTTGCGGGTCTTCTTCTCTGTAAACTGTACTTTTTTTTCCAGTTCAGCAATGGTATTTCCAAGTCCACCCAGTGCATCCGTTTTCTCTTGCAGTTCGTCCTTGAATCGCAAGAGTGATTCAAGATCCGGCAGACGATGCTTCTTTTGCAATGAATAAATCGCACTCAGTCGATCGTTGACCTTTTCCAGACGGACCGGGTCTGCCTGAAACTCTTCCGACATACCTTCGATTTCACTGTAGACATCCTTCACCTCTATCAATGCGGATTGGATGCGTGCATGCAACTGCCCAAAGCGTTCATCAAACCTGGACAATCCGGACAGTGTTTGCTGCGTGACATTCAGGCTGGCCACTGCATTTTCATCGCCGTCGCGCAGGCTCTGGCAGGCTTTGTTCAACTGCAGCAGAATATCCTCCGCACCTGACAATTTCTGCTGCTCTTGCTCCAACGACTGTTGTTCTCCAGGTGCCAACTGTAATTCATTTATCTCCCTGAATTGAAATTGCAGGTAATCCAGCTCCCCACTGCTCCTGGCTTGTTGTTCGATGGCTTCTGACAATTCCCTTCGCAATTGCGACAATTCCTGGAATGCGTTTTTGAACGCGAGCCACTCCTTCTGATTGGAAGCACAAGCATCGACCACATTCAGCTGAAAACGTGAATTCCCCAGCAACAAGGTCTCGTGCTGACTGTGCACATCCAACAATTGTTGGGTCAACTCTTTCAGAAGGGTTAAGTTCACCGGCGTATCGTTGATGAATGCTCTTGATTTGCCTTCCGGATTTATTTCCCTTCGAATGGTGCAGTGGGGTTCCTCATCCAGGTCATTGGCTTTAAAAAAGTCATTCAATTTATACCGCGCCACATCGAACACCCCTTCGACTATGCACTTCGAGGATTTATCCAATAAATAGGCAGCATCGCCGCGCTGACCCAGCAAGAGACCCAGTGCACCCAGTAAAATGGATTTGCCCGCTCCTGTTTCTCCTGTAATCACGGTAAGTCCCTCTGAAAAATCGATTTCCAGTTTTTCAATAAGGATATAATTCTGAACCGATAACTTTTTTAACATACGCTACAAAACACAGTAAACCAATTATAGTGCACTATCCTCCGGTAATCTTCTGGTATTTCGAAGTATTGATGGGATCGATATCGCTCAGCAACTGTTT
>CAZPCA010000075.1:7926-12855 GCA_964584995.1 uncultured Bifidobacterium sp.
AACCAAAAGCGGTTCCGCAAGCCTTCAAAAGCTTTCCATCCGGGTTCGGGTGCGTTTGCACTGTTCGCAACGATGGCTTGAGCCTTTGCGAAATAAGGACTTCCTCCCATGGGAGAAAAGGTTTCATAATCAAATCCGATGACAGTGTAGGCATAAAATGCGAGCACCATTACCAGGTTGGGGTTTGCCTGACCGTCGTTGTATTCGAAGGGCTGATATTCCACGTAGCGGAAATTGAAATCATCGTCCTTGTAATTAAGAATGGGGCTATTGTAAGATGTGCCGTGTACCGGACGACGAGAACTAACCTGGATGGACGCTTTGAATTCGTCGGTGCCAACTCGTTCTTCGATTTCAATCTGCATGCTGCACTCGATCTTCTCCTCGTTTTTGAACTTATCCTGAGTCCATTTGGTATTGTTCATGAACTCAATGATGGAGGTCTGTAGCGTCGTGAAAATCCGCTTATCCGAACTTTGTATTCTGGGAGAAATGACGTTCACCGTGCAATTCAGCTCTTGAGAAAGTACCGGATAGCCCAGCAGACAACAGAATACGAAGAATAAGATTTTACGCATGCATCAAATTTACTAAGGATTCAACGATTTTCTCTGCGACATCCTGCTTTGACATCAACGGTACTTCCAGCGTATTGTTGTCGCTGAATAAGAGTGTCACTTTATTGGTATCCGTGCCAAATCCTGCTCCCGCATCGTTGAGCGAATTGAGTACAATGAAGTCCAGATTTTTACGCTGTAACTTAGACAGGGCATTCGCTCGTTCATTTTCCGTTTCGAGTGCAAAACCGACAGTTATCTGTCCGGTATTTTTTTGCTGTCCAACCCACTCACTTATATCTTCCGTTTTAGAGAGGGCCAGCTGCAGGGAGTCGTCCGTTTTTTTCAGTTTCTGCCTGGAGATTGAATCGGGTCGGTAGTCAGAAACTGCGGCAGCCAAGATCGCTGCATGGCAAGACGCAAAATGCGATTGCACAGCTTCCAGCATTTCCGCCGCGGTTTCGACCTTGACCAGTTCGACACCTTCGGGATAAGCGACTTGAAGTGGACCGCTGATGAACACCACCTGTGCTCCTTTATCACGAAGCTTCTCGGCCAGGGCGACGCCCATTTTTCCGGTTGAATGGTTCGTTATGAAACGTACGGGGTCAATAGGCTCCCGGGTAGGTCCGGCTGTCACTATAACTTTCTTTCCTTTCAACACTCCCCTATCTTCGAAAAAGGCCAGCACCTTTAGCATAATATCCTGAGGTTCAGGCAATCTGCCTTCACCTACAAGGCCGGATGCCAAGGCTCCTCTCACCGGATCTATAATACGTATACCTCTTTTCTTGAGTATCTCAAGATTATTCTGCGTAGCAGGATGCAGGTACATATCGTGGTCCATTGCCGGGGCAAGCATGACTTCACACCTGGCGGATAAAAAAACCGCTTGTAACAGATTTTCACAATCCCCACCGGCAAAGGCGGCAATAGAATGAGCAGAACAAGGTGCAACAATCAGTAAATCAGCCCATAAGCCCAGTTCTACATGGTTGTTCCATGTCTGGTTCTCGCTGACCATACGCTTCAGCACCGGACGACCGGAGAGCACAGAAAGCGTAAGAGGGGTAATAAACCCCTCCGCTGAATCAGTTATAATTATTTGAACATCAGCGCCTTCACCCTTAAGCAGACGAAGTAGAAAAGCTGCTTTATAGGCAGAAATGCTTCCGGTTACTCCAAGGATGATCCTCTTTCCCGAAAGACGCATGCCTTAGTATACTTATTGCTCGTTAGCCGGATTCCGGTAATAGATTTTTCCGTCGAGGAATTCCTGAATGGCTACGAGCGTGGCTTTGGGCAGCTTTTCGTAGTGTTTGGAGATTTCGATTTGCTCCCGGTTTTCAAAAACTTCTTCCAGGTTATCTGTAATACTGGCAAATTCGGAAAGTTTGTCGTTCAGCTCCTCTTTCATCTCTGAGGAGATGTGGTTAGCACGTTTTGCCAGCACCACGATGCTCTCGTAGATATTGCTTGTTTTTTCCTCGAAATTCACCAGGTCGCGGGTAACCGTTGTGTTGGTAGAAGATTTGTAGTTTGCCATGGCAGATACAATATATAGTATGAATTACACGCCGACCGACGGATGAGGTCAGGATGCCTGAAGGGATTTCAACTGCCGTTCTATTCCCTCCATCATTTTTTCAGCCTCGCGAAGATACCGACTTTGCGGGAAATTATCTACAAATTCCAGATAGTCTTCTTTGGCAGCCTTGAATCTTTCCGTTTTTTTGGCCTGTACGGAGTTCTGTGCATATAAGTATGAGCATTTCAAGCTCAAAAACAAGGCCTCCTCCTTATATATAGTGTATGGATAATCTTTCAGGAGGTTATTAAATGCGATGAGCGCTGCTTTGTAATTCTCAGTACGAAAATAAAGTCGAGCATTATCGAAGGACTTGGCTTCAAGTTTCAGCCGCAACTCGTCAATGATCCTGTTCGCTTCCTCGACTTTGGAACTGGAAGGATACTTATTGATGAACAATTGGAACTTATCGATGGCCTCCAAAGTGCTTGTCTGATCAAGGCTGGCGATGGGCGAATCGAGATAATAACAATAGGCATACATGTATTGCATCTCTTCTGCACGCGGACTATTCGGATAACTCTGCACGAAATTATTGAAGTGATAGGCGGCCAATGTATAGTCATCAATATAATAAGAACAATACGTATAGTAGAAATACGACATCTCCGCTTTTGATGTCCCGCGAAAAACAGAAATCAATTCTTCAAAAATCTGCAGCGCATGGTAGTAATCTTTCTTGTCATAATATTTCACAGCAGCAGTATACTTTGCTTCCATGTCTGAACTCTTCATCACTTTCTGAAACTTACTGCAGGAAGTGAATGTCAACAACAGAAAAATTATCAGTGTGTGTTTTTTCATTGTCTATCGATGCCATGCAAATGTACATATAAACGTTCGCGTGAAAAAACACGATTAACAAACGCATGTTGAAAACATTGTACGTGCATATGAATTTAAGTTTAATTTTGTGCTGATATTTCGGTCAGCTTCTTGACGCGGAAATACTAAAACGTTAGCGAAAGAAAAAAGCAAGTAAAAAAGTAATGACAGACATCTTTGAGAAGATAAAGAAGAACAGAGGTCCGCTTGGGATGCATGCAAAAGATGCGCATGGCTATTTCACTTTCCCAAAGCTCGAAGGAGAGATATCCAACAAGATGATTTTTCGCGGCAAAGAGAAACTTGTCTGGAGCCTCAACAATTATTTAGGACTCGCAAACCATCCTGAAGTCAGGAAAGCAGACGCGGATGCAACGGCACAATTCGGTCTTGCCTTGCCCATGGGAGCACGCATGATGTCCGGAAATTCGAATTATCACGAGCAGCTTGAATCCGAACTTTCCAAATTCATGGGGAAAGAAGATACCATACTTCTTAATTATGGTTATCAGGGAATGGTAAGTGCTATCGATTGTCTGGTAGACAGACACGATGTGATCGTCTATGATTCCGAAGCCCATGCATGTATCATAGACGGATTGCGTTTGCACATGGGCAAGCGATTTGTTTTCCCACACAATGACATTGACAGTCTTCGTAAGCAACTGGACCGAGCCACCAAACTTGTAGAACAAACGAACGGCGGCATCCTGGTCATTTCTGAAGGTGTTTTCGGCATGTCCGGAGACCAGGGAAAACTGAAAGAGATTGTCGCATTAAAAGGAGAATATAACTTCCGGCTATTCGTTGATGATGCCCACGGTTTCGGCACGATGGGTAAGACAGGTGCTGGAACAGGAGAACATCAGGGATGCCAAGATGGGATCGACATCTATTTCGGCACATTCGCCAAATCCATGGCCTTGATCGGAGGATTCATCTCGAGCGATGAGCAGGTAGTCGAATACATGCGTTACAACATGCGTTCGCAGATTTTCGCCAAAGCCTTGCCTATGCCTTTGGTTATTGGCGCACTTAAACGTCTTGAGTTGTTGCGTACCAAACCGGAACTGAAAGACAATCTCTGGAAAATAACCAATGCGTTGCAGACTGGGTTGAAAGAAGCCGGATTTGAAATAGGAAAAACAAACTCTCCTGTTACTCCCGTGTACCTCAACGGAACAATTCCGGAAGCCACTAATCTCATATTGGACCTACGTGAAAACTACGATATCTTCTGCTCTATGGTTGTGTATCCTGTAGTACCGAAAGGTGTGATCATGTTACGTCTCATCCCGACTGCAGTACATACGCTGGAAGATGTTCAGTATACCATAAAAGCATTCAAGGATATTCAGCTTAATTTAAAGAACGGAAAGTACAATGTCGATAAAATAGTGACATCCATACCATAGTTCTCCACTCAGGCGGAGTATCACACCTTGTGTAGTTGAATGTAGTGCGAAGTTGTTCGGTGAAAAGTCTCAGTAAGCAAAAAGTTACACGATGTAACAAAAATTATCAAGTGACAGTATAACCACAACAAATAATCGTTAACCCAATTCAAAACACAAAAAAAAATGAAACAGAACATGGAAATGAAAAAAAGCACCACTACCAGTGCTGCTGGCGTAACTCGCATCATCGGTTTCAAGCAAGCTGATGTAAACGCAATGGCTGCTCCGAAGAAAGCTGCTAAGAAGGCTGCTAAAAAAGCTACCAAGAAGGCTGCTAAGAAGGCTACCAAGAAAGTAGCTAAGAAAGCTGCTCCTAAGAAAGCTGCTAAGAAGGCTGCTCCTAAGAAAGCTGCTAAGAAAGTTGTTAAGAAAGCCGCTCCTAAGAAGGCTGCCAAAAAAGTAGCCAAGAAAGCTACCAAGAAGGCTGCTAAAAAAGCTACCAAGAAGTAATTTCTTCTTGGGTTAACTGAAAAAAGTCCCGCTACGGCGGGACTTTTTTATT
>CAZPCA010000076.1:0-7555 GCA_964584995.1 uncultured Bifidobacterium sp.
GAGGAACTTGCGTACCTCGGGCTGAATCTCTTTGATCACAACATCTTTCATGCAGGCCTACTGAATCAGGTACAATGTATCTTATGTGAATGACATTTGCAAGAGGTATTAGGCAAATTTTCTTCACAGTTGGGTAAACATACCATAGAAATTGGCTAAAAAATTGAAAAAAAACAGTCCGATATTACAGCTGAAGAGGAAACATTCACCCCACCCCCGGGAAATCATCCCCGCTCACCTGGAGTCAATCCGCTGAAAAGCAAAGGACTGAAAAGGCCCTTTTTCAATAGGACATCACCTTCCACAACATCTGGAGCCCGAAAGCCAGGAGACCCAGGCCACTGATACGGTTCACCCACAAAAGGATACCCGGCCGCAGGATCCTGCGCAGCCGGTGTGCCAGCCATGCTTTGAGGATATCGGTACAGAAAACGATCAGCAAAACAGCCAAAAAAAAGATAACGGTATGGCTATCCGAATGGATCCCTTCGGCCGTCAATGTACCGGAAACACCGAGCCAGAAAACAAGCACAAAGGGATTCAGCATATTGGCAAAGAAACCCTTCAGAAAGTACGCGTACATCGGCGATGCTGCCTGCACTAATTCGATGCTGTCAGACTTTATATCCGGTTTTTTGACGATGGACAGAATACCAAAGAAAACGAGCAGGATGGCACTGGCTATACCGAACTCCCGCTCGAAGTGACGGAGTGTTCCAAGGGCAGCGCTACTGAAATACGTGACCACCACGAACAAGGCATCGCTGATTACCACACCGGCCGACAGGACTACAGCCGGCAATACCCCTCTTCTGATACTCGTGTCAATCAGCAGAAAAAAAACGGGACCCACCAGCATCGCCAGGACCAACCCGAGCAGTATTCCGTTCAAAATGGCATTCAGCACCCCGCGAAGCTATGAAAATGTGGTTTAAAAACACATTGCCGTCATGGTCATGCCCGCAGGGATTCCGCTGAAACCCTTACATTTGCTGTGATGAAACACTGCTATTGGCTGCTGATCCTTGTCCCTCTGCTTTTCGGTTCCTGTGATAACGAGCTGGACATTCTTGAGGACTACCAGGAGATTCCTGTCATCTACGGACTCATCAACACGCTTGATTCCAACCACTATGTACGGGTTCAAAAAGGATACCTTGGACCTGGCAATGCCCTGGAATTCGCTCAAAACGCTGACAGCCTGTATTACGATACCGCCAGTGTGCGCATTACCCTGGAAAAAATTGTGAACGGAAACCCTCAGCCGGTAGGCACCTTCAGACCTGATTTCACCATCGTGAAAGAGGAGGGCGTATTCACGAACAACGACCATTACGTTTTCAAGCTAGCCAACACGGGATTGGATTACACCAAACAATACCGCCTGAAATTCGTGAATCTGAATACCGGCAAAGTGGTTACTGCGACGACGCCCCTTATTCCCGACATCTACCAGCGAAACCTCACCCCCAATACCAAGGTGAATCTCGCGGATCCTGCGCCTTTCATCGTGCGGTTTTCCAGTTCAGAATACGGTAAAATCTACGGACTCATCCTGCGGATCCGTTACGTGGAAGAGTCCCTGGATAGTTTGCAGATCAGAACTACCAAAACCCTCGATTACAAACTTCCACCTATCTACACGCTGACCACTCTTGGAGGAGAAGAAATGGCCTTTCAAATCAACGGCAGTTCCATTTTCAGTTTCATGGGTAATTCCATTCCTGAAAATCCGAACGTGAAAAGGTTGGCCGGTGATGTACGTGCTGATTTTCTCTTTACGGCAGGTACGGAAGAGTTGTACAATTACCTTGAGATCAATTCGCCCGACAATACCGTCAATTACATCCCCGAATTCACCAATGTCATCGGCGGCAAAGGCATCTTCACCTGCAGGCTTGACGAGTCCATCAAAGGACTGGTGTTCAATCCTGCGACTTACGACTCCATCGCCAACGGGCGCTTTACGGGTGAGCTATTTGAATAAAGCTGCAAAACAACTGACACATTGTCACTTTGTCAGATTACCTGAGCGAGACGCTGTTTATTTTCTGCCAAACTTTCGCGATTGAACGGGTGGCACAGTACTTGAAAAGCCCGGCTCAACCAATTCTACTCAATCATGAAAAAAGTAATCGGAATCGACCTGGGAACCACCAACTCCTGCGTTGCCGTGATGGAAGGCAACGAGCCGGTAGTCATCGCCAACAGTGAAGGACGCCGCACCACCCCTTCCATAGTTGCCTTCATCAAAGACGGTGAACGCAAAGTAGGAGATCCTGCCAAGCGCCAGGCGATCACCAACCCCCGCCACACTATTGCTTCCATCAAACGCTTCATGGGAGAATCGTTTGACAAAGTGAGCACGGAAATTTCGCGCGTCCCCTACGAGGTGGTACGCGGAGACAATAACACGCCCCGAGTAAAAATCAACGATCGCTTGTATACTCCTCAGGAAATTTCAGCCATGACTCTTCAGAAAATGAAGAAGACAGCAGAGGATTACCTGGGGTACGAAGTGAGCGAAGCGGTGATCACCGTTCCGGCCTACTTCAACGATGCGCAACGTCAGGCCACCAAGGAGGCGGGAGAAATCGCCGGTTTGAAAGTGCTTCGTATTATCAACGAGCCCACAGCCGCCGCACTTGCCTACGGACTGGACAAGAACCACAAGGATACCAAGGTGGCTGTCTTCGACCTTGGAGGCGGCACCTTCGATATCTCCATCCTGGAACTTGGCGACGGTGTATTCGAGGTAAAATCGACAAATGGAGACACCCACCTGGGCGGTGACGACTTCGACCAGGTCATCATCGACTGGATGGCAGATGAATTCAAAAGCGACGAGGGTCTTGACCTGCGCAAAGATCCCATGGCCTTGCAGCGTCTGAAAGAAGCTGCCGAGAAAGCCAAGATCGAGTTGTCAAGCTCCACGCAGACGGAAATCAACTTGCCCTACATCATGCCGGTAGACGGTGTTCCCAAGCATTTGGTGAAAACGCTTACCCGCTCCAAATTCGAGCAATTGGCCGACACACTGATTCAGCGGACACTGGAGCCCTGCAAAAAAGCCCTCGCAGACGCGAAGATCTCCTCCGGTGAAATCGACGAGGTCATCCTCGTAGGCGGATCCACGCGCATTCCTGCCATCCAGGAACTGGTAGAGAAATTCTTCGGACGCAAGCCTTCCAAGGGTGTCAATCCCGATGAAGTGGTAGCAGTAGGTGCCGCCATTCAGGGCGCGGTGCTCACCGGAGAAGTGAAAGATGTATTGCTGCTGGACGTGACTCCACTTTCACTCGGCATCGAAACACTTGGCGGAGTGATGACCAAGCTGATCGAATCGAACACCACCATCCCTACCCGCAAGTCAGAGACGTTCTCTACGGCTTCGGACAACCAGCCCTCTGTAGAGATCCATGTCCTGCAGGGTGAGCGCCCCATGGCCCGCGACAACCGCACCATCGGTCGTTTCCACCTCGACGGCATTCCTCCGGCTCCCCGTGGCATTCCGCAGGTGGAAGTGACCTTCGACATCGATGCCAACGGCATCCTGCATGTAACGGCCAAGGATAAGGCCTCCGGCAAATCACAAAACATCCGTATCGAAGCCTCCTCCGGCCTCAACGAAGAAGAAATCCAGCGCATGAAGCGGGAAGCCGAAGCCAATGCAGAAGCAGACCGCAAAGCGAAAGATGAAGCAGACAAAGTCAACCAGGCCGACTCCCTCATCTTCAACACCGAAAAGCAACTGAAGGAATTCGGCGATAAGATTCCGGCGGACAAAAAAGGGGCGATTGAAAATGCGCTCGGTCAACTCAAAGACGCACACAGCAAGAAAGACCTGGCTGGTATAGAAGCTGCCATGACGACCCTGAATGCCGCCTGGGAAGCCGCTTCAAAGGACCTCTACAACGCTGCACAGGAAGCCGGTGCAAGCGGACAAGCAAGCCCCGATGCAGGCACTACAGCCAACGCCGGCGACGGGGTAACCGATGTGGATTTCGAAGAAGTGAAAGAGAAATAAATCCGCGCTGATCCAAAGAAAAAAGACCACCCTACAAGGTGGTCTTTTTTATGGCACGTGCCGCTACGAAAGCAGGGAAATAGGTATCCAAAGGATCATTACCGCCCCAGTTGTCTTCGAAGAGATCTGTCAGCAGAAAACCCTCACGCAGTAGGCCTCCGATCTGGCTTTCGAGCGAATGACCGAAGATCAGCGGTTCGTTGACATCGGTATATACCGCTCTCTCCTCGTCGCTGAGAGAGTGAATGTCGGAGTACGGCATCCGGTATTTCAGCTCGTAAGCACCGGCCTCTTTGTCGTGCTTCAGCAACATACTTTCCGCCTTGGTGAACCCCCACATCAATACTCCCCCGGGCTTCAACACGCGGTGACAGGATTTCCACACCTGTTCGAGGGTGGGAACGAAGGCATTGGAACAAGGGTGAAATATCAAATCGAAAGCTCCATCGGGCAAAACAGACATGTCCATCATGTCACCCAGAATACACTCCACCGTCAGTCCGTACTTCTCGCAGGTGAGCTTGTCCTGCATCAACTGCTTTTCGGAAATATCGAACACGGTTACCTCCGCACCGGCGGCAGCAAGGGCAGGCACCTGTTGACCTCCGCCCGACGCGAGTGCCAACACCCTGGCCTGCCTGAGTGGCGGATACCAGGCAGCAGGCACCACCAGCGTCGGCGTGAGTACGAGTTGGGGAAGCCCGTTGCGGGCCATGTCGATTTCAGCATCGGAAAGCGGCACCGTCCATCGGTCGCCTTTTTCCACAAGCGCATTCCAGGCCTGTTTGTTGTAACCGACCACATCCATGGCTTAGAGAAAGTTAAGGCGAGCCATGAAGGTGTCTTTGTAGGATTTCCCGATGGGAATCGTCTTGTCACCGATCAGCACTGTGTTTTCATCCAGCACATTGATCTTATCGATCGGGATGATGTAACTGCGGTGCACACGAAGGAATTTCGTCTGCGGCAATTTCAGCTCGATGTCTTTCATGGTAGAATGGATCACGAACTGATCGGAAGTCGTCTGGATGATGACGTAGTTGTCCATTGCCTGGATCCACAGGATATTGTCGAGGTACACCTTCACCAGCATTGACCCCTTCTTGACGAAGAAAGAGTTCTGGATGATTTGATTGTCGAGGATGGCTGTCTGCGCCGGTTGCTCAGGGGCCGTACGGGGTGCGCTGGTTTGCTTTTCGGAAATCACCAGTGCACAGCCCAGAAACTGGTTTTTCTCGTCGTGAATGGGCGAGGCGGAAACAGACACCTGCTGACTGCTATTATCTCTCTTGATGAGTAGAAAACAATCGTGCATCTCAACGGTCTCGTCTTTCTTCATCCGCGCCAGCAAATCATCTTTCTTCACTCCTCCTCCGCCTTCCTGCTCGATGGACATCAGCTGAAAAGCATCCATACCCTGGGCCGTGGCGGTAGAATAGCCCAGCATGTTCTCTGCTTTTTCGTTCAGGTAGGTCAGACGGCCTTCCGTATCCATGACGATGATGGACTCCTCCACTTTCGCCAGCGCGTTGGCCAGTCGTTGCTGACTGTCGCGCACTTCACGGTCGCGGGAGAACTTGAACAAAGCCATTTCAACGGTGGTTTTCAGATCCGACTCATTGAATGGCTTCACGATGTAACCATAGGGCTCGGTGACCTTGGCACGGTCCAGCGTTTCCTGGTCAACGTAAGAGGTCAGAAAGATGACCGGGATATTGTACTTCTCATGGATATGCTCGGCGATATGGATACCGTCTTCATCGCCTTTGAGTTTGATGTCCAGAAAAACGAGATCAGGATGCAGCTCCTCGAGCTTCTCATAAGCAGACGCTGCAGAAGATGCCGTAGCAGGCACCTCATATCCTAATTTTTCGAGGGATTTCTGGATGTCCTTGGCGACGATGCTTTCGTCTTCGACAACCAGTATACGGGTCTTGCTCATACTGAATTTTATTTAGCTGATCCTTTTAAAATTGATGATATACTCCATACCCTTACCGGGCGAATTTACGACTTCCAGCGTACCTTCCAACTGGTCGGTAAGCGCCTGAATGAGTTGGATACCGAGGGAGTCCGATGTAGCGACCGAGAACCCTTCCGGCATCCCGATCCCATTGTCGGCTATACTCAACCTGAAGTGGTCGGGTTGCACTTGCAACAATCCGACATGAATTTCCCCTTTACGTCCATCGGTGAATGCATGTTTCAGAGAATTGGAAACAATTTCATTGATGATCAATCCGCAGGGCACCGCCGTGTCGATGTCCAAAGATATCCGCTCCGACTGAATTGACAAAGTCACCTTGTCGGGTCCCATACGGAAGCTCTGCATGAGGTTTTCGGCCAGGCGCTTGATGTACTCGTCAAAATCGATTTTCGACAAGCCATCGGATTGGTAGAAGCGTTCATGAATCAGGGCCATGCTCTTTATCCGGTCTTGCCCCTCTTTCAAGGCCTTGTAGGCATTGTCATCGGTGACATAACTCGTTTGGAGGTTGAACAAACTGATAATGATCTGAAGATTGTTCTTGACACGGTGGTGTATTTCACGCAATAACACTCCTTTTTCTTCCAGCGCTTCCCGGATCTGTTCCTCCATATTTTTGCGAAGCGTAATGTCGGTATCGATGACGACGATATTTTTCAACTCGCCTTTTTCGTTGAGTATCGGAGTGAGCGTAGAGGATGCCCAGCGGTGCTGCCCGTTTTTATGCTGAATTTCTGATTCGTAGATAAAAGAACGGCGAAGACGGATACAATCTTCCAAATGATCCAGCACATCTGTGTTGGTGGTCAAATCGCTCAGAGAAACGCCTTTTTCTCTCCTGGTTTCTTCCAATGAAAATCCGGTCAGTTTGGTATATCCTGAGTTCACCCATTCCAATTCCTGGTGCTCATCGAATATCATCACGGCATTGTCCGTTTCGGAAGCTACGAGCGACAATTTGGCCAGCTCCAGGTTCTTCGCCTGCAATTCGCGGGTGCGGGATTCTACTTTGCGTCGCAGCAATTCCTGACTTTTTCTCAAAGCACCGGTTCGAATCCTGTATGCCATCAAAATGGAGCCAGCACCACCGACGATGTACATCAGGTAGAAGAAGGGGGTTTTCCAGATGGGAGGCCGAATCGTGAAACTGTAGGTGACCGGTACACTCCAATCACGGTTGTTAGCACTTGCCTGCACCTTGAATACATAAGCACCCGGCGATAGGTTGGAATAGCTTACTGAAGCGTTGGCAGATGGCGGTGACCAGGTGTCATCGAAGCCTTCCAGAAAATACCTGAACCGGACCTCTTCGGGAGCTGTGAGATAGATCCCGGAAGTAACGAAGGTGAGGTGGTTGCTGGTATGCGGTAAAACAGGATTACGCGGAAGTCCGGATTGCGGATCGACATCGAACTTTTTCTTGTCCCATGCAGTTTTTTCCAGGAAAAGCTGAATTGCGCGCAAGGTGACAAGGGGCATGCTCGCGGGTAAATCTCCGGCCATCTGGTTGAAACGTATGGCCCCGTTGACAGTGCCGAACC
>CAZPCA010000076.1:7565-12073 GCA_964584995.1 uncultured Bifidobacterium sp.
CCCCGACACATCTTCTGCGGCGGCATTGCTTTCGATACCCGGATATCCATTACTTCTATCATAATGCACAGCCTGTAGTACTCCGTTATCAAGGTATTTTTTCCAGTCCATGCAATCAACGCCATTGGACGTCCCCATCCACAGCTTACCCCGCTTGTCGATAAGGTTGAACAGTATTTTTTCGTTGCTGAGACCATTTTTTGTCGTCAGCACGGATACAGGCTTTGCCGGATTGGAAGGGTTGTAACGGATCACGCCCATCTCATAGGTACTGGCGATAAGGTTACCGTATCTGTCGTTGATGATGGATGTTACCGGAGCTTTCGGCAAGCGATGTAAATCATTGAATGAAACTGCACGCTCGCCTTCGAGATAAAAGAGTCCTTTCAGTGTACCGACCCATACTCTGCCACTGACGTCCTGGTACAAAACCCGCACCTTATCGTTGGCAAGCCCCTCTTCTATACCAATGTTAACCGACTTGCCGTCCGGCTGAATGCATACGACCCCCTTATCTGTACCGAAATAAAAATTGCCGACATCATCGTTGAGAAAAGCATAAATGATCTGGGATTGAAGTTGTGGAAAAGGCAATTCCAGCTTCTTCGTTGCGACCGTATACCTTGCAGGGCCATTGGTGGTGCCCAGCCATACATTCCCGCTTTTGTCTGAGGTGATACTCCAAATGGTATTGCTCTTGAGTCCATTCTCAGTGGAGTACCGAACGATTGCACCGTTGATCAGGTAATTCACTCCACCGGCAAGGGTACCCAGCCAAACGCCTCCGGCAGAATCGGCGTGTACAGAGAGTATGTTGTTATTGCTCAATCCATCGCTCACGGTGTACGCCACAAAACGATTGCCATTGAACTTGAACAAGCCGTTCATTGTTGCCAGCCAATAATTTCCTTCCCGGTCTTCCATCATTGACTTAACAATGTTGGAATTGATATCTGCGCCCAGGGATACGGCTTCAAAGCGACCATTTAAAAACTTTGCGAGTCCTCCACCGTAAGTCCCCACCCACATGGTGCCCGAGTGATCCATCAATATAGTTTCCACCCGTTCATTGGGCAAACCATCTGCCAGCGAATAGGAGTACATGGTTTTCCCATTCCATACGCTGATCCCTTCGTAGGTTCCCATCCAGATACGTCCCTGCCGATCCTCACGGATGCAATAAACAATATTGTTAGACAAACCACGGTCGGTAGTGAAATTGGTGAAGCGACCATGCTCAAACACACTGACGCCGCCAATGGTGGCAACCCACATTCTGCCTCCCGAATCACGGTAGATATCAAAAACATTATCGTGAACCAGCCCGCTATTGTGGGTAATGGTTGTAAATTTCTTACCATCGTACTTGCATAATCCTTCGGAGGTGCCAATCCAGATATTTCCCTGATTGTCCTCTGCGATAGCATTGATGTTATCGCTCAGAAGACCATCGTTTGTCGTGAAGTTGCGAAACTCCGTTCCGGAATACCTTACGAGTCCCTTACGGATGGTTCCGAGCCAGACATTTCCCGATCTATCCTCGAAAATGGACTTCACCGGATTATTGAACAAAATGTTCCCTTGGTCGAAGCGCGTGATTTTTTGCCCGTCAAAAAGGCATGAACCATTCATGGTGCCAATCCACAGGTTTCCTGAGCGGTCCTGCACCAACTTATTCAACTGAAGAGCCGGCAAGCCTTTTTCGTCCGCAATCCTTTGCAAATTAATGCCTTGCGAAAATAAAGGCTGAACAGTACCGCAAAGCAAACAGGGTAAAATCAGAAGTAAAAGCCGCACTCCACGACCTTTTTTCACCTTATATGTGGGCTGTTCATTAAGCACTTCTTTGCAATGATAAGCAAATGAAAGTTGAAATGTGAATGGTGAAATTTGAAAAACTCTTATCATGTTTTCGCAGGCACTCACCCACTCAAACCGTTAATTAACAATTTGTACGCGTGTGTCGGTGGAAAAGTTTTTATTTTGTCGGGAAAGTTCTTGCAGGCAATAAGTTTAAGTCCATACATTTGTTCTACACGACCAAAATCCACGTAAACAGTAATAACCAAATATGATGAAAAAATCTACCAGCAGTGTATGGCAGTACGCCCTAGGGATTGTGCTGACGTTAACCAGCCTTGCCAGCTATGTGCAAGCGCAGAGTGTATCTATCAATCCCAACGGGCCGGTGGTATGCGCCGGCACACAACTGAATGCAGTTGTTAGCGGATTGAATGCGCCTATCTCCTATCTCTGGAGCAACGGAGCGACCACCTCCTCCATTGTTGTGACACAAACCAACTTCTACCGTGTACGCGTCCGTGGATTTGTTGGAAGCAACCAGGTTACTATTTTCAGTGCATGGACCCCCTTGCTGGTGATTCCCGGCACCAACGCAACCATCAATCCAACGGGACCCATCGATTTATGTCCAGGACAGTCAGCTACCCTTTCCGGTAGCGGAGGCCAGTTCTTCAGCAGCTATGCCTGGAGCAATGGTGCTACTACGCGTAACATCACTGTCAACCAGACCGGCACTTACACGTTGACTGTCACCAATCAGATTTTATCGTGTACAACAAGCAGCACTGCCTCTGTGGACGTTGAAGCGTATGATTCAGGCTATCAGCCTGCCATCACTGCCCTGAGCCCCATCACCGTTTGTCAGCCAGGATTCGTAAATCTTGCTGCAGATCCGGGATTCAGTTCCTACACCTGGTCCACCGGCTCAACTGCGCAAAATATCAGTGTGCTGATGGATGGCTCACAGGCAGGCGCGGTACTTGATACACAAACAGTTACCCTTACAGTAGGTTTGAATGGTGGTCAGTGTTTCTTTACCAATCCGGGCGTAGTTCTGCGCTCTGTGCGCCAGCCGGAATTGATTGATACCCACTGCGGTGTTCTCACATTCACACCTACCGACAGCATCAAAGCCGGACTGGTACTGACCTATTTGTCAGCTCCCCAATACGAGTTCGAATTCGAAGAAACCACCAATCCCGGAGTTAAATTCACTTACACAAGCAACACACGCTGGTGCAACCTTGCCAATGTCAGCCCCGCTATTCAGGCGAATAAATTCTATCTGGTACGTGTTCGTGCGGTGATTGGCGGTACTCCTTACTGCTACGGTGACCCATGTGTCATCGGCGTGGTGAACACCCCTGGCCAAAATAACACGCTTCGTGTAACCGAGGGTACCAATGCAATGGTTTTCCCGAATCCTTCCGCAGAAAGCTTCCGTCTGATGCTGAACGGCTTCAATACAGATGAAATGGTGACGGTAAATATCACCGATCTTGCAGGTCGTCTGATGGACACGTTCAATTACGATCCCAATGCAGGGGCTGCGGAATTCGGTAAATCCTTCAATAATGGTATTTACCTTGTCACTGCTCGTCAGGGCGACAAAACCACCGTTACCCGAATCGTTAAGACCAATTAATTATTCATTCTAACTTCTAAACTGCTTGCATGAGAAGAGCTCCGTAACGGGGCTCTTCTTGTTTTCAGGGAGTTATACATGCAATCGAAAAAGTCAAATTCGAGGTGATACAAGTAGTTGCCGGAATCATTTACCGTACCGACGGGCGCTTCATCCTTGCCAGAAAAAAGTCGGGTAAGCCTCTTGCAGGTTTATGGGAGTTCCCGGGTGGCAAATGCGAAAAGGATGAGACGCCGGAAGATGCACTCAGCAGAGAAATCGCCGAGGAATTGGGTATAGACATCCTGGTGGATTCCTTACATACCAGCTACGAATACCCCATCAACGAACGCCACATCTCTTTTGTATTCCTTAAAGCAAATTACCAGGGTGGAGTAATACGTTTATCCGATCATGATGCATTGGCCTGGGTAACTGTGCAAGAAGCGGCAGCGCTGAACGTTGCTCCGGCCGATGACAAGGCCCTCTCGATGTTAGGGTGAATCACCTGGGAGCGTTACTAAGTGCGCTGATACCTTCGCTCACAGATTTTATTGTGAGGAGATATACTCAGCCGTATTTGCGTTTTTCGCTTTTAACTTGAACAAATGATTGTATTCGAATACAAGTATTTCTCTACCGACTAATCGCCTACCAGGTGGTATTTTTGATGTGGGGCGGGGCCGGAGGCCCCCGGATTTTACAGCGGAAATCGCAACAAGCATTTACATTCGACTACAAGCGTTTTTCTACCGAGTATTCATCTAATCGATTGTATTTTGATTCGGGGCAGGGCTGGAAGCTCCGGTTTTCTATCGTAAACTTTCACCGAAGGCAGTATACTCTGAGAAGTGTGTAGCACTTTATAAAACAAAATCCAGTGCACATTTTTCATCAGCTTCAGCGTTTTACTTGTGGGTTTCTATTTAAGGATGCTGTGCCAGCAGGTGTAAACGACTATAAATGTTTATCAACCGACTATTGCATTTTCAAGTGGTATTTTTGATGTGGGGCGGGGCCGGAGGCCCCGGATTCTACAGCGGAAATCGCAACAAGCATTTACATTCGACTACACGTGTTT
>CAZPCA010000076.1:12083-12398 GCA_964584995.1 uncultured Bifidobacterium sp.
GTGTGATGTGAACGGCAAAACTTAGTAGCCACCTTCAACTATGCTCAAAATTCGATTAATCCATTTTTGTCATACTAAATAATTCAGCCGCCAGCAGACCTGCGTAAACTGTCCCGCTGTACGTTCTACAGGACTATGGAAAACAGCAAACGAGACCTGTCAATAGCATGAGGGACCAAAGCAAGAGGATTACCTGCTGAGCGCAAAGGAATGCAGATGAACTCTTGATAAGAATGGGCGAAGGAAAATCCGCTTTATCTGACAAGCAGCTTTTTCACTGCAGCACCACTTTGCGTCCTCCATTCCACCGTATAA
>CAZPCA010000077.1:0-12377 GCA_964584995.1 uncultured Bifidobacterium sp.
GGCCTCTACCGCCCATTTCTGCAAGGCGGGACGCACCAGTGTATAAAAACAAGTGAGGACGGAAGCCGGATTCCCCGGCAGACCAAAGAAAAGTTGTTTGCCCTTTCGTCCAAACCATACCGGCTTGCCCGGTTTTTGCCGCACTTTGTGAAATACTTTTTTGACACCGAAATCCGTCAAGACCTCCCCGACGTAATCGTGGTCGCCGGCAGAAACACCGCCAGTGAACAAAACCATGTCTGCAGAGGCAGCCGCCTTCCTGAGGGCCTTCAGCATTTCGCGCGGCACATCCCTGCAATGCATTACATGCGTCACGACGACCGGTAAGTCCTCCAGGGCGGCCTGCAAGCCTATAGAATTGCATTCGTACACCTGACCACTGCGCAGTCGCTCCCCGGGGGGGACCAGTTCATTACCGGTGACGATGACGGCCACCCTTGGTCGGTCGTGAATTTTCACCTGCGCCGCCCCCATGGCCGCGAGGAATGCCATGGAGGGAGCATTCAGGGAATGGCCTGCAGGCAAGGCGACTGAACCACGTCGCATGTGTGAACCGCGCAGACGGACGTTGGCACCTGCAAGCAAAGCACTGTCATGAATATGCAGCACATCTCCCATCACGCTGACCTTTTCGCGAATCACCACGGTATCGGCGCCGGCGGGAATTTTAGCTCCGGTAAACACCATCGCAGCCTCTCCTTTTCGCAACCGGACATTCGTGCTATCGCCGGCGGCAACCACTGCCTTTACGCTAAGCGGAGACTTTTTATCCCATGCGGCGTAGGCAAAAGCATATCCGTCCATGGCCGACTGATGAAAGCCGGGATGATCGTCCTTCACCCTGACAGGAGAAGCCAGCACACATCCCAGCGCTTCCTGCAGCGCACAGGCGACCTTGCGCGAGGCAGGCACTTCGCGTAAAACGGTTAGCAGGGCTTCTTCAAACGGTATCATAGGGCGAAACGGTCAGCCTCCAATGGCGACCATTGATCGGTTGTTGATTTCATCGGCCTTCAGCTCGTCGAGCGAGCCCTCCATCTGTCCTCCCCTGGCCGCCTTTTTATCTTTTACACACTGTAAAATATAGGCTTCAATGTCTTCGCCTTGCCGGAAGGCGGAAAGAATGTCCACCTCTCCTGCCGAGAAAAGGCAGTTTTTCATTTTTCCATCAGCTGTTAGACGTAGCCGGTTGCATGTATCACAGAAAGGGTCTGTCATGGTACTGATCACCGCGAATGTGCCCTCGTGACCGGCTGCCCGGTAATTGCGTGCTGTATCGTTGGGCCTGTCGCGCAGGCGTTCCACTTCGAATTCCCTGCTGAGCAATTGCAGTATTTCCGCCGATGAAAAAAGGGCATCCCGGTTCCAGCCATTCTCACGGAAAGGCATATACTCAATGAAGCGGACGTGCAACGGGAACTCCTTTGTCCACTGCACGAAATCCACAACTTCAAGGTGGTTCAGCCCTTTCATGACCACCATGTTCACCTTGACGTGAAATCCTTTCTCCAGCAAGAGGAAAATATTGCTTTTCACTTTATTGAACTGATCCCGCAAAGTCAGCGAGCGGAAAGTGGCGGGTGTCAGGGCATCGAGACTTACATTCACCGAGCGTATGCCGGCTGAGCGAAAGGTATCCACGAAATCGTCCACGTAAACGCCGTTGGTGGTCAATGTCAGCTGCACCGGGAAGTGTGACAGCAATTCTATTATTTCCCTGGCATCCTTACGGACGAGCGGCTCACCGCCGGTCAGGCGGATCTTTCGCACTCCCAGACGGACAAAAACCCCGGCGATGGCACTGATTTCCTGCGCCGTCATGCGTTGTGCACCTTGCAATGTATCCTTCAAGCCCTCGGCAGGCATGCAATACGTACACCGCAGGTTGCACTTATCCGTCAGCGAAATGCGCAGATAATCATGAATACGTCCGAAGGAGTCTACCAGCATTGCTATCCGTAAAGATGCCTAAAAATACACAGAACAAGCGCAAGACCCGCAAGGTGCTGTCAATCCGCCAGTGCGATATGCTCCGGCCTTTTCTTTTTCCAGCGGCGGTGACTCCACAACCAGAATTCAGGCTGTGTGCGGATGTCCTCCTCCAGCATACGGGTATGTATGCGGGTGATTTCTCCGTAGGCCATGTCAGCAGGATTCTCCGCTACCAATTTGAATTCGGTGGCATAATACCCTCTGCGCAGCTTTTTTATCAGTCCGTACACGACCGGATAATTGTACTCTTTCGCCAGTTTTTCAGTGCCAAAAAGCACCGCTGTTTCCTGGTTCAGGAAATTCATCCAATAGGCCTTGTTCACATTGCCCGGCGACTGATCCGTCGCAAAAATGGTCACCGTTAGCATGGCACGGTTGCGCTCAAACACGTCTTTCACCGCTTTGATCGGAATCATTTCCAATCCGTATTTACCGCGGGTAAGGCGCATTTTCTCGTCGAAAAACTGATTGTTCAATGGCTTGTAGATGGCAAGCGTCTGGTGCCTGATGGCCTCGTCGATCGCCACCGCAAAAAGTTCCCAGTTGTTATAGTGCCCACCGGCGAGGATCACGCTCCGCCCTTGTTCAAAATACGCATTGATCAGCTCCGGATTCGTGAACACCATGCGCTTCAGGGCCTCGTCCCGGTCGATGGTGAATATCTTCAGGCTCTCGACCAACAAGTCACAGAAGTGACTATAGAATTTCCGTGCGAGTTCGTTGATTTCATCCCCGGACTTTTCGGGGAAGGACCTTCGGAGGTTATCTTTCACTACCTTCTTTCGGTAGCCGATCAGGTGATAAAAAACAAAGAACAATGCATCGGAAAGCATGTAGAGGGCACGCATAGGAAGCGCCGAAACCGGCAGGATCACCAGGTAATACAGCAAGGCGGAAAAGAAGCGACCAATCATCATGACGAAGATGAAAAAAAAGGCTCAAAACAGGCCATTCATTACCTAAAAATTCGAGCAGCAGTACCTGACAAGGGCCGGAAAACAAAAAAGAGGTTGCCTGAATGTTCAGGCCGCCTCTTTTTCTTTCTGTTACCGTAGGCAAATGTAGGGCACCGCAAAACCAAAATGGAGCAAATCGACGAAAGTCTTACATCACCGGATATTTTTACTGCAGGGCTACCCGCAAGAGCATTGACTTTCACCTTGCATGATTGTCCTGATTATCTTTGAAGCATGCTGTTGAAATTGAAATCCAAGCTTCTGCCCGTGGTGTTCCTGGCCAGCATTCTGCAGGCCAATGCACAGTCTTCGGCCGATATTTTCGAGCGGCTCAACAAATTGAAAGTCTGCAATACGGTATTATACGTGGCCGCGCACCCGGACGATGAAAATACACGTCTCATCACCTGGCTCAGCAAGGAAAAGAAATACCGTACGGTGTACCTATCGCTCACCCGCGGTGACGGCGGACAAAACCTGATCGGCACGGAACTGGGCGCTGAACTGGGCATGATCCGTACACGCGAGTTGATGGCTGCCCGCAGCATCGACGGTGGTGAACAATTCTTCACCCGTGCCTTCGACTTCGGTTACAGCAAACGGCCCGAGGAAACCTTGAACATCTGGGAGAAAGAAAAGGTACTGGAAGATTTTACCGGGCTGATCCGGCAGCTGCGACCCGATGTGATGATCTGCCGCTTCCCTCCCGATAGCCGTGCCGGGCACGGGCATCATTCTGCAAGTGCCATACTGGCCAAAGAAGCCTTTGAGGCGGCCGCGGATCCCCTGCGTTTTCCACAGCAAGTGAAGGACTATGGGGTATGGAAGGCCAATGCCTTGTACTGGAACACTTTCAATTTTGGCAGCAACAACACCCTTTCCGAGGATCAATTCAAAACCGATGTTGGCGCATTTTCTCCTCTGCTGGGCGTTAGTTATGGTGAGCTGGCAGCGGAAAGCAGGTCGCAGCACAAAAGCCAGGGATTCGGTGTCCCCAGCCAGCGCGGAACACAGATCGAGTACTTCACTCCGGTCGCCGGCGATACCCTTTCCAGAAACCCCTTCGCCGGTATGGTTCAATACTGGGATGGAAGTGCCGATAAGAAAGTGTTTCTTCAAGAGCTGGAGAAAGCCATTGCCGACTACGATTTCCTGCGGCCATCCGCTTCGCTTCCTGCCCTATCGTCACTACGCAAAAAGCTTCAAAAACTTCCGGCAGATCCGGTGATTGCACGAAAGCTCAGGGAAACGGAGGAACTGATGTTGCTTTGCGCAGGATTCTGGTCCGCCGCGTATTCCTACAGCCGGGAATATGCAGCCGGCGACACCCTGCATGTAGGATTACAGGCCATTTTAAGAAATCATCCTTCCGGAAAACTATTGCTAAATCATGAACTGGTATGCGACAGCATACTGAACGATAGCCTTGTATATCAGAAACTGTACTCCAAAAAACTGGTCCTGAAAGGCACACAACATAGCACCCAACCCTATTGGCTGAAGAACGCTCCGTCTAAAGGTATTTTCAATGTAGCCGATGGGCAGCGTCCCACCCTGCCCTGGAACCCTGCCGCATTATCGCTGCGCCTGCAAATTGTTCTGGCCGGTGACACGCTGGAACATGAAGTGCCGGTACAATTTAAAGAGACCGATCCGGTAAAGGGCGAACTGATACATCCGGTATCCATCAACCCTATTGTTACCGCCGAGCTCTCTGAGAATGTGGCCGTTTTTGCAGGTGACAGCAAAAGAACGTTCACCCTACAATTGCGGTACTGGGGTGCTGTTGCCGGCACGGATGCATCCAAAACTTTCAGGATACGGACCGTTTACGAAAAGAATGTTGACTGGAAGTTGAGGACGGAAGTGACCTCCGTCAGCTTCAGGGAAAAAGGAGAGAAAATCAGTATACAAATCGATGCCACGCCTTTGTCGCCTCAGGCCCGTACCCTCAAGGCGTCCTTTGTTCTGGAGGATGGAGAACAAACGCTCACCCTGCAGGGCAGAAAGGTGATTCAGTACGACCATATCCCCATCATCCAATGGTATCCGCCTTTGACGCTGGAATTACGCAGAACGGATGTTCATATGCCCGTCAACAGGATTTTATACCTGAAAGGCGCAGGAGATGAAGTTGCACCGATGCTGCGTCAGCTGGGATGTGTGGTCGACGAGATGACTGCTGCAGAAGCTGCCTCCGCCGATTTCAGCCGCTACGAGTCCATTGTCACCGGCATCCGCGCCTATAATACCGATGAAGATCTTCCTGCCTTATACGATCGGATCCACCGCTTCATGGAAGCAGGAGGCACCTTCCTGGTACAGTACAATACCAACTCGAATCTGCATCCGGGAAAATTCCGTACTCCCTACCCGTACACCATCAGCAGGAACCGTGTCACCGAGGAAGACGCTCCGGTGACGCTGGCAGCAGCCGAACATCCTTTGCTCAACAGCCCCAATAAAATCACCGAAAAAGATTTTGAAGGATGGGTCCAGGAGCGCGGTTTGTATTTCGCAAGTAAAACGGACAGTGCTTATACGCATCTTCTGAAAATGAACGATACCGGAGAAGCGCCGATGGACGGAAGCCTTATCGTTTGCAACGTAGGTAGGGGCCGTTATATCTACACCGGACTTTCCTTTTTCAGGCAAATACCCAAGGGTGTACCCGGTGCATTGCGTCTCTTCGCGAACCTATTGCAGCCTGCCACTACGTCCACCGAACCCGAAAAATAAAATGCACACACCGGAGGATCATTCACCGCAAGCCACCAGGGCCTACCTCGCACTGGCGGGTTTTCTTGTCCTGCAAATCATAGCTTATTATCTTTTCAGCCGCTATTTTTCATGAGTCTAATCGACTGGATGGTATTGTTCGTCACCCTTACGGCTGTCATCCTGTATGGCCTGAGTAAGAGCAGCGGGCAAAAAAATCTGGAGACATACTTCCTCAACAGCCGGTCCATGCCCTGGTACATCGTGCTTTTCTCCATCATGGGCACGCAGGCCAGCGCCATCACTTTCCTTTCCGCGCCGGGCCAGGCCTACACCGATGGTATGCGCTTCGTGCAATATTATTTCGGGCTTCCGCTAGCGATGATTGTCATCTGCATCTTTTTCCTTCCCGCCTACCAGCAGATGCGGGTGTACACCGCGTATGAATTGCTGGAGAAACGCTTCGACCACAAGACACGGCTGCTGACGTCCTTTCTATTTCTGCTGCAACGCGGCCTCTCCACCGGCATCAGTATTTATGCGCCTTCGCTCATCCTCTCCTCCATTCTCGGCTGGAACATCCAGCTCACCAATTGCATCATGGGAGGCCTGCTCATCATCTACACCGTCAGTGGCGGAGTCAAAGCCATCTCCTATACCCAAACGCAGCAGCTGATCATTATTTTCCTCGGGATGTTTCTCACGGGTTACATGGTGGTGCACCTGCTGCCCGCAGACATGGGATTCGGCGATGCCCTGCGCCTGGCGGCCGCCAGCGGCAAACTGGATGTCATCACGACCGGATTTGAAAACGGGAAAGGCTTTGACTGGAACGACAAGTACAATCTCTTCAGCGGATGCATCGGCGGATTTTTCCTGGCGCTCTCGTATTTCGGTACGGATCAATCGCAGGTAGGCCGGTACCTTGCTGCGGGCAATATCCACGAGAGCCGAAAAGGATTGCTCATGAACGGCTTTGTCAAAATACCCATGCAGTTTCTGATCCTGTTGTGTGGTTGCCTTGTGTTCAGTTTCTACGTGGTGTATCAGGCGCCGCTGCATTTCAACTCGGCCTTGCTGGAGCAAACCCGTCAGGGTCCTCATGGCGCACACTTGGCATCCGTCGAAGAGGAATACCTGCGTGTGAGAGCTCAGCAGCAGGAAAGTGCTGCATCCCTGCTGGCCGCGGAGAGGGCGGATAACACAGGAGAAATCTCCCATCAACGGCAACAACTCAAAGAACTCGAACTCCAGTCCATCGCCTTGCGCAAGGAAGCCGCCGTCACCATGAAAAGCAGCGCACCGCTCAGCGACACCAACGACACCAATTACATCTTCCTGCATTTTGTAGTCGAGCATTTGCCCAAAGGAGTAGTCGGACTGTTGATTGCGGTCATTTTCCTTGCGGCCTGGGGCTCCATTGCTGCAGCACTGAATTCACTGGCGTCCACCTGCATGATCGACTGGCATGAAAAGCTCAGACCCGGGCAGCGGGATGATCGACGTAAACTGTGGTTGTCGCGCATGTACACCCTTGCCTGGGGGCTCTTTTCCATCCTGGTGGCCATGGTGGCCGGTGAGCTGGGATCCCTCATCGAAGCCGTCAACATCCTTGGCTCCCTGTTTTACGGTACCATCCTCGGCATATTCTGTGTGGCGCTCTTCCAAAAAAGCACCAGAGGTTCTTCCGTTTTTTATGCTGCACTGCTGACGGAAGCCCTGGTGATAGGCATCTATGCCTCCGGAAGCATCTCCTTTCTTTGGCTCAACCTTATCGGTTGCGCGGGAGTACTCCTTTTCAGTTTCATCTTTCATAAATCGGCTCATCTATACCCGGCACAACCTGATGCGTAATTAATTTTCCTATTTTTAATCTAAACAACC
The DNA here is from genome assembly GCA_964584995.1 of uncultured Bifidobacterium sp. Classification (GTDB taxonomy): domain Bacteria; phylum Bacteroidota; class Bacteroidia; order AKYH767-A; family OLB10; genus JAJTFW01. The sequence continues at coordinate 7,551 of CAZPCA010000077.1, forward strand.
ACCTTATGCTAAACCGCCTTTCGTTTCTTCTCTCTGCTCTCCTGCTGTTTCTCCTTTCATCCTGTTCAGAGGAAAACCCGACAGCCTTCAGTTTTTCGCACGACTATAATGGCATCAAAGTCAACATCGACACCACGTCATTTCAGGGAAATATCGCTCTCGGAGATTATGCATTCAACACTGAACTACTGAACATCCTTGCCGACAATGGTGTGACCCTGGAGAACCTGGAGTCCGTCACAGTGACTGCTGTTGAATTGAGCATAGAAGATACGAGTACACTCGCGGTGCCGTACACCTTTGACCTATTGGGGAAAATACAGTCCCGCATCGGCAAGGCCGGCAGCAGCTCCCTTACCGACATCGCGAAAAAAGATCCGGTTCCTGCACAGGGGCTCACCACCTTGGCTCTGGACGTGACGCCTGTCAATTTGCTCGACTACTTTAAAGCGTCCACCTTAAAATTCGACCTTTCCGGTAGTACAACGGCACCCATCCAACACCCATTCGCCCTGAACGCTAAAGTGACGGTTCAATTCAAGGGGGAGTTCATCAAAGATTGATTGGTTCCAATAAAAAAGCGGCCCCCTTTTGCAAAGAGACCGCTGGCGTATATTGGACAACTTATTTCAGTCCGGCCATCAACTTCTCGTTCAGCCGCACGTAATGGTCATCGCCTGATTCTTTGGCCATGTTCATGGATTTTGTCGCTGTCTCCATGGCTTCTTTCTTCATGCCCAGCTTCGCATAGCATTTTGCTTTCTGGTGTACTGTCCAGTAAGCGGACGGATTGATGGCAATCGCTTTGTCGTACCATTCCAGGGCCAACTTAAGGTCCTTTCCATTTTCCATGTAATAGTTGGCTGCTGCACCATAGGGACGGTTATCCTTCACAACGAATTTTTCTATATCCTTCATGATACGGGCATCGATATCCGTGGCTACCGGCATGGCGACCATGGTCTTGTCCCAGGAAAGCTGGATTTCGCAGGATGCGTTTTTCACATTGCCCACATTGATGGTGAAGGTCTCGACTTTTTCGTTCAGTGAAATCGGCTTCGCCTTTACGCGTACCACGTCTTCTTCCTGTTTGTATTCTTCCGGCCCTGTGGTGCTGGTGCTTTTGGAAAGGATGAGTGTCCATTCGCTTTGTCCAGGAATGCTCAGTAAGCCGTATTTACCCGGAGCGACTTTGACACCGCCTACCATCACCGTATCACCGAAAGTGACCGTGGTGGCACTGTTCGCACCGGTGCGCCAAACCGTATTGAAGGGTACAATATCCCCGAAGATGTTGCGGTCTTTCACGCCCGGGCGCGAGTACGCGATTTCAATATTGGACAAGCCGAAATCCTGTTTGATGGTCTGGGCCGGAGAGGGCGCAGGCACCTTAAGGGTCTGAGAAAATCCGGAGAGCGCCATTCCGGAGAATGCGAGAACGCAAAGAAGTAGTTTTTTCATGGTATAGGGTAAGATATGTTGCTGAGAACAAATGTCCGTAAAATATGTTTCAGCACCCTGCGAAATCAACAAGAACTCCTGCTGAGGGAGGCAAGTCCTTTTTTCATAGTTTAGTGGTCCATGTCCAAAACCACGTACCATTCCCCTTTCAACCTGGCTGTTTTCGCTGCCGGGCTTGGTTTTTTCGTCGATGCCTTTGACATGTTCTTGTTCAACATCTACCGCATCCCCAGCCTGAAAGAACTGGGACTCAGCGGCAGTGAACTCACAACGACCGGTGAAAAACTGCTGGCCATCCAAATGGCCGGAATGATTGCCGGGGGGATTCTTACAGGGGTCATTGGCGACAAGCGCGGCCGCATTTCCGTCCTCTTCGGGTCCATCCTGCTCTATTCTTTGTGCAATATATTCAACGCCTTCGTGCAGGACACCACCTCCTACGCCATCATCCGCTTTCTGGCCGGCGCCGGACTCGCCGGTGAACTGGGTGCCGGCATTACACTGGTCAGTGAAAGCATGAGCATAGAAAAGCGGGGGTACGGCACCATCATGGTGTCCACGCTGGGGGCGATGGGCGCGGTAACAGCCGGACTCATGGGCAATATCATTCCCTGGCGCATCGCCTTTTTCGGAGCCGGTTGCCTGGGACTACTGCTCTTATTGCTCCGCATGAAGACCATGGAGCCGGAGATGTTCAAAAAGCACAGCCAGCTGGACCATATCCGGCGCGGTTCCTTCGCGCTCATGTTTTCCCGTAAAGAAAGAGCACTTAAATACCTGGCATGTATCCTCATGGGAGTGCCCATTTGGTACAGTGTCGGCTTGCTCATCACCCTCACCCCTGAAATCACTGCACAGCACAACATCAGTGGCGTTGACCTCGGCACCTGCTTCATTCTGTTCCAGACCGGAATAACCATCGGTGATCTGAGCAGCGGCATCCTTAGCCAACTACTGAAGACTCGCAAAAAAGTCATGGTCGCCTATATGCTTTTTGCGGTTTTGGCCACCTTTGTGCATTTCTATCTGATTTACAATAGCGGCTCCATCCACCTTAGCTCCCTGCTCATGGGAACGGGCTGCGGCTATCTCTCGGTATTTGTCACCACTACGGCAGAACATTTCGGTACCAACCTCCGTGTACTTGCTTCCGCCACCATCACCAATTTCATGCGCGGCGCAGTGACTGTGATGGTACCCTTCCATCTTTTCCTGCAACACAACATCGGGTATACACTTACCGAGAGTCTGATGGTAACCGGTATCATCATCTGGGCGCTCGCACTTACGGCGGCCTGGTATATGCCCGACACCTACGGCAAGGACCTGGATTACCTTGAAGAAGCATGAGTCATGCCTCCTTGCCCTCAGCATTTTTAGCGCATATCCAACGACTCCTGGGTACAGCCACCGAAGACTTTATCCAGTGCCACGCGGAAGCTGCGCCTGTCTCTCTTCGTTTACATCCCGTGAAGGGGGCAGGGCTTTTTGATGAAGCCGCAAGGATTCCCTGGTGCGGGCAAGGCCGTTACCTCGGTAGCAGGCCCTCTTTCACCCTCGACCCGTATTTTCAGGGAGGCGCTTACTATGTGCAGGAAGCGGGCTCCATGCTCAGCGGCTTTCTGCTCTCACCGCTGATCGACCCGATGGAGTCCCCGCTTATACTCGATGCCTGCGCCGCTCCAGGGGGCAAAAGCACGCATCTGCTCAGCATTCTGGACGGAAAAGGAACATTGGTCAGCAACGAAATTATCCCGCAACGCAACAAAGTCTTGCAGCACAATATCAACAAATGGGGGTACGCCAATAGCATCGTAGTGCAGAACGAGGTGACCTCGCTGAGGGACTCGGGACTAAAATTTGATGTAGTGGTAGTTGATGCGCCTTGTAGCGGCGAAGGTCTTTTCCGCAAAGATCCTGAAGCAGTACAAGAGTGGAGTCCCGAACAGGTGTTGGTCTGTGCAAACCGGCAGCAACAATTGCTCGAAGCACTCACACCTTCGGTCAAGGAGGGCGGGTACCTACTCTACTCCACCTGCACCTATCAGCCGGCAGAGAACGATCTACAGATCGAAAAACTCGTTCGCAGCGGAGCATTTGTCTCCTGCATGCCTGCAGATGCACCCGAAGGGATTGTCGTCAGCGAATACGGCTGGCAGGCCTTCCCGCATAAGGTAAGCAGTGAAGGCTTTTACTGTGCACTGCTGCGAAAAACAAACGGCGATTCAACTCATAGCCGCAGTGAAAAGTCCACGCCCGGGATGAAATTCAAGCAAGCCGCGTCGCTGCTGCACCAGCCAGATAGGTTTATATACAGTGCGCACGAACAAATCGTGTCTGCCATGCCAAGACACACTTACGACATCCTCTCAGTGCTGAAAAAAAATTGCTATATCCGGCAAGCCGGTCTTACGCTGGGAGAAGAGAAGGGTATGGATTTCATCCCGTCAGCGGCGCTGGCACTCAGCATTGATCTGCAATCAGCCTCCTACCCGCACATAGACTGTACACTCAACGAGGCATTGGATTTTCTGCGGGCCGGTACTCCCAGGTTCACCTCCCCCCTGAAAGGCTGGCACCTTATCACGTACAAAGAAGTAACACTGGGCTGGGCCAAGAACCTCGGCACACGCTGGAACAATTACTTTCCGAAATCCTGGCGTATTGTTCAGCAGGGCAATTAAAAACGTTAGCATTTCAGGCACATGGATCAGCAACTGGCCTACCGGCATCTCTTCAAGGATAAAACCATGCAAGCGGTCATTCGCTCAACGGGAAAATTCGCTCCACTGCCCCGCAAGGACCTTTTCACTTCCCTGCTTCACTCCATCGTCAGCCAGCAGCTTTCCACTAAAGCCGCAACAACAATCTGGGAGCGTTTCATCCTGCTGTTTCCTCTGCATACGCCGGATGCAGACGGATTGCTTGCATTGACCGATGAACAACTGCGTTCGGTCGGACTTTCGTATCAAAAAGCCGGTTATTTGAAAAACATCGCATTGTTTTCTAAAGAGAATTCACTGTCCTACAAATCCCTTTACCGTAAATCGGATGAAGCGCTGATTGCCCATCTGTGTGTGATCAAAGGAGTGGGACGCTGGACTGCAGAAATGATCCTGTTGTTTTCGCTACAACGTCAGGATGTTTTTCCTGCAGACGATCTCGGCGTTCAGCAGGCCATGCAACAGCTCTATACCTTGACCAGCAGCGGCAAGCAGCTGCGTGAAGAAATGGAGGCTATTGCCACTAACTGGAAGCCTTACCGAAGTTTGGCAGTCAGGCATTTATGGGCATGGAAAGATGCAAATTGATACCATACACCGAGCCGTTTTGGAATGAATTCCGCTCCAGTTTGAACAATTTTTA
>CAZPCA010000078.1:0-7550 GCA_964584995.1 uncultured Bifidobacterium sp.
CCCTGATGGAAGATGCGAAAAAGAAACTGGCAACCCTCAAACTGAAAGGATATAAAGATGCATTCATTACCGCCTTTGATGGAAAACAGAGGATTTCTGTTCAGGAAGCGGAGGCGAGACTGAAAAGAGATTAACTTCGGACGGTGAAAATGTCGAATGAAATAAAGGCCGGTGTTTTGGTCAGTGCAGCGCTCGCTGCACTGATCTGGGGACTCAATTACCTGAAGGGAAAGGATGTATTTACGTCAAGAAACAGGTATTTCGCCGTCTATCCTAACGTAGATGGCCTGGTAAGTTCTAATCCTGTTTTCATGAATGGCTTCAGGATAGGCATCGTGAACAGTATTGACTTCATGCCGGATAAATCGGGGCGTCTGCTGGTAACGCTGTTGATCGACCAAAATGTTTTCGTGTCCCGTAATTCAGTAGCCAGAATTTTCAGTTCGGACCTGATTGGAACAAAAGCCTTGCGTATCGATTTGGGTAGCGATCCTACAGCTCTTCAGCACAACGATACCATGCGGGCTGAGCTGGAACTCAGTTTCACTCAGGAGATGGGCCAGCAAGTGGCGCCACTGAAAGACAAAACGGAAAAGCTCATAGTCACCCTGGACTCGCTCGCCGGAATGCTCAATAAGGTTTTCGACCCTGCCACTCAGATGAATCTACGTGGCAGCATAGATCACCTCAATACATCACTTGCAGGGATAGATAATCTGGTCAATTCCGACCGGAGCCGCCTCAACCAAATGTTGGGCAACATCAATTCCATCGCCTCCAACCTCAAAAACAACAGTGATCAGATCAACGGGATTTTGGACAATCTCTCCAACATCTCCGACTCTTTGGCTGCAGCCCCGTTGACTCAAACTCTTTCCCAGGCTGAGCGTGCAATGACTCAGTTGAACGGCATGCTGGAGGGTATTCAGAAAGGCCAGGGAACGCTCGGTCAGTTAGTGAATAATGACTCACTCTATCGACACCTCGACAACAGTGCCAAAGACCTTGACCTCTTGCTCAAGGACCTGAAAGAGAATCCACGCCGTTACGTTCATTTCTCTGTCTTCGGCAGAAAGTAACAGCATGTGGAAAAACTGCTGATTTTCTGCCTCCCTTAGTCTTTACTTTTCCTCCGTTCTATCTATTTTCGAAGTCCAATCTGCAGTTTATGCTGGCTCAAATCCTGTTTCTTGTCTGCCTGTCAACCGGTGTGTATTTCTTCACGAAAAAAATCCGTGAAATCATGCAGAATATCCACCTGGGCAGGCCCCTGGTGATCAATGACCGAAAACCGGAACGCTGGAAGGTCATGGCGCGAGTTGCTATGGGTCAATCCAAAATGGGGAGCCGACCGGTAGCTGCATTTTTCCATTTCATCATCTACGCTGGATTCATCATCATCAATATCGAGGTAATTGAAATTATCATCGATGGCTTATTCGGCACACACCGTGTGCTGCGTTTCCTGGGGAGCTTTTATGACTTTCTGATCGCTTCCTTCGAATGGCTTGCGCTGGGTGTTCTTCTCGCATGTGTGGTATTTTTATCCAGAAGAAATGTCATCAGGCTGAAGCGTTTTTGGATGCGGGAGATGACGAGCTGGCCCCGGAGCGATGCCAATATCATCCTGGTGGTGGAGGTGTTGCTCATGTCGGCGTTCCTGTTCATGAACACTGCCGATCAATTGCTTCAGAAACAGGGTGCTGAACATTACGTCACTGCAGGGTATTTTCCTATTAGCGGACTCCTAACTCCCCTCATAGAGCATTGGTCGGTTTCCTCCCTGATCATGCTTGAAAGAGGTTGCTGGTGGTTCCACATCCTGGGCATTCTGGCGTTTCTGAACTACGTTCCCTATTCCAAACACTTTCATATTCTGCTCGCCTTTCCCAATACCTGGTACAGCAAATTACAGCCCAAGGGCGAGCTGAGCAATATGGAAAGTGTGACCCGTGAGGTTCAGCTCATGCTGGATCCTTCCGCTGCAGCTCCCGTCGCTGATGCCTCTACAGGGCCTCAACGATTTGGCGCCAAAGATGTGGAAGACCTCAGCTGGAAACAGCTGATGGATGCGTACTCCTGCACGGAATGCGGCCGCTGCACTTCCGCCTGTCCGGCCAATCTTACCGGCAAGTTATTGTCACCGCGCAAAATCATGATGGATACGCGTGACCGACTTGAGGAAAAAGGCAAGAACAGAACCTTGCATGGAGCTGACCATGATGACGGAAAGGCATTGCTCAATGACTACATCAGTCCAGAAGAACTTTGGGCTTGCACATCCTGCAATGCCTGCGTGGAGGCCTGCCCTGTACTCATCGACCCGCTTTCCATTATTGTAGATATGCGCCGTTATCTGGTCATGGAGCAGAGCGCTGCTCCTGCGGAATTGAATGGCATGTTCTCTAAAATAGAAAACAACGGAGCTCCTTGGCAATTTTCGCCGGCGGACAGGATGAACTGGACAGAAAACTAAAGCGGGAAAAGAGCATTAATAATGGAAAATTTCAAGGTAAGAACATTGGCGGAGATGACCGCCGCAGGAGAAAAGCCAGAGATACTTTTTTGGGTGGGCTGTGCCGGGAGTTTTGACGACCGCGCAAAAAAAGTGACCAAGGCCATCGCAAAGTTGCTCCATCATGCAGGTTTGCGCTTCGCAGTTCTGGGCACAGAGGAAAGTTGTACCGGAGACCCTGCCAAGCGGGCGGGCAATGAATTTCTCTTTCAGATGCAGGCCATGAACAATGTCATGGTCTTGAACGGTTACGAAGTAACGAAGATCGTAACCGCCTGCCCTCATTGCTTTAACACCCTGAAAAATGAATATCCGGCCTTGGGCGGACACTATGAAGTACTCCATCACAGCCAGTTACTACAGGAGCTGCTGGATAATGGTCAAATCAAAGTGGAAGGTGGCGCTTACAAAGGAAAGAAAATCACCTACCACGATCCTTGCTACCTGGGCAGAGCCAACGATATCTACGAGGCTCCAAGGCGTACCATTATGCGTTTGGATAGCCTGATGACGGAGATGAAAAGAAGCCGTGCGAATGGACTATGCTGTGGAGCAGGTGGCGCTCAAATGTTCAAGGAACCGGAAAACGGCAACAAAGACATCAACATGGAAAGAGCCGAGGAAGCACTCGGCACAGGTGCAGATACCATTGCCGTAGCCTGTCCGTTTTGCATGACGATGCTTAGTGATGGGGTCAAACTCCACAACAAAGACCAGGAAGTAGCTGTAAAAGATATTGCCGAATTAATCGCTGAGGCCGCCGACCTCTGAGAACCATCAATGCATCTTCGCCTTTTTTAATTTTTCCAGTAGTTGAGATAGTGCGACTTCCAGTTCATCCACCTTCTCCAGAGCTATACCTGCACCGGACTCAACTGCCTTTCCGATGGCCTTCACGTCTTCACGGATTTCATCACTCATGTGTGCCCCCAGCCGGTTCGCCTCCATCCGCCCAAGTGCTATTTGCACCCTCAGTAAGTCCAGTTGCACTTTCCAATTGAGGATGTCCGCTTGTAATCGTTCGTTCATCGCTTGGAAACCGGGCATGTCCCTGAGGTGATGCACCATCTCCTTCCAGGTGCGGGTTATGGCTTTCTTCTGTCTCTCGAGTTCTTCAACACCTTCAGCCACGCCCAAATGCAATTGCACACGCAATACATCCATCAGTCCCTTCACCTTTTCTACACGCGAAGGAAGGGTATCCACCCATGCATGTATGGTCCGGTCCAATTGGTTCAGGTTATTGTTAAAGCTTTTCTTGAGTTTTTCAAAGCGTTCAGTTGCGGATTCTTCCACTGAAACCCAATCGGCGGTACGGATCTCATATTCCTCTTTAAGCCTTTTGACCAAGTCGTCGGCAATTTTTCTATAGGCATTTACTGCTTGCTCTGTTTTCATGGTTTGATTTTTTTCAAAAGTATTTGGGCTAAGATGGGCAAACAATGACCGTTGTCAATAATACCTCCGACATACATCACCTGTACAAGGCTAAGAATACAATAACACAAAGCCTCTTTGCATTAACTTTGTTCCGTAAACCAAGGTTGTACAAGAAGGGAATTTGAAAAACAAAGGAATCAGGTTGTTTTTGGAGGAAGTAGGTGGAATATCCTCCTTCACCGCACGGTTTTTCAGGGAAGGATTCAGGCCGCGCTATGAATGGGCTGAACTGATCCGACAGTGCTACTTGATTGGTTATATGACCCTGCCTTTGGTTGGCGTCACGGCATTCATCATGGGGATGGTACTGACTGTACAGTCCCGGCCTACACTTGAAGAGTTTGGCGCTGAATCCTACTTACCGTCCATGGTGGCTCTTTCTATGATACGGGAAATCGGCCCTGTTATCACCGCTCTGATTTGTGCTGGTAAAATAGGTTCCAGCATCGGTGCAGAATTAGGCTCCATGAAAGTGACCGAGCAAATCGACGCCATGGAGGTAAGTGGCACCAACCCGTTCAAATACCTTGTTGTTACACGGGTTGCAGCATGTACATTCATGTTACCCATTCTGGTCGTACTGGCCGACCTCATATCGCTTTACGCCGCCTATCTCGGCGTCAACATTAAAGATGTGGTAAGTCTCCAATTGTATTTTTTCGAAGTCTTTGACTCGCTGGCATTCGGGGATGTATTGCCTGCACTCATCAAAACGTATTTCTTCGGATTTGCCATCGGCATTATCGGCTGCTATAAGGGATACAATTCGAACAAAGGTACCGAAGGTGTAGGATTGGCAGCAAATTCAGCCGTCGTTGTATCTTCACTTGTTGTTTTCATACTGGACCTTATAGCGGTGCAAATAGCGGATTTAATGGGACTCACCTGATATGCAATCACAGGAAGAAACAAAAAAACCATTGGCCGTTGCAGCGGATGCCTCCATCATGGTAAGCACCCGTAAACTGTTCAAATCATTCGGGAACAACCATGTATTGCGGGGATTTGACCTTGATTTGCTAAAGGGCGAAAACCTTGTAGTACTGGGGAAAAGCGGATCCGGCAAATCAGTCCTGATCAAATGCATGGTGGGATTGTTGCAGCCAGATAGCGGTAATGTTGAGGTTTTCGGCAAGAATATTCCGGAGCTGAACCAGGAAGAGTTGGACCATATACGCGTTAGAATCGGCTTTCTTTTTCAGAGTTCAGCCCTGTACGACTCCATGACTGTGCGCGAGAACCTGGAATTTCCTCTTCGCAGACATTGGATCAACAAAGACAAAGAAGAAGTTGAAGCCCTTGTGCTCGAAGCGCTCGATAATGTAGGACTCAGGCATGCCATCGACCTCATGCCCTCCGAGTTGTCCGGAGGAATGCGAAAACGTATCGGACTCGCACGTACACTCATCCTCAAGCCGGATATCATTTTATACGATGAGCCGACTACCGGCCTTGACCCTATCACCGGACGAGAAATTTCCCGGCTGATTGTGGATATACAGCACCGCTACAATACTTCCTCGATCATCATCACACACGACATGGGATGTGTACGGATTGTGGCCAACCGCATTACGGTATTATCGGATGGCGTGTGTTACGCCGAAGGAACCTACGATGAATTGAGCCAGTCCAAAGACCCTGTCATACAACCCTTCTTTGCCTAATCATGGAAAAGACCTCTCAAAAGATAAAACTCGGCCTATTCGTACTTACGGGCACCACCCTGCTGATTATTTCACTGTATCTCATAGGTACAAAAAAAAACCTGTTCCACAAAACCATTTCTGTCTATGTGCGCTTCAATAATGTCAATGGCCTTATCACCGGTAACAATGTACGGTTTGCGGGCATTACCATTGGAACAGTCAAACAAATTACGATTGAAAGTGATACCAGTGTAATCGTTCAGATGGTAATAAAAGAAGATGCACGGCGATACATCCGAAAAAATTCCCTTGCAGAAATCGGTTCCGACGGTTTGATGGGTAACAAGTTAATCAATATTTCCACGCCTGCCGGAATCTTAGGTTTCGTTGAAGAAAGAGATACTATTCAGTCACGATCGGCTGTTGAAACCGATCAGATGATGCGCACGCTCAACACTACCAACGAGAACGTGTTGGAAATCACGAACGATCTGAAAAAAATTACGCGTAAAATTTACGAGAGTACACCACTTTGGGATATGCTGGCCGATTCGATGGCAGCAGAGAACATACGCCGCACCCTACAGAACATCGAATCCGCTTCCACCGTTGCGGGACGACTGACTTCCGAAGCTGAATTCCTGCTCAGTGAAATCCAATCCGGTCGCGGCATGGCCGGAAAGGTTTTGGCCGATGACAGCACGGCAAGGAATTTCGAATTAACCGTAGAGAACCTGAAAGCAGCTTCCGACACTGCCAAACTGGCATTGCATCACCTGCACGCATTCATGGAAGACCTCAATATCACTCCAGGACCATTGGGCGTACTTGCCAGAGACACAGTCATGGCTGGCGATATGAAAGTCGCATTCGCTAATCTTGGCACGAGCACTCAATTGCTCAATGAAAACCTGGAGGCTATGCGGAGCAACTTCTTATTTAAAAGATACTTCAAAAGGAAATCGAAGGAGAACAAATAGTCCTCGACTGATTACCATCATTCCGTTTTGTTACAAATATTACACCCAATACCCTTTACCATAATTTTCTTTGTACTATGGCAACCAAACGTTCCACTGTTTTACTTGCTTCAGGTTTTTTAAAACTCATTGGCCATCCCCTACGGGCAGAAATCATTCTGCTCCTAGATGAGAAAAAATCCTTGAACGTGACAAAAATCTGCAAGAAGACTAAAAGCGAGCAATCACTTGTTTCGCATCATCTCGCACACCTCCGCAAGTATGGTATACTCATTACCGAGAGAGATGGACTGCAAATCAATTACACTTTGGTTTCAAACGAAGTAGTCAGGCTATTGCAGAAAGCCGAGGACCTTGCTGCAACCCTGGGCAAGGCAAATGCTTATTCCAAAAGAAACAAAAGAACGTGACGAAATGATATTCATACGAGTACTACAGGCAACACTTTCCATCACTATCCTGGTCCAGGCCGTAAAATCAGAGCAATACATTTTCCTGACCCCAGGTATAGCACTGCTCTATCTGTCCTATAAACCGCTCTGCTCCTGCTATGATGGCACTTGCCGAAGAAGAAAATCATCTGCAGCTGCCATCTCTGAAACTCGCTACAATAAAATTCAATCCAAGCCATGAGTACCTTTTCTTCCAAAAACGATTTTCAGTCATTGATTAATTCGGGCAAGCCGGTGCTCGTGGATTTTTTCGCAGAATGGTGTGGTCCGTGTAAAATGATGGCGCCTATCCTCGACCAGGTCAAGAACACGATCGGAACCTCGGCGCATATCCTTAAGGTGGATGTAGACAAGAATCCGGCAGTAGCATCAGCCTACCGGATACAAGGTGTGCCGACGCTGATCCTCTTCAAAGACGGAGAAGTGGTGTGGCGCCAATCCGGTGTGGTGCAGGCGCGTCAACTGGAAGACATCCTACAACGCTACCGTTGATCGGGGCTACTGCGGTTTCACG
>CAZPCA010000078.1:7650-12346 GCA_964584995.1 uncultured Bifidobacterium sp.
CAACTGGAAGACATCCTACAACGCTACCGTTGATCGGGGCTACTGCGGTTTCACGTATCAATAGCCGAAGATCTCTTCCAGCGTAAGTTCTTTCAGCGTACCGTACTGTGCGAGTTTAGCCATATCCAGTTTTTCCTTGTTACCGATAAGGGTCAAACGGTATTTTTTTCCTTTAAGGAATTCGGCATGAAAATCGTTCACCTTGTTGAGTTCCATTTCACTGAGACGGGTGTATGTTATACGTCTGTAATCTTCCTGCAGACCGAATTTCCTCCACCCGTGGTAGGCACCGAGTATTTCCGTTTTTGTCAAACGATCAGTAGCAATTCCCTGTAAAGCTCCCTCTCTCGCTTGTGCGAATGTTTTTTCCGAAAGGGGCATTTCCTGCAACAACTCCATCATGCCTGCTGTAGCTTCAGGCAATTTGTCGGCTTGTGTGCCGATATAGGCCGTCATGAAATAGGAACGATCCGGTCGTGAAGGAGAGCTGTAACGGGCACTTACTGAATACGCCAGCGCCTTGCTCTCGCGCAAGGTCTGGAATACGGGAGAGGACATACCGCCGCCGAAGTACCTGTTGAACATTTGTACCGGAGCGGTCATTTCAACATTATAGCTACCTCCCTTAGATAAGAAATTCAACTCGGCCTGTTTCATCTCGTAGTTCACGAAATAAATGGTGGCGTCATCGGTGGACTGTTCAATGAACTGCTTTCCTTTGGGAACAGATTGTAGTCCCCTTGGCAATTTATGGAACTTTGCAAGTGAAGACATGAGCACCGTACTATCAGCAGGGCCATAATAATCTACCCTATGCACATAGCCGCTTAGATTGCGTAGTAGAGTAACCAGCTCTTGCCCCTTCACGGCACGCAGTTCTGCTTCAGAAAGTATCCATGTGGATGGATTTTCCGCTCCATACCTTGCGAAAGCATTCAGGCGGCCCAAAATTTCACTTTTATTCAATTTCGCATTGCTACGTCGCTTCAAAATGTCATCTATGAGGTTCTGCAGGGCGGCTTCATCCGCAACTGGTGAAGACATCATGCTTTCCAACAGAATCAATGCATCGGTAAAATTCTGGTGTGAGCCGCTTAATGAAACGCTGAGTTCGTCCTCTCCAGAGGAGGCGGAAAAAGAGCAGCCCAACTTGTAGAACTGCTCCTGCAGCGCAGGTGCATCGTACTTTCCATTCCCCATATAGTTCATATACTGCATCAACAAAGGCCAGCGCTTGTCTTGAGCGGCACCCATTTCAAAGGTATAGGTAAGGTAAAAGAGGGAGTTCTCGGTATTTTGCACCATGAACACAGGTACTCCGGCTTTGAGTTTCCCCTGCTGAATGACTTTACTGAAATCGACAAAGACTGGCTTTACAGAAGGCGTTTCAGCGTTCAGTATGCGTTTAACAAAATCCGACTGCAAATCGCGGTTGGTCGCTACTGGTGTAATGGCGGGTTTCAAAACTTTGACCACGTTCTCGTCTTCGCCGGTCCGTTTAAACACCACCACATAATTATCGCCGTACCAGGTGCGCACGAAATCGATGACTTGTTGTTTGTTGATTTTGGATATCCTGTCGATCCTGTTCACCGCATCACGGTAGGACACCCCGTCCAGTTCGGTATTCAACATGGCACTCGCCCGGCGCATATTGCTTTCATAAGCCCGTTCATTCTCCAGCCGTAGCTGCATGACCACAGCATCGAGTAACCAGTCGGGGAAATTCCCCATCTTGAGTTCCATGATCTGCTCCATCAACAGGTCGCGCACCTGCTCAAGGGTCTGGCCTTCACGCGGCCGTGCATTGAGCATGTGTATACTATAATCCTTCATGATATCTACGGAAGAAGATGCACTCAGCACTTTCTGCTTTTTGTTGAGATTGATATCCAGTAAACCGGCCTGTCCGTTGGAAAGTATATAGTCCACCACGGTGAGCAGGTCAGCATCCGGAGATGCAGCTCCTTTGAAACGGAAGCCCATCACCAGGCTTTCCGCATCCGGACCGTACACATTCTTCACCACCGGAATTTTTATGAAGCGCTCCTGCGGCACTTTGAATTCAGGAACAGGTTTGGAAGCATATTTACCGAACTTATCCCGAATGAGACGTATGGCCAGCTCCGGATCGATATCTCCGCTCAGAGCGATGACCATGTTATTGGGCACATAATACGTATTGAAGTATTCTCGTATTGCTTTAAGAGAAGGATTCTTAAGGTGCTCAACCGTACCGATCGTTGTTTGTGTACCATAAGGATGCTTTTCGAATAATCCTGCAAACAGCTGTTCATAGATCTTGGAATTATCGTTGTCCAGCGAGCGGTTCTTCTCCTCGTAAACCGCCTCCAGCTCTGTGTGGAACAGCCGGAAAACAGGATTTCGGAAGCGTTCAGCTTCCACTGTCAGAAAATTTTCCAGCTGATTGGATGGCACATTGTTGATGTAGACTGTCTGTTCGTTGGAGGTGTAGGCATTGACGCCGGTCACGCCCATTCCGGCCATCATCTTATCGAATTCGTTCGGAATGGCAAACGTGGCGGCGATGCCTGAAATGGAATCTATCTGCCGGTAAATCATTTTACGCTTCATGGAATCGGTCGTAGCACCGTAGCGCTCGTACAACGCGAAAACGGTATCCAGCAGGGGCGCTTCCATGGCGAAATCGCGGGTACCATACACATCCGTTCCTTTGAACAGCATATGTTCGAGGTAATGCGCCAATCCGGTATGGTCGGCCGGATCGTGCTTGGAACCGGCCTTGATACCAATCATTGATTGGAAGCGGGGCTCATCCTTATACACCGATATGTACACTTTCAGTCCGTTTTCAAGGGTATAGATGCGCGCGCGCAGCGGGTCGCCGGGTACGGAATCACAGATCACACCGGATGTCTGAGCGCAACACATACCGGTCAGCAGCACGCCGCACACCAGGGAAACAAGGAAGTTCTTCATAAGCAGTATTTGGCACAAAAGTAGTCAAGCCTCCGGCTTTAATCAGTGCCCGGTTAGCGGCATTCTGCGTAACACGTGTAATAATTTGACTTCCGGTGCTTATTGGTAGGGAAAATACTTTTTTCACCCGGCTGATTTTAGCATTTTTGCATAAATGAAACGTGTGTCCAAGTTCTTATTCCTCCTGGTACTGCTTCACACGAGCGGCTCGCTCAGGGCGCAAAACGGTTTCGACCGCTTCTGGTATTTCGGCAACCAGGCCGGACTCGATTTCAGTAGCAATCCTCCTGCCCCACTGCTCAATGGTGCTATGAGTGCGTTTGAGGGCTGTGCCACTATATCCGATGCGGCTGGTAACCTGCTTTTTTATACCAATGGCAAGGAAGTTTGGAACAGAAACCACAGTCCGATGCCCGGAGGCAGCGGACTCAATGGCGATGGAGCGGCCACACAAACCGCCATCATAGTTCCTATTCCGCAGAATCCGTCCCGGTATTACATTTTCACTGTCGACACCAACGGCGGCCCCCGCGGACTGAATTACTCGGAGGTGGACATGAGTCTGGACGGAGGGCTGGGCGACGTGTCCGTAAAGAATGTACCTCTGATCACACCTGTCACTGAAAAACTCACCGCCATACGGCATGCCAATGGTATCGATGTATGGCTAATGGTTCATGGATGGAATAACAGCGACTTCTATGCCTTCCGCATCACCCCTACCGGCATTTCCACCACACCGGTGACCACCAACATCGGGGCAGTACACGGAGGTAATTTCGCCAATTCACACGGGTACCTGAAAGCCTCTCCCGATGCGCAAAAGGTGGCATGTGCGATCCGCGGTTTGCGGCAGACCGAGGTCTTCGACTTCAACAACATATCCGGAGTTCTGAGCAATGCCCTTACCCTCAACTTCACCCCACAGGTCTATGGCCTTGAATTCTCCTCGGACAACCGCTTCCTGTATATTGGCACAACCTCCAATCCCGGCGAGATTTTTCAATATGACCTGGCAGCCGGCAGTCCTGCTGCCGTCATTGCCTCAGGTCAGTCTATCGGGACGGTACCCGGACTTATCGGAGCCTTACAACTCGCTCCCAACGGCAAGATCTATGTATGTCAATTCCAAAGCACCTCGCTTGCGGAAATCCAACAACCTGGTGTTGCCGGCAGTGCTGCCGGATTCATTCCAGCCTCTTTATCGCTTGGGGGGCGCAGCTCCGGTTATGGCTTACCTAACTTCATTCAAAACTTTTTCATTGTAGCCGATTTCAGCTACCAGGACACTTGTTCCGGACTGGCTACTAATTTCACGACCATCTTCCCTGCTCCCGATAGTGTCCGGTGGAATTTTGACGACCCTGCATCGGGCACAGCGAACTTTTCCACGCTGATCAACCCTCAGCATGTATTCGCACAAGGTGGCAGCTTTGATGTACAATTGGTAGTTTGGCAGGGCCTGCTCTCTGACACCATTACCAAGACCATTCAGATTATCTCAACACCTGATCCCGATCTGGGTGCTGACATCACCACTTGCTCCGGCAATCTCATTACCCTCAATCCGGGCAGTTTCCCTGGTGCCGACTTTCTTTGGCAAGACAATTCCACCAATTCTACTCTTGACATCACCGCAAGCGGAACGTACTGGGTCAAGGTAGAAACTGATGGTTGTACGGGGGCGGATACCATGAATGCGGTATTCAATCCGCTCCCTATTGTCGATCTTGGC
>CAZPCA010000079.1:0-11927 GCA_964584995.1 uncultured Bifidobacterium sp.
GGGTCGATTACCATACATCGGCTGATCTTACTGGTCAGGCCAATCACCTGGGCGTAACCATTCAGGCCGATATCATCAAGCAGAAACTCGCCACCAACAACGGAGGCTATACCGCTATCAACTTTGGCAAAACGCACAAGAAGGTGTACGAGGAACTCAGCTCCGCCCATCCTATAGATCTTTGCCGCTACCAGGTAGCCAATTGCTACATGGGACGCATGGGCCTCATCAATTCAGGAGGCGAAAGCAAGGGCGCCAGCGATATGGCGGAAGCAGTCACTACTGCTGTGGTGAACAAGCGTGCCGGCGGACAGGGACTCATTTCCGGACGCAAGGCCTTCCAGAAGCCCTTCCAGGAGGGCGTCCAGATGCTCAATGCCATTCAGGACGTTTATCTCTGTCCGGAAGTCACCATCGCCTGATGCGTTCTGAGCTGAGCAGACATCGGTCTGCCGGCTGTAGCATTCCTTTTTAAATCTTATCCAACCTTATCACGATACACTATGAGTTGGTTTCAACGAATAAAAGAAGGCATTACGACCGCCACCCATGAGAAGAAAGAAACGCCGGAAGGATTGTGGTATAAATGTCCGTCCTGCAAGGCGATTCTACCCTCCCAGGAACATGAAGACAATTTCTGGGTGTGCAGCAAATGCCAGTACCACGAGCGGATAGGAAGCGAAGAGTATTTTGCTTTACTCTTTGACGATCACAAGTTTACCGAACTCAACGAAAATATGACTTCAGGTGACCCCTTGCATTTTGAGGACACCCGGAAGTACGATGCACGGCTACTGGAGTCGCAGAAAAAGACCGGCTTGCGCGACGCCATCCGTACGGCCACCGGTACGCTGCACGGTTTTCCGATCACCATTGCCTGTATGGACTTCAAGTTCATCGGGGGGTCCATGGGTTCAGTCATGGGTGAAAAAATTGCGAGGGCCATTGATTACTCCATCGAACACAAGACGCCTTTCATGATCATTTCCAAGTCGGGGGGAGCCCGTATGATGGAAGCTGCGTTTTCGCTGATGCAGATGGCGAAGACATCCGCCAAGCTGACCCGACTTTCGCAGGCTGGTATTCCTTACATCTCTTTTCTCACCGATCCGACCACCGGAGGCGTGACCGCTTCTTTCGCGATGCTGGGCGACCTGAACATAGCCGAGCCCGGAGCCCTCATTGGTTTTGCTGGGCCCAGAGTGGTGAAAGAGACTATCGGTAAAGACCTGCCTAAAGGATTTCAGACCTCTGAGTTTGTATTGGAGCATGGATTCCTGGATTTCATCGTTCCGCGCACGGAGTTGAAGTCTAAACTCGGTCAGGTGCTGGGCTATTTCAGTCATTGATGATTTTCGTTAATCGTTTGCAGCATTTGTAAACGACTGTACGTATTTCTCCATGGTAATATTCCAATGGTAGGAAATAGCTTTGCCATTCAATTTTTATCCTATGTCCAAGACCTTACAATGGCGCGATGGCGCCAGGGATGACTCATCCTCTGCCTCATTGTTTGCAAGCTATCCTCACGATGACGCAGCATGTCCGTTGGTGATGGAAATGCCTCACAAGATCCTCAGCATCGGTGAAGTGTATCGAAAGTGGTTTAAACCCGATGCAGAAGGAATTTACCCGGAAGAGAAAGAAGATGATGCGCTGCACATCGTCTCACTTTTCATGGACCCGGAACCGCTGCAGGATACCACTTTTCTCACCTTTGACCTGGAAACGGATGCTGCCGCTATGGATTGTACAATACCTCTTTTTCTGGAATTGCCCTGGTGATCATCGCTTCCATGGTTGATATACCCTGATAACGGGAATCACCTTCAGCGTATACCCAGCCCGATCGTATTAATTGTATTACATTGATTTACAATTTATTAATACAAATAAGAAATGCCGGGTGAAATGTTAAAAACATCGTATTATTCCTTGTTGAATCGAAATAGCTTTTGTACCTTTGCCCTCCCGAAAAGTAAATTAAAGCGGAAATTACACCATGTTGTTAAATACAAATTCGAAGAAGGCTATCTTCAAAAAGCACGGTAACACCGAAACCAACACCGGTTCTGCGGAAGCGCAAATCGCTATGTTCACCGAGCGCATCAATCACCTTACCGATCATCTCAAAGGTGCCAAAAAAGATTTTTCCACTCAGCGTGCCCTCATCATGCTGGTAGGTAAACGTCGCAGTTTGCTGGATTATCTGTACAAAACAGATATCACCCGTTACAGGGCCATTATCAGCGAGCTCGGCATCCGTAAATAAACTGCCCAGAGCAGGCATCTCAAAAAAAGGCAATCTCAGTATTGCCTTTTTTTATTGGAGGAAATCGGCACTGTTTGGCAAATACCCGACGTATAAATTCCAGCATCCCTCCTTACACAGATCTCATTCATCAGACGTTATATCATTTAAAGCTGTCAACAATGTCAAAAGCAACCACTATCAGTACTCTTCTACCGGATGGAAGAGAAATTATCATTGAAACAGGCCGCTTGGCCAAGCAGGCCCATGGCTCCGTAGTTGTCCGCCAGGGCAACTGCATGCTGCTTGCCACAGTCGTTTCTTCCGAAGAAGCGAAGGCAGGTGTCGATTTTCTGCCGCTCACGGTAGATTACCAGGAAAAGTTCGCTTCTGCCGGTCGTATTCCCGGCTCCTTCTTTCGTCGTGAGGCCCGTCCTACAGAGGCCGAAATCCTCGTCAGCCGCCTTATCGACCGCGCATTGCGTCCCATCTTCCCGGAAGATTACCATGCCGATATTCAGCTTGCTGTCACCCTGATCTCCGCCGATATGGAAGTAGCCCCGGATTCACTTGCAGGGCTTGCCGCTTCCGCAGCCGTCACCATTTCCGATATCCCATTCAATGGTCCGGTATCCGAGGTGCGTGTTTGCCGCATCAACGGCGAATTCAAGATCAACCCCCGTATTTCTGAATTGGACGCAGCCGATATCGACCTGATCGTTGCCGGTACTTCCAAAGACATCCTGATGGTAGAAGGCGAATGCGACGAAGTCCAGGAAAAGGACATGGCCGAAGCCATCCGCCTCGCGCATGAAACCATCAAGCTGCAGTGCAAAGCGCAATCGGACCTGGCGGAGATGCTGGGTACCAAGAAGCGCGAATACAACCATGAGACCCATGACGAAGAACTGCGCGAGAAGGTGCGCCGCGAAACCTACGACAAGGTTTATGCTGTAGCCCGTCGCTGCAACCCCAATAAACACGAGCGTAAGATCGGCTTCAAGGAAGTGCTCAAAGAATTCCTCGCTACCTTCAGTGATGAAGAGCGAGCAGAAAAAGAAGGCCTTATCAAGAAATACTACCACGATGTGGAGTACGATGCGATGCGCGACATGATTCTGAAGGAGCGTATCCGCCTTGACGGACGTGGTCTCACCGATATCCGTCCGATCTGGTCAGAAATCGGCTACCTGCCCTCAGCGCACGGTTCGTCCGTTTTCACCCGTGGAGAAACCCAATCGCTCACCACGGTTACCCTTGGCACCAAACTCGATGAACAGATTGTGGACCAGGCCATGTACCAGGGCACAAACAAGTTCATGTTGCACTACAATTTCCCCGGCTTCAGCACCGGTGAGGTGAAGCCCAACCGCGGACAAAGCCGCCGTGAAGTGGGCCACGGCAATCTGCCCGACGAGGATGTGAATCCTTACACCGTGCGTATCGTTTCCGATATCCTGGAGTCGAACGGTTCATCTTCCATGGCCACAGTATGCGCAGGCAGTATGGCCCTGATGGATGCAGGGGTGAAAATCAAATCTGCGGTGTCTGGCATCGCCATGGGACTCATCACCGACGGCAAGGGCAACTTCGCCGTATTGAGTGACATCCTTGGTGACGAAGATCACCTGGGCGATATGGACTTCAAAGTGGCAGGTACCGAAAAAGGTATTTGTGCCTGCCAAATGGATTTGAAAGTAGACGGTCTGCCCTACGACATCCTGTTGCAGGCGCTCGAGCAGGCACGTGCCGGACGTTTGCATATTTTGGGTGAGATGGGTAAAACTATCTCCGCTCCTGCTGAAGACTACAAACCCCATGCACCGCGCATCGTTAAGTTGCGTGTGGCGAAGGAGTTCATTGGAGCCATCATCGGACCGGGCGGTAAAATCATCCAGGAGATTCAGCGACTCACTGGTACTACCATCACCATCGAAGAAATCAACAACGAAGGTCACGTGGAAATCGCCTCACCGGACAAGGCCTGTATCGATGCAGCATTGTCACGCATTAAGGCCATCGTAGCCGAGCCTGAAGTTGGAGAGGTCTACGAAGGCAAGGTGAAAACCATCACCACCTTTGGTGCATTCGTTGAATTCATGCCCGGCAAAGACGGTTTGCTTCATATCTCCGAAATCTCCAACGAACGTCTTGCCAGCATGGAAGGTGTATTGAAGGAGGGAGAGATGATCAAAGTCAAGCTTATCGAGATAGACAAGAAAACAGGTAAGTATCGCCTGAGTCGTAAGGTTTTGCTCGAAAAGCGTCCGGAACGTGTAACTCCGAAGGACTAAGAATTGCACCTTTTAGGTTAAATAATTGAAAGCCCGCATAATGTGCGGGCTTTCTTCATTTAAGAGGAGTGTAAGAAAATAGGTCGAATCGGACTTGATTTTTTCGAAAACGGCATTTTTTGTTAAGGACTGCCGGAAACTTACAAAAACTAAACGGGGGCTTAACCATGGCTTTGCAACCAGGCTTTCTCTTTGAGCGTTTCGCAGGCAACAACAATCTGGTCCCCACAACATGAGACAACTTAAAATTACCAAGCAGGTAACGAACCGTGAAACTGCCTCTTTAGACAAGTACCTGCAGGAAATTGGCAAGGTAGAGCTGCTGCGTCCGGAACAGGAAGTAGAACTCGCCCGCCTCATCAAGGAAGGTGATCGTACAGCCCTGGAAAGGCTTACTAAGGCGAATCTTCGCTTCGTCGTTTCCGTTGCGAAGCAATACCAGAATCAGGGACTCACCCTTGGCGACCTTATCAACGAAGGCAATGTAGGTCTCATCAAGGCGGCTCAACGCTTTGACGAAACTCGCGGATTCAAATTCATCTCCTACGCTGTATGGTGGATTCGTCAGAGCATCCTTCAGGCATTGGCTGAACAGGCGCGTATCGTCCGCTTGCCGCTTAATAAAATCGGCTTCATCAACAAGATCAATCGTGCCTTCGCACAACTTGAACAGGAGTTCGAGCGTGAGCCCACCAACGAAGAACTGTCTACTGCTTTGAACATCCCTATTGACGACGTGTTGGACACCCTGCGCAGTTCTGGCCGCCATGTATCCATGGATGCCCCCCTCATTCAGGGTGAAGACTCAACTCTGATGGATATCATGCCCGGCGAAGAACATGCCCCCTCACCGGAATACAATCTTATCACAGAGTCATTGCGCCGTGAAATCGAGCGTGCCTTATTTACCCTTACCCCTCGTGAAGCCGATGTAATACGTCTGTATTTCGGACTCAATGAGTCGCCCATGACCTTGGAAGAAATCGGAGAGCGCTTCGAACTTACCAGAGAGCGTGTACGGCAAATCAAAGAAAAGGCGATTCGCCGCCTCAAGCATACCTCCAGGAGCAAGATCCTGAAGACCTATTTGGGTTGATATTTCTGGTTTTTGGTTTAGAAGGAAGTCCCTGCGCTTGTCGCGGGGATTTTCCGTTTCAGGGTTTTCCGGGCGCAGTGTATCCCTGTTTTTTCGAACTTTGTGGTACCTTGCACACTTATGTCCGTACTGATAGCCCCCTCGATTCTCTCTGCCGACTTCGGTCATTTGCACCGTGACATCCAGCTCATCAATCAAAGCCGGGCCGACTGGTTTCATGTGGACATCATGGACGGTGTTTTTGTTCCTAACATCTCCTTCGGTTTTCCTGTGATGAAACCACTCAAACATGCTGCACGGAAGCCACTCGATGTGCATCTGATGATCGTGGAGCCCGATAAGTACCTTTCCGCTTTTGCCGATGCCGGTGCAGCGATTATCTCTGTGCATTACGAAGCCTGCACCCACCTTCATCGCACCATTCAGCGCATGCGACAGCTGGGTGTTCTTGCCGGAGTCGCTATCAATCCACATACTCCTGTTTCCGTACTGTCAGAAGTGATCCACATGATCGATGTGGTGGTGCTGATGTCTGTCAATCCGGGTTTTGGGGGACAGCAATTCATCCGGAATACCTTTTCAAAAGTCACTGCGCTTAAAACACTCATCGAGCAAAAGCATTCCGGGGCGAAAATCGAAATCGATGGTGGCGTAGATCTGAACAATGCCGCCGAGCTCGTACGTTGCGGGGCCGATATCCTCGTCGCGGGCAATACGGTATTCGGAGCCACCTCGCCTGCTGAGATGATTGGACGTCTGAAAGACCTGACGAACGAACATACCTGAAAAGCTTTTCAATTTCATTCAAATTAAAAAGAGGAGCTGTCTTACGGGACGGCTCCTCTTCAATTTTTTAAATGTGTCACATCACATCTTCACGAAGTTCTGGCTGCTCTGGCCTTGCTCGCCGTTGATGCGGATGACGTACTGTCCGGGTTGAAGGTCGTTCACGTCTACGCTGAAGCTGGCGGCTCCTGCGGTCAGCTGGCGCACCAGGCGACCGTTCAGATCGAAGATCATCACCTCTGCGGCCATCTCCTCTCCACTTACCTGCAGCTCGCTGCTCACAGGGTTCGGGAACAAGGTGTACACCACTTCCTTGCTGTCTGACTGCAATACACGCTGGGTGCTTTGTGCCGGGGTATCGTCGCCGGGCTCGGTTGGTGTGATCAGTGTGCCCCAGATTTCGATGCGGTTGGCTTTGCTGTTGGCGATGGTGGACGACCAGGCCATGTGTCCTCCGCAGATAGCGATGTCGCTGTCGTAGCTGCCGTAGAACAGACCGGCTTTGGCGGATGTTTCCAGTGTGTTACAGCCTACGTTGTTGCTGCACACGTATTCCTGAAGTGTGGCACCGCTTGCGTTGTACATCAGGGCCATTGAAGCCGTGTAGTTGATACCGGATGTGCTGGTCTTGAATACTGTGCCTGCCACCAGTACCGCGCCGCTGCTCTTCACTTCCAGGTCATAGCCCATGTAGCTGTCCGAGCCGGGATTGTAGGTGCGGGGCCAGGGAGCTGCAGCGACTGCAAGCGTATTGGTGTACTTGTGTACCAGCACATAGTTCTTGTTGCCGCTCTTGGCTACATTACCCAGAGCATACAGGTCGGTGTTGTTCATGACGATGTGTGTGAACTCTTCGTTGCTGGTGGTGGAACGGATGCTCTGATTGCTGAAGGCGCCGGTGCTCTTGCTGAACTTGACCACTACCATGTCCTTGGTCGGTATGGTGCCGCTGGTGGTATAACCCGCCACATAGAGGGAGGTGGCATCGCCCACAATCGCATTGAACGCATCGTTGGTGGCTGCTGTAGCGGAAGGAGACCATGCGGTGCTGTAGGATAATCCGAGGGTTGAAGAGTATTTCAACACGAGGCCGTCAAGGTTGCTGCCGTTGTTGTAGTAACCGGTCACGTACAGTGAGGTGCCGTCGAAGTGGGCACCCGTAGCCACTTCATCATTAGCCGTTGCAGCAAACTGGAAGTTGGTCTGGTTAGACAGTATGCCGGCAGTGGTATAACGGGCCGTCAGGATGTTGCTGCCGCTGGCAGTGCTCACGGTATTACCAATGATGTACACACTGGATCCGCTCACGGCCATATCCACAGCTTTCTCGTTGCTGGTGCTTGTCGCCGTCAAGGTGACCGACCACTGGAACACCAGGGAAGCATTGTACTTCACCAGCCACAGGTCGGTATTGGTGGCCGAAGTGTTGGCGGTGCTCAGCACATAGATGTTGCCGCTGGCATCGGACTTGATCTTTACGGGAACCTCGTCGAAGTTGGCCAGGTTGCGCGTAGCACTGGCCTGCAGGATACCGGAGGAGTTGTACTTGGCCACGATCAGATCGTAGGTGCCGTTCACATTGGTACGAGTACCGGCGGTGAACATACTGCCTCCGGAAGAGATCATGTCAACGGCCTCCATGTAGCGTGTAGCCGTTGTCAGCGATGTGGTGCTGGTGAACCAGGGAAGTTGGGCGAACAGCTGGGTGTTCACGATGAGAAGTCCTGCAAGGGCGAGGAACAAGGAGCGGAAGGTGATGGTGTTTTTCATGGTGTTTGTTTTTTGGTTGTTTGTTTATTTGGTTGGTTGTTGTTGTTGTTTGTTTGATTTGATGAAGCAAAACTACCCCCGCCCTGCCCCTACCGTATACCGATTTGAGCACCCTCGCACTTTTTCTGAGTATTTGGTCATTCCTTCAAGAATCCGGCAGATGTACCACATGGTATTGACCGGAACGCTGTCAATCCACGCAAACACGGACAATAAAAAACCCGGACCTTGGAAGATCCGGGCTTATGCTCTTGTGTTTTGGTCTGATCAAAGGCGGGAAAAGAGTTCCATGAGGCCGTCTTTGCGCTGACGGGCTACGGTGATAGTCGCCCGGTCGCTCATGACCAGGTATCCACCGCTGTCGCGCGCGAACTTGACAATGTGGTTGAGGTTGACCAGGTGTGACTGGTGCACTCGGTAGAAAGGATATTCTGCCAGCGCCTCTTCAATCTGCTTCAGGGTTTTGGTGATGACAACCTTTTCACCATTTGAGAGAAAAACATAGGTATAGTTACTATCGCTTTCGCAGCGTACAATCATGTCCACATTGATGAAGGAGATACCATCCCCGGTTGGAAGGGCAATCTTTTTTCCCATGCTCATCTGCTCGCGGAACATGCTGATCAAGGTATCGATTTTGGTATTGCCTGCTTCGTTCTTCTTTTCGGTTTCCTTCTTTACGGCCGCCACCAGATCGCTCTTCTCTGTGGGCTTCAGCAAATAATCGACGGCGTTTTCACGGAAGGCCTGTACAGCGAACTGGTTGTATGCGGTAACGAAAATGACTTCAAAGCTGAGGGGCTTCAGCTTTTCGAGCAACTCAAAGGCATTCATCCCCGGCATCTCGATATCGAGAAACACCAGCTCCGGCTTGAGTGCCTGGATTTTCTGAATGGCATCGGTCGGTGAATGGCATTCGGCGAGTATCTCTATCTCCCCGCAATAGGTTTCGAGCTGCCAGCGCAGCACATCGGTACAGGATACTTCGTCGTCAACAAGAATGCATTTCATGGTTCAGGGAATTTCAGGTGAATTTAATGGTGATATCGACACGGGTACCTGCTGGCTGGCCTTCTGCATCGTGCAGGTCGATGATGTGGATGCCGGAAGCTTCTCCGTTCTGGAAATTCAGACGCTCACTGGTTATCTGCATCCCCCATGAGCGTTTGTGACCGAGGGTGGAGCTGCGCATTGCGGTGGCTTTTTCGCGCCCGATGCCATCGTCTTCAATGGTACAGAGCAAGTATTCTCCCTGGCGTTTTACCCTTAGCACCACATTTCCCGGACTGCCCTTCGGCATGAGACCATGCCAGATGGCATTCTCAATATATGGTTGGAATATCAGCGGAGGAATGTGCATGCTGCCTGATTCGACGCCTGGAGCCACCTCTACGTTATAGCTGAACTTATGGTCAAAGCGCAGTTGCTCCATCTCCACGTACAACTTGACGGCTTCGAGTTCACTGGCAAGAGTGACCGTATTGGAGCGGGAGTTTTCAAGCACCAGCCGCATAAGCTTTGAAAACTTCACCAGGTAATCACTCGCTGTTTCCTTGTCGCTGCGGATGATATAGCGGTTGATGGCATTAAGAGCGTTGAAGATGAAATGTGGATTCATCTGTGAACGCAGCCTTTCCATTTTCATCTCACTGATCTGTTGCAGGAGCCGTCCTTTCTCGACCACTCCGGTGAGCTTATAGCGACTGAACGCAGCTATTGAAACTGCCACTGCAATGATTCCTGCCAGGATAGCATAGTTACGCTGGGTCTTCTGCTTTTCCATGGCATCCGCCAATTCACGCTTGTCTAATATAGCCGTCATACTGTCGGCTGCCGCCTTCTTTTCGTAATCCAAGCGCAGCTCTGCTCTCGCCACTTCCAGCTTCACGCGATCACTGCGTGTGCTGTCGCGCATGGCTTCGTATAGTTCCAGCATAGTAAGTGCTTCGCCTGTATTACCGCTCTTTCGGGCAGCTTCATAGAGGATCCTTGAAATCTGCATGATATCACCGGGGTAACCCAGGCTTCGTGCAAGCATGAGGGCTTCGCCGGCGACCGCACGCGCTGCCGGTATCTGCTCATGCATGAGTAGCATATTGGCATAATACTTTCCAGCGACCATCTTTCCTTCCTGGTCTCCCGACTCATTCATCAGGACGAGGGCAGCCTGATGACGGACCATAGCGCTGTCGCGCATTCCCATGGCCTGAAAGAGCTTGCCTAATTCAAGCTGCGAATAGGCTTGCCCCAGCTTATCAGCAATTTGCTGACGTAACAAAAGACCTTGCAGCAGCTTTTTCAAGGCTGTATCGTAGTGCCCTTTCCTGGCTTCTAAAGAACCGGTCAGATTCAGCATAAAGGCCATGCCAGATGTATCGTTGAGGGCAGACTGCATGACCAGACCACGTTGAGCGAAAACAGAGGCTCTCGCCGTATCATCAAGGTCATTGAAGAGTACAGCCAGGTTCAGCAACGTGGAGGTCATGTAGATGCTGTCTCCGATGGACTCCTGAATTTCAAGACCTCGAAGCAGACAACGAATAGCCTGAAGCATATCACCCTTACGGTTATAGATGGTTCCCAGATTGTTCAGTGATTCACCGACCCCGCGTTTATCACCGAGTTGCTCCCTGATGGCGAGGCTTTGCCGGGTAAGCAGCAATGCACTGTCTATTCGAGCTGCACTCATACATAAGATCGCCTGGTTGTTCAACACCACAGATCGGTAGCGGCGATACACCCTATAGAGTTGATCAGAAACATCGCAATTGTATAGGCGACGATCTACTATGCTCCTCATCTCATCGTGATACTTCCTCCAAATTTTTTCATCGGGTTCCTGTTCAATCAGTATCTCCAGTTGCCGACAGCGTGCGGTATCTGAGGCCGCATGACTAACCATTGAAAAAAAGAAAACATAGAACGACGAAACAATCATCCACATCTTCCCATTCTGGAAGCATCTGAACGACACCAACTTTCTCTTGGCAAACGCTGCTGTGCAACTGCGTGAATTCAATTTCCTCTTGAAAAAAAGTATAGACAGTAGCGTAGACATGTTGGGTTCGACGAAGACAGGTTGTAATTCAGCTACGAAATAAAATTAAAAAATAAAGAAGAGTACTCAACCTGGATTATAGAATATCTAAAAATGAGTATTTGGCGGTATTCCTGAGAATCGGGCGATTGTATGCTTCATCCACGGCCCTACCTGCGTCAAACAGAAGCATAGAAAATATCATGTCTGCAATGAATTGCACCTAAAAAGCGGAACATGAAACATATCAAAGTGTTCGAGCGCGAACTTAAGGCAAAAACTATGTGGGTCTACGATGATTTATTTAGTTAATACGCTTTGAGTAACAAACACTATCATCGTTTGATTTTGCTGCTTATACCCTACCCTCCGCATATTCTGACAGGTAGGAAAATCGATCAGTCAACCCGCCCTCTGCAGCAATAGTGGCACGGGCGATGATACCGTCGTCCGGCCCTACAAGAAAGGGCACTACACGCTCCATAAGGTGCTTTCCGAAACCTTCCGAAGCATCGCGGGGCAATTCGCAGGGAAGATTGTCGATGGACATGACCGTGATGGTGGAAGGTGCAAACGGTTCATCGGTCTTTTCACTGTTGGGATTGTATCCGTAAAACTTATCGTCGATGGTGGTAGCTTTGGTGGTGGAGGGGATACTGCCATCGATATCGCAGGTCACATCGGCGATGACGC
>CAZPCA010000080.1:0-11886 GCA_964584995.1 uncultured Bifidobacterium sp.
ATATAGGATTTTATCTCATCAGCTACGCGCGGATCGTTGACATGGATGGCATTGAAATTGGCATTGAGTAAATCCCTAAGTATGGTGGAGGCCCGGTCAATTTCACCCAGTAGTTTGACTGGAGGCGTTGCAGCTTTGAGTTGTCCATGCAAGGTAACCCATTTTGATACAAGGTCCTGGATGTCGCGGTCCAGGTCGGCAACTTTTTTTCCTTCAGCCACCGTCCGCACGATGACACCGAAGTTGCGCGGTTTGATGGATGTAGCCAGGCGTTTCAGGCGTTGACGCTCCGCCGAACTTTTTATCTTCTGTGATACGCTCACTACATCCGAAAAGGGGACAAGGACAAGGTAGCGGCCTGCGAAAGAGATTTCAGATGAGATGCGTGGTCCCTTGCTGGAAATGGGCTCCTTGGCAATCTGCACCATGACATGCAGATTTGGATGCAATACCTGACTCACTTTTCCGGCCTTTTGGATATCGGCCTCCAGTTCGAAATTGTTCAGCAGGGCATCCTGCTGCTGACCCGATTGGGTCAGTTTCATGAACTTGAGAAGGGATTGTATCTGTGGCCCAAGGTCCAGGTAATGCAAAAACGCATCTTTCTCGTAGCCTATGTCTACAAAAGCCGCGTTCAATGCAGGCATGAGCTTTTTAACACGGCCCAGGTAGATATCGCCAACAGAGAAGTTGTTTTCTTTCTTCTCCTTGTTTAATTCTACCAGCCGTTTCTCCTCCACCAAAGCGATGTTCACTTCGGTCGACGAAGAATCAATAATGAGTTCGCTGTTCAATGCCCAAATAAGCTATACATCCTGTAAAAGGAGCAGCACTGATCACACGTATATAAATAAACAACCTCTGGACTTTAGCATCCCGAAAGGCGGTATAATTCATGATGAGCTACCGTTGTTTGTGGTGAAAGTCTTTGTTTTTCAAACGAAAACTTCGCTTACAACGGCTTCAGCAATGTACGCATAAAGAAGCACAACGAATCGAAGCGCTAACTTCACGTCGTGACACAGGGCTGCAGGAAAAAGGACTACCTGTTTTTCTTCTTATGACGATTCTTTCTTAAACGCTTTTTACGTTTGTGGGTCGCCATTTTATGACGCTTACGTTTTTTTCCTGATGGCATGATACTATGTTTTTAATGTTTTTATTGAGGAGGGAGATTACGCTCCATCTGATTTTTTATTTCTTTTCAATTCATTCAGCAAGGCGACAACATCTGATACATCGTAACTGGCGTTCCTGATGAATGTTTCGTAGTGCACAATCGCACTTGCCGTATCGCCTTTTTGCAGCCAGACCTGTCCGAGGAAGAACTGGACTTCGTTCCTTTTGGGGTTTATCTCCAGCACCTTGTTGAACCGGTCTATGGCCTTGTCCAATTGCCCTGATTTCACCGACAGCATTCCGAGATTGTATTGCGCCATCTCGTGGTTCGGGTCTTCTGTTACTACTTCCCGCAGCAACATAATGCCTTTCATCGGCTCGCTCGTGCCATCCGCATAACAGGCGCCTAAGTCAGTCTTAGCGTTCAGGTTCTTCGGATTTAATTCAAGTACCTTTTCGTAGCAGGCGATGGCCTTGGTCACGAAAAGAGCTTTCAAAGAACTGTCGCCCGCCATCCTGAAGGCATCGAAATACCTGTAGGCTGCATCCAGAAATGTCAACTCTGAAGGAGCAGTTTTGGCTTTTCGCTCGAACCAGATGGCGGAGGCCGCCGGTATACTGTTCCTGTCCCAAAGGCGACCTATTCCATCGAGCAGAGAGGTGTCTTTACCTCCGGTTTTTTCCAGTGACTTCTCAAAGAAATCCAGGTTCGCACGTTCGTTGGAATCCAAAGACGCTTTCGCTGTATTCAGCAGGGCCTCTTCGTCTAATCCGTCCGAACCTACTTCTGTTGGAGTTTCCTGTCCCTCTCCACCTTTGTTGATTTGAGAGGGCGCAAAGTACAGGACCGCCGAAATAAGAACGGTGACCGCAATGAGGACATACCTCAGCTGTGCACCTTTCATAGGTTGTTATCAGGCAGGTTTCTTGGTGTGTGCATTCTTAACCCGCTCAGTGAAAGTTTTGGCAGGTTTGAAGGCGGGAATGAAATGCTCAGGAATGATGATTGTAGCATTCTTGGTGATAATACGACCTGTTTTCTTGGCACGTTTCTTTACAATAAAGCTGCCGAACCCACGCAGGTATACGTTTTCATTATTGATCAGCGAATTGCGGATCACTTTCATCATGGATTCAACAGTTTGCTGAACCGCTACCTTTTCAATCCCCGTTTTGGTGGAGATTTCATTCACTAATTCTGCTTTAGTCATTTTACTATCGTATTAATTGTAAATTCTATTTGGGGGATGCAAAGATATGCTTTCTGTCTGAATTACAAAATATTACTTGATTATTTTTGCGCGTCAGATGGAAGAGAATCAGGAGTTTTCAAAGATTTTAAGGGATTGGTATAAGAAAAACCACCGGGTCCTGCCCTGGAGAGGAACACGGGACCCCTACAAAATCTGGCTTTCAGAAATTATTTTGCAACAAACTCGTGTGGATCAAGGACTTCCGTATTTTATGCGCTTTGTGGAGGCATACCCTGATATAGTCCGGCTGGCCGATGCGCATCCGGACGAAGTACTGCGCTTGTGGCAGGGTTTAGGGTATTATTCCAGGGCAAGAAACCTGCACGAGGCCGCAAGGCAGGTGAGAGATCAGTACAGTGGTGTTTTTCCAGCTGATTATCAGGCGCTGCGTAAATTGAAAGGGATTGGTGATTATACCGCAGCGGCCATTGGTTCCTTTGCGTTCGATTTACCTTATCCCGTGGTTGATGGCAACGTGTACCGGTTTTTGGCACGTTTCACCGGAGAATCCACTCCAATTGATTCCAACCCTGGTAAAAAGAAGTTTGCGGAAATTGCGGCATCACTCTTTGACCCCGACCATGCTGCCGAGCATAACCAGGCCATGATGGAGCTGGGGGCCACCGTCTGTAAACCATCTAATCCGGCCTGCGACTGCTGCCCTTTCTCCCTTGCTTGCCATGCTTATATCCATGGATCGGTTGAAGTATTTCCGGTCAAATCGAAGAAAAATCAGACCCGCCAACGTTTTTTGCATTATTTCTTCTTCCACGATGGGCAAAGCCTCCTGCTTCGGCAACGAACCGGTAAGGATATATGGCAAGGACTTTTTGAGTTTCCACTCCTGGAAACGGATGATGAGGCCATACCCTCTCCTCTTTTGCTTCCCGGATGGACTGACAAACAGGTAAATACGAGTGAATGGCAGGTTGTTCGATTGAGGCACTTGCTTTCCCACCAGGAGTTGCATGCCAGTCTGCAGGTGATTCCCTGTGATGTACTTCCGGATTTGCCGGGTTATTTACATGTTCAACAAGCCGAACTGGACCGCTATGCACTTCCGCGCCTGTTGACACGTTTTTTGGAAAACTGGCAGCGGCGATGATTAATGGACAGGAATTTGAAAAGTGCCGGCAATGATTAATTTTGATGCAGCGTTGTTCTCCGGAAATCGAAAAGCGAAACACTTAAACCAAAATCACATGTCAGGCGTAAACAAAGTATTTCTGATTGGTAACCTGGGTAAAGATCCCGAGTACCGTCACATGGAGGGAGGCGTCATGGTGGCCAAGTTTCCTTTGGCTACAACCGAGTACTTCAAAAACAAAGAGGGACAGCGCCAGGATCAAACTGAATGGCATAACATCGTGCTTTGGCGCGGACTTGCTGAAGCGGCCGAGAAACTCCAGTTGAGAAAAGGCCACATGGTTTTCATCGAGGGTAAACTCCGTACGCGTAGCTGGGAAAAGGATGGCATCAAGCGTTACGCGACTGAAATCATCGCAGAGAACATGACCATGCTGAGTAAGCGCGATGCACAGGGCGCTTCCGGCAACGAATACGGAAATCAGGATCCCGCACCACCCATGAACGATATGGGCGGAGATCTTCCTTTTTAAGTTGGGAAATCCAGATTCACTTTCATGAATGCTTACATCTCCCGCAATTGGCCGGGTCTTTTAATTTGTGCTGTTTTGCTTTTTGTTTCCTGCAGGGAGGAAACATTTGCGCCCAAACCGAGAGGGTACTTCCGGATTGGCCTGCCGGTACATGAATATAAATCCTTTGATCCTGCAGATTGTCCTTTCCGGTTCGACATTCCGACTTACGCCGTTCCGGTAAAGGATACCAACCGTTTTTCAGAAGCATGCTGGTGGTACCTGGTGGTCCCCAGTCTCAATGCACAGATTTACCTTACCTACAAACCATTGAACGGAGATGTAGACCGCTACCTGGAAGATACCCATACGCTGGTGTATAAGCATACTTCCCGAGCAAGTTCCATCGATGAACAGGTGATTTCCTTCCGGCCGGGAGTAGGAGGGGTGTTGTATTCATTGGGAGGAGAAGCCGCCTCCGCTACACAGTTTTTCGTGACCGATAGCGTGCAGCATTTTTTAAGAGGGGCCGTGTATTTCAACTCCATTCCCAACGCAGATTCCCTTGCACCGGTGCAGGAACATATCCGAGAGGATATGCTTCACCTGCTGAAAACACTGCAGTGGAAGTAGTGCATCATCCCATCCATTGAAGAATTTCTTCCAACAGAATGGCCGGCTGATCAGCATGCACCCAATGGCCAGCATGTGGTACCTCAACCAGTGTTGCAGCAGGAAAATGTTCCAGTATTTCATTCATCCGGAAAGGGTCGATGTATGTTGAAAGCGCTCCCTTCACAAACAGCACAGGAGTAGTGACAGGCTCTGCCGGCCAGACGTCCTTCCCAACCTCCCCGATTTCATCGTGTAATAGTGGCAGGTTGAATCGCCATGCCAGTTGATCCGCTTCTTTCCAGTATAGGTTTTTCAAGAGGAATTGTCGGGTGCTGGTATCCTTCATGGAGAGAGCAAGTTGTTGTTCCGCTGCATTCCGCGTGCGTACTTGTTGTAGGTCCAGGGCCAATAGTTTGGATGTCAGTTCGTCGTGCAGCACCGCATAGGACCATGGTGCAATATCCACAACTATGGCTTTGCCAATGAGTTCCGGTGCTGTGCCGAGTACCTTCAGCACGGCTTTCCCCCCCATGCTGTGTCCAATCAGAACCGGTTTTTCACTCCCTGTATGGCGGATGAGTTCGATGATATCCGCCGCCATCGAACCATAATGGTGTGGCGCAGCATGCCCGGAGTGGCCGTGGTTGCGCAGGTCGGCCAGGATTACGCTGTAGCCTTGGTCCGCAAGTTGGCGTCCGAAACTCTGCCAGTTATCGCTCATGCCAAAGAGTCCATGGAAAATGAAAACCGCCGGCCCCTGACCTATAATACGATAATGAAGTTTCATAAATACAGTTTTAGGCAGTGGAATGCTTTACTTTTGCCGCATGAAAATTACAGTGCGCAAAGGTACGAAAGAGGATATGCCGGCTGTGCACGCGCTGATCTGCGAATTGGCCTTGTACGAGAAGGCGCCCCAGGAGGTGAGCAATACGGTAGAAGATATGTTGTTGGACGGATTCGGCGAACACCCTGTCTTTTTCTCGCTGGTGGCAGAAGCGGATGGTGTAATTGCAGGCATGGCGATTTTTCATTTGAAGTACAGCACATGGAAAGGCAAAGGCGTGTATCTGGATGATATTGTGGTGACGGAAAAAATGCGTGGCATGAAGATCGGATCGGCCTTGTTCGAAGCCGTGGTGGAAGCCTCGGCAAAACTCGGTGCGAAGCAATTGCATTGGCAGGTGCTCGACTGGAATGAACCGGCGATCCGGTTCTATCAGAAATTCGGGGCCAATATGGACGGTGAATGGATCAACTGCAAACTGGACCCGCGCAGTTTCACTAAAAATAATGCTTGAGGGTATGACTCCTGCGCAGTGTAAGGTGTTCAAGTTTGGCGGTGCTTCGGTGAAGGATGCAGCAGCAGTGCGCAATGTGGCGTCCATTCTACGCCTTTTCCCGGACCAGTCCCTTGTAATCGTGGTTTCTGCGATGGGGAAAACCACCAATGCACTGGAAAAAGTCGTTGGATTGTACACTTCCGGAGGCGATGCACTTGCAGCACTGGAGGAGGTCAAGGCCTACCACGCAGAAATCATCGAAGATCTTTTCGGAGGTAAAAATCCTGAGGTGCTTCAACAAGTCAATAACCTGTTCGTGGAAATAGAGTGGGCTCTGGAAGATGAACCACGCGATTATGACTTTGTATACGATCAGATTGTTGCGGTAGGCGAGTTGCTTTCGTCGGTCATCCTGAGTGGATTTCTAAAAGCGGAAGGTATCGGCAATCACTGGTTGGATATCCGCGATTGCCTGTTGACAGATAATACGTACCGGGAAGCACGTGTGAACTGGGAGGCCTCTTCACAAAGGGTATGCAATGCCATTCCTGCCATGCTGAATACTGACGCCGGAATTGTGGTCACACAAGGCTTTATCGGAGCCACCTCAGAAAACTTCTCGACCACTTTAGGCAGGGAGGGCTCGGATTATTCTGCAGCAATTCTTGCGCATCTGCTCGATGCGGAGTCGGTCACCATTTGGAAAGACGTCCCCGGAGTGCTCAATGCAGATCCTAAGTTTTTTTCGGAGGCCCAAAAGCTGGAACAGCTGAGCTATCTGGATGCAATCGAACTTGCCTATTACGGAGCATCCGTCATCCATCCGAAGACCATCAAGCCGCTGGAGAATAAGAATATTCCGCTCTACGTGAAATCTTTCGTGCAGCCCCAGGCCAAAGGAACGATAATCGGGAAAGACCTCCTGACCAAGCCACAGGTGCCCTCTTTCATTTTCAAGTCGAATCAGGTATTGGTTTCTTTGTCTGCCCGCGATTTTTCCTTCATTGCCGAGGAGAATCTCAGCAGTATCTTTTCCACCTTCGCACGCTTCAGTGTAAAAATAAACCTGATGCAAAACTCTGCTATATCCTTTTCTGTTTGTTTCGATAACGACCCGATGAAGACCACCAGGCTTATGGATGCTTTGAAAGCAGACTACAAGGTGCGTTACAACGAAGATGTGCAACTCTATACTATCCGTTATTATTATCCTTCTACCATCGAAGCCTTGTCACAGGGCCGGGAAATACTCCTGGAGCAACGCAGCCGTACTACGGCGCAGCTGGTGATGAAAGAAGCCATGAATACTGTTGTATAATGAATCACGAATCCGGTTTGTCAAATGCTGTTCAGCACTACAGGAGTCATCTGCTGACATGGCTGTTCTCTGGATGTTTTCTCATTTTCGGTATGGTGATCGTAGGCGGTATCACCCGTCTCACCGGCTCCGGCTTGTCCATCACGGAATGGAAGGTGGTCACAGGAACCCTTCCTCCCCTCAACGAAGCGCAGTGGGTGGAGGAGTTTGAGAAATACAAGCAGATCCCGCAGTACCAATTGGTCAACGCTCATTTCTCGCTTTCTGATTTCAAATTCATCTATTTCTGGGAATATATCCACCGTTTGTTCGGAAGAATGATCGGGTTCGTGTTTCTCGGAGGACTCCTGTTTTTTCTATTCAAAAGGGCTGTGCCAAAAAAATTACTGCCCCGGCTTTTATTGATGTTCGCTCTGGGTGGCTTCCAGGGTTTTTTGGGTTGGTACATGGTATCCAGCGGATTGACCCAAAACGTACGTGTCAGTCATATCCGCTTGGCTATCCATCTCACCTTCGCTTTCATCACCTTCGGCTACATCTTCTGGGTAGCCCTGTCAGAGCTCTACAATCGTGAAACCGAAAATGCAGAGCGAATGAAGGGGTACAGGAATTTCGTGAAGGGTCTTTTTCTATTGCTTATACTGCAGATTATTTACGGCGCTTTCGTTGCCGGTACCAAAGCAGGTATGATTCACAATACTTGGCCCACAATGGACGGAGCATGGGTGCCGGAGTCTATCGGCTATGCATGGGAGAAAGATGGCTGGAAGAGTTGGATGTATAATCTGCCCAGCATTCAGTTCATCCATAGAAGTTTGGCCTATTTGCTGCTGCTCGTCACAGGTTTTTTTTCCTGGATTATCTTACGCAGTTCCTTGTCGTCTCCTCAGAAAAATGCAGTTTATTTTCTCCTTTGCGGACTGTTCTTGCAGGTTGTTTTGGGTGTGATAACCCTGCTACTCCAGGTTCCGCTCTGGCTCGGAGTGATGCATCAGGCGCTTGGTTTCATGCTGTTTGCCGGGATGGTGTACCTGTTGCACCGACTGCGTTATGAATAAGTAGTTTAGGAATCAGCAGATGCATAGTACAGAGCAGCAACTTGAAGCGCTGACCGCCGCCGGATACAAAGTGAACAGGGTATTGGAGCACCAGCACCTGGTCGCATTCGTAAGGTCTTACCTCTTTCGTAGGGATCCCCTGATGGTATTTTACTGGCTCTTCAATTTGCTGGTACTCGTCATGGCATTGGTCTTGTTACTGCGTGTGGGTTTGGATATGGACTTCCTCGTGGATTTTTTTCTGGGGCTGGGTGTTTTTTTCTTGCTCATTCCCCTTCACGAATGGATTCATGGACTTGGATACCGCATGGCGGGGGCCCCACAGGTCAGCTACAAGGTGATTTGGCGCCAGTTGGTTTTTTATGCGATGGCCGATAGGTTCGTTGTCCGTAAAAAGGCTTTCGTAGGTATGGCATTGGCCCCTTTCGTCATCATTAATAGCTGTTTGTTGATGTTGCTCGCTTTTGGTCCCCAATCCTTTCACGGCTACATTCTGGGAGTATTGTTCATGCACACCTCCGGCTGTGCAGGCGATTTCGCACTGGTAAGCTATTTCCATTCGCATTGGCAACAGGATCCCCTGACTTTCGACGACGTCCCTGCACAGAAGACGTATTTTCTCGTGAAGCGAAACTGAAGCCGCACTCGGATTGACTTACCGCACTTGTGGCTATTGCTTATCTTTGGTTTTCATTATTACCTAACGCGTCATGATTAAAAACTTCTTGAGAGGTTGCTTGCTGGTGATGGTCATTTTGTGCTCAGCGGATTTTTCGCAGGCGCAAATGCAGAACAATGTGAAATGGCTTTTTTCCATGGATCGCTCCGGCCAGGAAGCCACCTTGAAATTCAAAGCCAAAATCAACAAGGGGTATCACATCTATTCCCAGTTTACCCCTGCAGGCGGACCAGCCCCGACTGTATTTGAATTCGAAAAAAATCCACACTACTCGCTCGACGGAAAAGTCAAGGAAGGCAAGCCGCATGTCGCCTACGACGATATTTTCGGCGTGGATGTATGGTCTTTTGAAGAGACTGCCGAATTCACACAGAAGTTAAGGTTGAAGGATAATGCCGGCTTTCGGCTGGAAGGAAAGATTGATTACCAGGTGTGCGATGACAAAGGATGCATCTATGCGGATACTTCTTTTGTTTTTGATATTGTCGGTGAAGGACCTGTTGCTGAAACGACGGCAGTGGCACCGGGCGATACGGTGAAAAGTGTGGATGCATCTACAGCTGTTGTGCCGCCTTCAGCACCGTTGAGCGGCAAGATTCCGGAGCCCAGCGGAGATGTTTCCGCGCTTGAGCCCGGTTGCGGAGAGGGAGCTGTGAATGCAGTGGAGGATAAATCCTATTGGGGAATCTTCATTGCTGGAATGATCGGGGGCTTGCTGGCTTTGCTGACTCCCTGTGTGTTTCCAATGATTCCTTTGACGGTCAGTTTTTTCACCAAGCGTAGTCCTACCCGCAGCAAGGGAATAGCCAATGCACTCATCTACGCAACTTCCATCATCCTGATTTATGTGTTGCTGGGTTTCCTCGTCACGGTAACACTGGGCTCTGATGCGCTGAACGCTATGGCGAGCAATGTGTTTTTTAATATGTTGTTCTTCGTCATCTTTTTCATCTTTGCCCTTTCATTCTTTGGGGCTTTTGAGTTAACGCTACCCTCCTCCTGGGTGAATAAGGCCGATCAGGCCTCCGATAAAGGTGGACTCATCGGAATTTTCTTCATGGCGTTTACGTTGAGTCTTGTTTCATTCTCTTGTACCGGTCCTATCATCGGTACCCTGCTCGTAGAGGCAGCCCGTGGTTCATCCTACCTTGGTCCGATTATGGGAATGACGGGCTTCGCATTGGCATTGGCGCTTCCTTTTGGTCTCTTTGCTGCGTTTCCTGGTTGGCTCAATTCATTGCCCAAATCCGGCGGATGGCTGAATTCCGTGAAGGTGGTGTTAGGCTTCCTGGAACTTGCTCTCGCATTGAAGTTCTTGTCCAACGTGGACCTTGCGTACCACTGGGGGCTGCTGAAGCGCGAAGTGTTTATAGCGCTTTGGATAGTCATCTTCGGATTGATGGGGCTTTACTTGCTGGGCAAGTTGAAATTCTCCCACGATAGCGATATGCACCACCTCGGCACTGGTCGCCTCATCGTTGCTATTCTGGCTTTGACCTTCACTGTCTACCTGATTCCGGGCTTATGGGGTGCGCCCTTGCGTATCATCAGCGGCTTCCCGCCTCCTGAATTTTACAAAGAGTGGATAGCGACCAGTGGCAACTCCGGAGAAGCCCATGCCGAAAGCTGTCCGCACAACCTCAACTGTTTTCACGATTACGAGGCGGGAATGGCGTACGCCCGACAGACAGGCAAGCCGGTGATGATAGATTTCACGGGCTGGAGTTGTGTGAATTGCCGGAAGATGGAAGACAACGTTTGGTCGCAGCCGCAAATCCTTAAGTTGCTGTCGGAGGATTATGTGTTGATTTCACTCTACGTTGACGACAAGACTCCCCTGCCCGAAGCACAGCAGTTTGTGAGCTCTTTCACCGGTAAGAAAGTCAAGACGACGGGTAACCGGTGGAGTGAGTTGCAAAGCCGTATCTACCAAACGAATTCACAGCCGTATTATGTGTTGTTGGACCACAATGGTAAATTGTTGGCCGTTCCGCGTGGCTATACGCCGGAAGCGGATGAGTACAGGAAATTTCTGGAAGAGGGTATTTGCCGCTTCAAGAGCAGAACGGATTGATTTATTAGAAAGTGCTGATCGAAAAGCGAGTAAAAACAAAGGGACGTTACTTTTCAGTAGCGTCCCTTTGTGTATGAGAGAGATTGGATCAATCAATTTGCAGTTTACGAACGCCTATTCCTTTGTCTGAGTTGATTTGCAGGAGGTAGAAACCGGCAGGTATTTCTGTGATATCCAGTCGTAAGCTATTATCCGCAGCACCGAATCCGAATTGCTTCAGCGTTTTACCACTGAGATCCATCAATTGGATGGACTGCACTTTTTCAGTCGAGGGTATTTCAACGGTGATGAATTCATCAGCCGGGTTGGGGTACATTTCGAACTGGAAGCTGTTGTCAATCGCAGTAAGTCCGGTGGTGAGTCCGTCATAGCGGGCCAGAAACACACTTGCCGATCCAGGACTGGCAGTGACACTTGTTGATCCCAGTGTGATTGTACCGCCAAAGTTACCGGCAACGTTTACGTCGCCATTGGTATCCCATTTTACAGCCTTCCCGATATCGTTGCTATTGCCACCGATCTTCTGCACCCAAAGTAGGTTGCCATTGATATCGTATTTGGCAAGAAATGCATCTTTTCCGTTTGTGGCCGTTAGTGTTGTGCCTGTGTTCTGAGTGGTGCTGGTAGAGAACAAAGTGTTGCCGTTAAATCCGCCCGTGATGTAAGAACTTCCGCC
Source organism: uncultured Bifidobacterium sp. (assembly GCA_964584995.1). GTDB lineage: Bacteria > Bacteroidota > Bacteroidia > AKYH767-A > OLB10 > JAJTFW01. Next base: position 11,674 of record CAZPCA010000080.1, read on the forward strand.
CGGGTCAGTACTGATACCGTAACTCACTTCGTTGTTGTCGCCGTTTGTACACTTGATTTGGCGCACCCAGAGACAAGTACCATCCACATTGTTGAATTTAGCGATGAAGGCATCACCATTTCCTGCAGGGGCCATGCCATATGCTTCAGTCAATACCATGCCGGTACCGAAGGTGGAAGTGGCATAGAAATTACCGGTGCAAACCGGATTTCC
>CAZPCA010000081.1:0-11779 GCA_964584995.1 uncultured Bifidobacterium sp.
GACACTCCAGCTGAAAAAGTTTGAGCCGGGCTTGTTGATGAATGTCGGCATGAAGGGCTGCCTCTGCAAAAATGCCGACCCGGCACAGGTGGAGTTGGTGACGGATACCGTCCAAAGAGGCATCTTATGTTTTCCGGAGAATTCAAAACCCGTTCACAGCTGGAACGCCAACGGCAAAGACGGAGCAGTCACATCCGGCAGACTTGCTTTCGACGATCTGCACTACCGTGAAAAAACCATTTTACGCTTGCTGGTGGATGAATTCAGCTCTGCAGAAATTGCGGTCAAGATGCATTTATCAGAAAATACCGTGAACACCTACAGGAAATCGCTGATGAAGAAAACCAAAGCACGCAACGTTGCCGGCCTGGTCAAGTTCGCGATTTACAACGGCTGGACCTGAGTCCGCTTCACCAATGGTTTATTAACATTTATGTGCTGAAAGAGATTTGGCGGGTGAATGGACAAAGGGTGAACTTGCTTCTTACCTTCGAAGCAAACCCTTCCCGCTTTATGGCCCGCACCGCAGTCGCAAAAGATAAAAACAGAAAAATTTTCGTACTCGATACCTCCGCCATCCTCTTTGACCACAATGCCTTTTTCAATTTCAAGGAGCACGACGTAGCCATTCCGATCACGGTACTGGAGGAAATAGACCGTTTCAAAAAAGGGAACGACGTCATCAATTTCGAAGCACGGGAGTTCATTCGCGCCATCGACAAGCTGTCGGATAACTTCTCTTTACAGGATTGGATTCCCTTGAACGGTCCGACCAGGGGGAAGTTCAAAGTACTTATGCAGGAGAAGTCGAGCACCATCGATGCCGACCAGGTCTTCGGGGAGCGAAAAGCAGATCACCGCATCATCAACGCTGCGCTACGTGTGCAAGAGGAATTTCCGCAGCGCAAGGTAGTACTCGTGAGCAAAGACATCAATCTGCGACTCAAAGCGAGATCCCTCAACCTCGCCGCGGAAGACTACGAAACGGGCAAGGTCAAGGACATCAAAGACCTCTACACAGGCAAATCTGTCATCGAGCAGGTCAATAAGCGAGTGATCGACAAGCTCTATCAGGACGGACGCTGCGCCTGGAAAGACATCGTGAAGGAAAGGCCCGTCAAAAACCATTATTTCATTCTCCGCAGCAAGTCAGAGTCTGCTTCCGCCCTGGCCTGGTACAATCCGCAAACCGACCTCATTGAGCGTGTGCAGAAAGAACCCGCTGCAGGCATCCGCCCACGGAATGCAGAACAGGCGTTCGCTATTCATGCCGCACTCAACCCGAACATTCTACTTTCCACCATCATGGGCATTGCAGGATCCGGGAAAACCCTGCTGGCGCTGGCATCGGCGATGGAACAAAAGAGCCTGTACCGCCAGATTTACCTTGCACGGCCCATTGTTCCGCTCAGCAACAAGGATATCGGCTACCTGCCCGGCGACATCAAATCCAAGATCAATCCCTATATGGAGCCTTTATGGGACAATCTGAAATTCATCCAAAGCCAGTACAAGGAAACCGACCGTGAATTTCAAAAGATCAACGATATGGTCGAGAATGAGAAACTGCATATCACCCCCCTTGCCTACATACGCGGCCGCAGTCTGAGCAATGTATGCTTCATCATCGACGAAGCACAGAACCTGACGCCGCACGAAGTGAAAACCATCATCACCAGAGCCGGCGAAGGAACCAAAATCATTTTTACCGGCGATATTTTCCAAATCGACACACCTTACCTTGACTCCCACAGCAACGGGCTCAGCACCCTGATCGACAAGATGAAGGACCAGGACTTATACGCCCACATCACGCTGGAAAAAGGAGAACGAAGCGAACTTGCCAACCTTGCGGGGCATTTGTTGTAAGCCACTACGGGAATCGGGGGAAATAAAAAAGGGGAAGCGCCGCTTCCCCTTTCGCATGTTAAACTACTGATTACTTGGTAGCAGTAGAATCCGTTGCGGTAGAATCTGTTGCCATTGCAGCAGAATCAGCAGCAGCAGCAGCCATAGCCGCTTCTTCAGCCGCCTTCAAAGCAGCATCCGCAGCAGCAATAGAATCGGCTACACGTTGCTCTTCAGCCGCTTTTTCTTCAGCGCTTGGTCCGCAGGAAACGATCGCGCCCATGAAGGCAGCGAAAGCAAGGAGTTGGAATTTTTTCATGTTGATGATGGTTAAATTATTGGGTTGAATTGAATGGTATCCGAGAAAATATTATCCACGACCACGGGTGGCATCCTTCACTTCTTTTATCTGTTTTTCAATCTTCTGCTCTTCCTTTGTTTTGGCAGGAGCCGGCTTCGTACGAGGGGTAGATTTCTTCTGGGCAGCAGCGGCTGAATCTGCTGCTGCTTTCGCTGCAAGCGAATCGGCCTGAGCCTGCATTGCAGCATTGATGCTGTCCTGACGGGCAGCTTCTACGACCGCCAGACTGTCCTGAATACGTGCAGCTGTCGCTGCAGCTACAGAGTCAGCAAGACGCTTTTCCTCTGCCGCTTTCTCCTCAGCACTTGGGCCACAGGAAACGGCAAGGAAAATAGAAGAGATTGCAAGAAGATACGTGGTCTTTTTCATGTTGTTTTGTTTAAGGCGCACAAATGTACCTCATTTTCATTATTTTCAAAGCGCCTGCCCATTTTTGGCTGATTTTGAATTAAATTTGCGGTTAAATCATAACGCACACACATGAAAAAACACATCTTTCTGGTAGGTCTTATCACCTCGACTTTCGTACTTTTTACTGGCTGCAGCAAAGAAGATACTGAAGCGCCTGTCATTGAATTACTTGGAGATAATCCTTTTGACCTTGAACTTCTTGAAAACTACAACGACCCGGGCGCCACTGCAGAAGACGACGAGGACGGAGATCTTTCCGATCAAATCGATGTAGACGATAGCGACCTTGAAAACAGAATTCCCGGCAGTTATGAGATTTTTTATTCTGTAAGTGATGCAGCCGGTAATGTCGGCTCAGCCAGCCGTCAGGTAATCGTGTTCGCAACCAACAACGCCCTGGCAAGGACGTATACGGTTTTCGATACTTGCGGAAGCGGAGCCTCGGCTCAAACTTTCAGTTATTCCCAAGTAATTACTGCGACGGGATCCAATACCATTAGCTTCAATAAATTCGCTGATTACTCAGGGAACAACGGCATCACCGCAACAGTCGCTTCTAACGGCACCATCACTTTGCCCACTCAGCAGGGACTCGATATCGGATCCGCGACCGAAGACCACGAATTCCAAGGTACTGGAAGTATCAACAACGTTAAAGGATTTGTATTGAATTATACCGACAAAAACAATTCAGCAACTCCTGTATCCACTGCGCAATGCAGAGCATGGTTTGAAAGGCAATAAGGACCATTCTCGCTGAAACAAAAAAAGCTGCCGCATCCGGCAGCTTTTTTTATCCTCCCCCACATCTATATTTGCAGTATGAGGAGCAGCCATTTGAACACCTATAACCCGCTGTTTTTCAGACTGACAATGGCGGTGATGCTTTTTCAATTCACCCGTGTAATCTTTGCATTTAAGAATCCGGATACCATATGCGGTAGCTGGAGTCTATTGTACGCTGGCCTTCGTTACGACATTGCAACAGCCTGCATGTTATTGTCGCCCCTCATACTTCTGACCGCTTTCCCATCCCGGATGCACTATTCAAGATGGCACCGAACAATCAGTTCACTTTTGTTTGTCCTGCCGATCTCGCTTTCGCTATTGCTGAATCTGGTGGATGCGGCATGGTTCCCTTTCACCCAGAAACGCAGCACCTTTGATATCCTGGATGTAATTACACAGGGCAACGACCTTGAGCAAAACATCGGTCAATACCTCATTGATTACTGGTATTTGTGCCTCACCTGGTTGGCATCGCTAGCATTGTTGTTTATTAACGAAAAAAGGATTTACAGGAACCTAAGCTTCGCCGGGCAAAATCCGGAAATTCGTCCATCATTGATGGTAAGGACTTTGATTTTCGTAGCAATCATCGGAACAAGTATCATCGGCTTTCGTGGCGGTCTTCAACTCAAACCACTCTCCGTACAGGCGGCAGCATCGATGGTGCCGGCGCCCTCGATCCCACTGGTGCTCAATACGCCTTTTTGCATCCTCAAATCACTCGACGATGAATTGCTGAAGGAAGCCCACTACATGACAGAGGCCGAAGCGACTCGACACTTCCAATTGCATCGCCCTCCTGCCCCGCTCTCCAGGGACAGCTTCAATCGTATGAATGTAGTCGTGCTCATTCTAGAAAGCTTCTCTTTCGACTATGTCAGCTATTACCATCCCGGCAAAAACTACACCCCCTTCCTCGATTCCCTCATGCGAACATCGGCTACCTGGCCGAATTGTTTTGCCAATTCCAAGCGCTCCATCGAAGGCATTCCTGCCGTACTGAGTGCGATGCCTTCCTGGATGGATGAAGCATTCATCACCTCAGGCTACAACGTTACGCGCATTCACTCACTTGCATCCCTGCTCAAACCGTACGGCTACAGTTCGGCATTTTTCCACGGAGGCAACAACGGCACCATGGGATTCGACCATTTCGCAAAGCTCAGTGGCTACGAAAAGTATTACGGACGCAATGAATACGACAGAAGCGAAAAGGACTACGACGGCCAGTGGGGCATCTATGACCATGCCTACCTTGATTTCATGCAACGTACATTAAGTAGCACAGCGGAACCCTTCCATGCTGCGTTCTTCTCCGTTTCCTCCCATCACCCGTATAAAATACCGGAACAATTTGTTCCCCTTGCACCGGGGTCGCTGGACGAAGTCAGACGAGCCGCCTGGTACACGGACCATTCCCTGCGCTTATTTTTCGCATCTGCCCGCCGGCAAGCATGGTTCAAAAACACACTCTTCGTCATCACGTCCGATCACAGCGGCCCTTCAGCCAGTACCTATACAGCCCGGAGGCTCGGGGGCTACCATGTGCCGCTCTTGTTTTATATGCCGACAGACGGAAAACCGGCGATACATGAGGAGACCGCTCAACAAACCGACATACTGCCAAGCGTATTGCATCTGCTCGGATGTAAAGCGCCTTACACAGCCCTTGGAAGGAACCTCTTTGGGACCGACAGCCCCTGGTCGATCAACCATGCGAACGGCATCTGGGCATTGATAACCGACCAGTACATCCTTCAAACCGACGGAGAACGGGTCATTGATTTCTACACGCGAAAAGATTCGCTTATGCAGCATCCGGTGAAACCTCTGCCCGCGGAAGGCGATACGGCTTTGCATTTCACGCAGGCATTGCTGCAACACTACAGAAACGGATTGATCCATAACACCCTCGTACGCCCATGAACCGGATGCGCATCGTGGTGAATCCCATCGCCGGAAAAGGTCTCGCCCCAAAAATGGTGGAGCTGGTCAACAACTGCCATCCAACTCGCTTTACCATAGATGTATGCACAACCACTGGTGCCGGACATGCCCGAACGCTTGCTCATCAAGCCGCGCAAGAAGGGTATGCTGCGGTGGTAGCCGTCGGTGGCGATGGCACTGTCAACGAAGTGGCTTCGGCCCTGGTACATACGGATACCGCACTGGGCATTCTCCCTGCCGGATCCGGCAACGGACTGGCGCGGCATCTGGGCTACTCTGCTCATCCGAAAATGATGCTACAGCAATTGCTCAATAGCAATACTGACAGCATCGACACCCTCCGCATCAACGGTAAGCCCTCCTTCAACGTGTCCGGATGGGGCTTCGACGGATGGGTGGCCTGGAGATTTAACAAGGAGGGCAAACGCGGACTTAGCAATTACACCCGCATAGCGCTGCAGGAATACCTCGGATACAAGGGCTTTGATATCGAAATGCAAGCGGAAAACCAGACATTCACCTTCGAGAATATGCACATGTTGGTCATGGCGAATGCTTCCGAGTTCGGCAATGCGGCGCGCATCGCTCCGAAAGCCGACCTGCAAGATGGGCGTATGGACCTTGTTTTGGTACGAAAACCCTCCGTATTTAGGTTGCCGGCTTTGTTCTACCGCCTTTTCAAGGGCACCATTCGCGACAACGACTACTTGCACCAGCTTACCTGCCGACAAATACACGTCAAGGCCAGCCGCGTGCTGCACCTGCATCTCGATGGCGAAGCTCAGGAGCCCTGCAATGAACTGATTGCAGAAATCCTGCCTCGCTCGCTGAACATTTTACGCCCTTCCAGATGAGCGATACCACCCTCGATGCCGGCTATTGGGAAGACCGGTACTTACACAATCAAACCGGCTGGGACATAGGCTACCCATCCACGGCCCTGGTGGATTATTTCCAGACCCTGAAGCAAGAGCTGCGTATCCTGATTCCCGGATGTGGCAATGCCTGGGAAGCGATGTACCTCCATCAGCATGGATTCCAGCAGGTACACATCCTCGATTTCGCCCCTTCTGCAATTGAGCACTTCTGGTTGCGCAACCCTGAATTCCCTGCCGCGCATTGTCATTGCGAAGATTTCTTTCTGCACACTGGTCAATACGATTTGATTGTAGAACAAACGTTTTTTTGTGCACTCACTCCGGCACTGAGGCCGGCCTATGTCCTTAAAATGCGGGAGCTGCTCGTTCCGGAAGGAATCCTTGCCGGCCTACTGTTCAACTGCAGCTTTGAGAACCCTGGTCCACCCTTCGGTGGACGGACTGAAGACTACCATCTTTTACTTGAAAACCAGTTTCTTACTGTCCGAATCACCCCCTGCGAGAAGTCCATTCCACCCCGCCAGGGCCGGGAAGTATTTTTCGAAGCAAGTGGTTTAAAAACAGACAAATGACTAATTTTGCCGCCTCATGAAGCGGTTGGTATTTCTTCTTCTGTGCTGCAGTCACTCGCTCTTTGCCCAGCAAAGCAGTCCTGTCTTTTTTTACCCGGAAGATGATTTCATCACCTCCTACCGCAAGTCTTATCTTTCCCAGGAGCTGGGTATTCCATTGGAAAAACACGCCCACCTGCCCTTGTACGATACCATTGTCTGCTGGCTGGGTACACCGTACAAGTTCGCCGGTAACGGAGAGAAAGGCATCGACTGCTCGGGATTCGTGAACATGCTCAGCCAAAATGTTTACGGCATCAATCTGGGCGCGAGAAATTCGGCCGAGATTTACGCCTCGCTGTTCAAACTTGAAAAGGATGAAATAAAGGAAGGCGACCTTGTGTTTTTCCGGATACAGCGCAAACGCATTTCCCATGTCGGACTTTACCTTGGGAACAATAAATTCGTACACTCCAGTACTTCCCGGGGTGTCATCATCAGCGATTTGAACGAACCCTATTACAAACGCTATTTCACCGGCGGGGGCAGATTCAAAAACGAAACAGCGGTTCACGAATAAATCTCGCAGGATGTCACCGAAAGCCACGCTGTTGCTCAACAGCCGACAAATACAGCAGCGCATCGAACGGCTGGCGTTTCAGCTGTATGAGGACAATTTCGACCAAGAGGAGGTCATCATTGCGGGTATTGCCAAAAGTGGCTACCTGGTAGCTGTACGCATGCGGGAAGCCCTGCAGAAAATCTCCAGCTTGAAAGTCTCTCTCATACAGATCGAAGTGGACAAAGAAAATCCGGTCAACATCGTACTGACTCCGGCACTGAGCAGGGAGTCGCTCAAAGACCAGATCGTAATTGTGGTGGACGATGTGCTGAATTCGGGAAAAACACTGATGTACAGCCTCCGGCCCTTCCTCGATGCGGACATGCGCAAGATAAGGACCGTCTTGCTTGTTGACCGGGACCATAAGCGCTACCCGGTAGAAGCCGACTTCGTAGGCATTACTCTCAGCACCACACTGCAGGAGCATATCCGTGTCGATTTCACTCCCGGCCAGGAAGCGGTCTACCTCGAATAATTCACGTGGTTAATGATTGGTTAAATTCCGTACAAGGTCTGAGAAGATGTTTTTTCTTTGTGCAGATGTTCGGCTCCGTTACCCTGCCTATTATGTCGATACTTAAGAATACGGTATACAGATTATTGCTGTTCGTTTTTCTGTGGACATACAGTCTCTCCGCATCAGGGCAAAGCCCCTTCCTCGCGGCCACAGCCAACAAGTCCACTGTCGGACAAGGCGAACAGTTCCAGGTCACCTTTTCGTTCAATGCAGCCGGCCGTTCATTTCAGGGACCAGATCTCAAGGACTTCAATGTTTTGAGTGGTCCGAACCAAAGTACCAATATGCAGTTCGTCAACGGGAATTTCTCCCAGTCGATCAGCTTCAGTTACATCCTGCAGCCGAAAAACACCGGCAATTTCAAAATCGGCCCGGCCAGTATTGAATACGAAGGAAAGCGTATTGCCTCTAACGTTATTCAGTTGACGGTGGTCAAAGGCAATGCCCCTGCTGCCCAGCAAGGGAGCAAATCACAGGGGCAGGATGCAGGGTTAACGGGAAAGAATATTTTCGTTCGCCCCGTTTTAAGCAAATCTTCCCTGCTGAAAGGAGAAAGCGTGCTGCTCACCTTCAAGCTCTACGCCAACGTCAATGTACTTGATTTCGCCGTACCCAAGATGCCCACTTTCGATGGATTCTGGACGCAGGATATACAACTCCCTCAAACCCTAGACAGAACCACAGAGGTCATTGACGGAAACCGTTACACGGTGTGGGAGATTAAGAAGGTGGTAATGTTCCCGCAGCAAAGCGGCACGCTGACCATTGACCCCATGGAAGTTGAGTGCGTCGCCCGTGTGCGGGTAGCCCGGCAACGGTCAAACGACCCGTTCAGCATTTTCGATGATCCGTTTTTTGGCATGGGAGGTGGTGTACGCGATGTGAAATATGCATTCAAAAGCGAGCCTGTCAAAGTGAAAGTGCAGGACCTCCCCGGAGCAGCGCCAGCGGGATTCAGCGGCGCGGTAGGAAGTTTACAATTCGATGCGAAGCTGGACAAAAGCGAAACCAAAGCCAACGAGGCTGTCACCCTGAAATTAAAGATCAGTGGCAACGGCAATCTCAAACTGGCCGATGTGGCAGAGCCTGAATTCAACGATGACCTGGAGAGTTATGACCCGAAAGTCAGTGAGAATTTCAAGGCCAGTGTTTCCGGGGTCAGTGGTTCGAAGACCATAGAATACCTGATCATACCGAGGCACGAAGGCAATTATGAAATTCCGGCTATAACTTTTTCCTACTTCGACCTGGCTAAAAAGCAATATATAAGTAAAACCGCAGGTCCCTTCGCACTCAAAGTCGGAAAAGGAAACGGCTCCGCAGCCAGCATCAGTACCGAAAACGGCAACACCAAGAGTGAATTCCGCCTGCTCGGCAACGACATACGCTACATCAAGACATCGCTTTCTTCCGGAGGTAACACCCTGTTGCACTTTTATGGCTCCGGACTTTTTTACACATTGATGCTTGCTCCGGTACTGGTATTTTCGGGCACCCTGCTTTGGTGGAAAAGGAAGCATGCGCTGGCAGGTAACCAACAACTCCTGCGGATGCGCAATGCCACCGGTGTTGCACAAAAGCGGCTCAGTTCAGCCAGGAAGCAGTTGCAAGGGGGACAGCCGGGCGCTGTTTTCGAAGAGACGCACCGTGCCCTCATGGGCTACCTAGGAGATAAATTCAGCATCCCCCTATCGGAGATGAGCAGGGAGCGGGCAGAAAGCGTTTTGCGCGAAAGCAAGATCGCTGAAGCCTGCATTACACGGTTCACTACGGCCATCGATGCCTGTGAGATGGCCCGTTACGGAGGCGGGGTCAGCGATGTACAGGCGGCGGAACTCGTCGATCAGGCCGCCAAAGTGATCACGGAAATAGAAAACACCAAATGGGCATGAAGATGCGTACATTATTCCTTATGTTCCTCTTCGCATGGACCCTGGTGGTCACCGGAACCTTAGGGAGCACATCGACCTTTGAGACCGCGAATGCTTTGTACAGGGATAAAAACTATGCAAAAGCCGCACTGCTCTATGATTCCCTGGCTGCTGAGAAAGGTGCAGGATCGGTCTTGTTTTTCAATGCCGGCAACGCGCACTTCAAGCATGGCGACATCGCCAGGGCCATACTGAACTACGAGAGGGCGCGCAGACTTGCACCTGCCGATGAGGACATCCTTTTCAACCTGAAAATAGCCTATGCCAATACCGTAGACAAAATAGAACCGATACCCCTCTTGTTTTACGAACGCTGGTGGCAGGGTTTTCTCACCCTACTTTCTCCCGGTGTATGGTCTGTACTGGCGGTAGTATGGATTTGGCTCGCAGCAGCTGCCGGATTGTTGTATTTGTTCGCCGGCACTGTGGCCCGCAAACGCAATGCGTTCCTGCTTGCATTAACATTGCTATGCGTCTCCCTCTTCACCTACCGTATCGCCGCATCCGCCGAGCAACTGATCCACGGGGATACGGAGGCGGTAGTGATGGAACCGAGCACTTACGTGCGCAGTTCGCCCGACGCTGCCAGCACCAACCTTTTCATGCTGCACGAAGGCACCAAGGTGGATATCACTGAACGTATTAACGGCTGGTGTCGCATACGGATTGCCAACGGCAATGTGGGATGGGTCGAGGATAACCATATTGAAGCCATCTGAATTCTGCCGGGCATGAAGCGCATCCTGTTATTGTCGGACACGCATGGATGCCTCGATGAATTCATCCTGAAGCATGCGCAAGAAGCCGATGAACTGTGGCATGCAGGTGATATCGGTCCGGTTTCAATTGCCGATAATCTTAGCCGGATCAAACCACTTCGGGCGGTATACGGCAACATCGACGACTACGCTGTTCGCCTGCAGTATCCCGAAACACTGTGCTTCAACGCGGAGGGTTTGCGGGTAGCAATGCTGCACATTGCCGGACTACCGGGGAAGTACTTACCAAAATCCAAAGCATTGCTGCAGGAGTTCAGGCCCGATGTGCTCATATGCGGACACAGCCATTTGCTCAAAATCGTGCGCGACCCAATTCACCGGCATCTGCACCTCAATCCCGGTGCCGCCGGGGTGCATGGATTCCACAAGGTGCGCACCATGGTACGCTTCATCGTCGAAGGCGGTAAGATCCGTGAGATGGATGTTTTGGAGATGCCCCGCAAAGCGGCGTCAACGTAGGCGGTCGGCCGACCTTACCAGCTCATCGTCCTTCCTGATCGCTGCGGTAGCCAGACGGGTCAACACCAACTGGATAACCGGAAGCACAGCAAAAACGGAGTAGGACACCTGGTGATTGGTACCGGTAATCGTAAGAAGACGATCGACATCCACCACCAGCAATACGATTTGCGCCAGGTTCAACAGCAAGAGGAGCTGTGTGTAATTCATCTGCCGGCGACGGTTCCGGTATTGGAATACGATCAGCAGCGCAAAAGCAATGACCAGCGCGTTCAGCACCACAACCGGCCAGAAGCGCATCATTAAATCGGACGTTCCGTTTGTAAGCATCTCCACTTTCAAGGCGGAAACATGGTAGATGACTGGTTCTGCATTAGCATTGGCCGGGACCAGGCTCACCAAAGGATAAATATAGAGCAAGCCTCCTATGAGGGCTACTAACAGCAAATAAACGGTCTGAATACGCTGGATCATGCTGCAAATTTAATGTTCGTATTGTGTTATCGGCCCTGTTGATAAAAAAGCAGACAACTGCTACTTTAAAATGTTGACGGTGCACTGAAATTGTCGTATTATTGCATTGTAATTGCGCTCAGGTGCAATTTTTGCATACCACGTCGCCCGGATTTTCGGGTATTCCCTTCTACAATCCCCCTCTACTCCACGCCTGAACCCTCAGGTTTCTT
>CAZPCA010000082.1:0-11183 GCA_964584995.1 uncultured Bifidobacterium sp.
CTGTTCAAGCAGCGTTTTATTCTAGCCAGGTGATGCTCGAAATCAATGGACACCAGGAGTTGCCGGAGCCATCCGATGAGCAGCAGGAGCAGGAAGAACTTTACGAGCATCATCGGATACTTGTAGACAAGAAGCAGTCATTGCTGCGCATTGATAAGTTTCTATTCAACCGCTTGCAGAATGTCACCCGTAATCGTTTGCAGCTCGCAACAGAAGCGGGTTCTGTCCTGGTCAACGGCAGGCCCGTAAAGTCAAGCTACAGGGTGAAACCGGATGACCTTATTACGGTAGTGCTGGCACATCCCCCCCGGGAAATTGAGCTGTATCCCGACGATATTCCACTTGATATCATCTATGAAGACGAAGAGTTGTTCGTCATCAATAAACAACCGGGACTGGTCGTGCATCCCGCATACGGACACTACCGTGGTACATTGGTCAATGCTCTTGTACATCGAATGTATCCTGAATTGGACGGTAAGCCTCTCACGGCCGAAAGTGTTCGTCCAGGACTCGTTCACCGGATCGATAAGAACACTTCAGGACTGATTGTGATGGCCAAGAATGAGCATGCGTTGAGTCATCTGGCCAAACAGTTTTTCGACCGCACCATTCAGCGCCATTATCTTGCCCTCGTATGGGGCGATTTTACCGACTCGCATGGAACCATTACTGGTCATGTGGGAAGAAGCCTTGCCGATCGTAAAGTCATGGATGTCTTTCCCGACGGAGCACATGGTAAGCATGCAGTCACGCATTACGAGGTGGTGGAAAAATTCGGGTACGTTACACTGGTGAAGTGTAAGTTGGAAACCGGACGCACGCATCAGATCCGTGTACATATGCAACATATAGGCCATACCCTTTTCTCCGACGAGACCTATGGTGGAAACAGGATTCTTAAAGGGACTGTCTTTTCAAAATACAGGCAATTCGTGGAGAATTGTTTTGAATTGATGCCCAGGCAGGCCTTGCATGCACAATCTCTTGGATTTCGCCATCCTGCAGATGGTAGACAGCTCTATTTTGAATCACCTCTTCCTGTTGACTTTACCTCCGTAATCGAAAAGTGGCGTGGGTATGCTGCTTCGCGTACAGGTGTTGATGAATGATGGGTAGGGAAGTACTTTGGCCGAAGCATTTCCAGGATTAGCCACCAATGGGATTTCACTCACCTATTTTTATCGTTGTATGGCCATTTTGTGGATAGATTAACCGCTAAAGGCTGCTTAAATTAGAAGTTGCTTGTTTCCTTCGTGAAACTGATACAATTCGAAATGATGGGCTTTGTTCGGCTTCTATTGATTTTCATGCTGCTTTGGGGGCTCGATAAATGCGCATTTTCACAGGTGCAATTTGTTACGGCACCGAAGCCGTGTCAACTATTTCCGCGACTGGCTAACGACAGTTCCGATGTGGTTATTTCCGGTAATATCTCCCCCTGCACTAAATCCACTATTATTTTTCGTTTGTACAAGACCGGAGGTTTGATTGATAGTGTGGGTTATACACTCAATTTCACGACCGGCAGCTGTCCATTCTATCATGCTTTTCGTATCCGATCGGAACGATCCGAGTACAAGGTCTCCGTGTCGCTCTCGGATGGGCAGTCGGAAACAGTATATCTTTCTGCTGATAGTATTGTTTCAGGCGATGTTTACCTGATAAATGGGCAAAGTAACGGCGCTGGCCCTTCACAGGGACCTGGAGCCGATCCTCCCAATGAATGGGTGCGTACTTTCGGGACCTCAAGCCCTTCCGATAGCGATTGTGCAAAAGATACGCTCTGGGGATTAGGAGTTGCGAACCTCACTCAAAACAATTTTGCAGTGGGCGTCTGGGCTGCAAGACTTGGCAAATTGCTGTCAGATTCTCTGCAAATTCCGGTGTGCATCATCAACGGAAGTAAGTTCGGTTCCGGAATATTATCCCATTTGCCTTCTTCGAATAACGTTCTCGATTTGAAGACCATTTATGGTCGTATGCTGTACCGTGCACAGAAAGCAGGAGTAGCACAGTATGCAAAAGCGCTTTTATGGTATCAGGGCGAAAGCAATGGCGATACATCCTATCTACAGTATAGTTCCCGATTTCAGGCCTTGTACAATTCATGGAAGATCCATTTCCCGGCTTTGAACAGGATATTTGTCATTCAGACCAGACCGGGATGTATCACCGGCACCAGCTTTGTGTACCACCAATACACCAGGGAAGTTCTGCGAAAACTGCCCCAAACATACCCGGATGTTACGCTGATGAGTTCTGCAGGTATTCCCAATTTCGACGGTTGTCATTTCCTTTCTTCGGGCTACCTGAATCTCGCTTCACATCTTTATCACCTTGTTCGCCGGGATGTCTACAATGCACCCGTGCCCGCTTCGATAGATCCTCCACAGATTGTTTTCGCTTCATTTGCCAATGCCTCAAGGACGATGCTGGCACTCCGAATGTCGGATCCCGTATCCTGGCCATCCCCGATGAACGGAAATGACCTCAAGGATTACTTTTACTTTTCAGATACTGGTTTGTCAGTATTGAGCGGCTGGACCTCTGCTGATACGGTGTATTTGCTATTGAACAGACCTGCATTGACGCCCCATGTTAGCTATTTGCCTAACATCTATTACAACGGTTCTGCAACAGCGGTCTTTCAAGGACCTTGGCTGTTGAACCAACGGGGCTTGGGAGCTTTGGCTTTTCATCAGTTTTCCATCGATCGATCGTTCAATCTGACAGTGAGTGGACCAACATCCTTGTGCGCTGGCGACAGTTCGTTGGTGCACATCTCTGCTACGGGCCTATCGATTCAATGGAAGCTGAATGGAGTTGCATTGGGTGGTAAAACAGATTCTCTGCTTTGGGTCAGTCAGCCGGGCATTTACACTGCTTCGTTGATGGATGTAAGTGGGAATGTGGTTGTCAGTCAGCAAGTGCAATTCACTCCGGGTGCACCGGCAGTTGCAAACATGACCTCCAGTGCAACTCAAATTTGTCCCGGAGGTGTGGTGACAATCGAGGTTGATTCATCTTTGACCGCTACATGGTCCACCGGGCAAGCCACACAGGCGATCACAGTGACTTCTCCGGGCTGGTATCAGGTAATCGTATCGGCTGCAGGCGCGTGTGCCAGCAGTGATTCCTTGTTCATCGCTCAGGCCCCAAGCCCATTGGCAGATTTGCTCCATGGTTCTCTGAGTGCTTGGAACGGCGATGCGGTCCTGCTTCGTTTAGCAGGCGGTGAAACGGGCGTTTGGTCCAATGGAATTACGGATTCGGCAGCATTTGTGAAAACCGCTGGTTACTATTCGGCCATCGTCACCAACAGTCAGGGCTGTAGCAAAGCCTCCGATACTGTTTTTGTTGATATCATTCAGACACCTGTCAGTATTCAGACCAGCGGTGCCATGAGCATCTGTTCTAACCAGAAAATAAATCTCACAGCTGTTTGCAGCAGTGCTACGGCTTATCAATGGCTGAATAACGGAACGATTCTGAGCGGTGCAACAACTGCACAATACAAGCCTTTGGCTTCTGGAAACTACGCAGTAGTCATAGAAGATGTTTTCGGCTGCACCTCTGCTTCTCCGGTCGTTTCTGTTGCGATTCGTACTGTACCGGAGTCGTACTATACAGTAAGTGGTCAATACGATTCCTGTAGGGACACTTTAACAACCATGGAGGCCAATGCCGGTACTGCTCTTCAGTACCAGTGGTATAAGAATAATCTACTTATTCCCGGGGCCACTGCCAGAGTATATACAACTGCCGCGGCGGGCAATTACAAAGTGCTTGTAACCAATGTATGGGGGTGCAGTGCTATGTCTGGACTGACATCTATACCGGTGGATTATCCTGCAGCTAACTTGATCGTAAAGGGTGTGCCAGTGATTTGTAACGGTGATAGCGTGCTTTTGCAGACTACTGCTGCTCCAGGGCTGAGTTATCAGTGGCTGCGCAATAATAGTATAATCCCGGGCGCCACAACTTCTGATTATTATGTGAATCGTTCCGGTCTTTACAGCGTAAATGTTACCAATACGATGGGCTGTAGCGCTCTTTCATCGGGGCGAAATATCTCGGTAAGTCCTTGTAATTCTTCCTTGCGAAACAGTGAGGAGAATTACGATAATTCAATGCTGCTTGTACATCCTAACCCTACCAGCGAAATACTGGAGTTGAGGCTGCATAGCTCGGCAGATTGGTTTGGCTGGGAAATTGTAAATCTGTGGGGGCAATTGCTTTTGCACAGCTCCTGTAAGTATCCTGCCGGTGACGTTCATTCCACCATTGAGGTATCAGGTCTGCAGTCAGGTACCTATATCGTGCGCTGCATCACCTCCAATGGAGTGTCGTCGAAAAGATTTGAAATCATACGGTAGGATTGTTGAGGGTCATTTTTCGTAGAAAATCACCGTGAACGTGCAGAAAATCCTCCTTGGTGGGTACATGCTGCATATTGTTTAATCCTAACCACTGTGCAATTGTTTGCAGCGCATCTTCTAGGTGAAGGTCCGAAGAGTGCTTATCCTTCAGCGAATTGCCGGCCGATTTAGATAGTTTATCCCCTTTTTTGTCATTTAATAATGGGTGGTGAAAGAAGGTGGACCGGTAGAAGTTGACCGACAAGCCGTGTATGTCGAGTTGCACTTGCATGGCCGTGGAGGCGGCCAGATCAATCCCTCTTACCAGGTGTGTTATTTCAAAGTGATGGTCATCCACTAATGAAGCCACTTGATAGGATGCCATGCTGTCCTTTTTTCGCACTGAGAAGTCTGTTT
The DNA here is from genome assembly GCA_964584995.1 of uncultured Bifidobacterium sp. GTDB lineage: Bacteria > Bacteroidota > Bacteroidia > AKYH767-A > OLB10 > JAJTFW01. The sequence goes on from CAZPCA010000082.1 coordinate 4,779, forward strand.
TTTCTTCATCACGCAGTCTGACCAGGCCCATTAATGCATCTGTAAACACGAAAGTGTCCTCTTGCAAGACCCTCCATTTCCATGCGGTCCCTGGCAAATGCAACGGATAATTGGCTTTTTTGCATCTGCATGTATCTCCTGCCTGTGTTTGGCTCCGACTACAGGAACAAGCGTATACTCTTCCGGTAGCAATCAATTTCTCCAGACTTTCTTCATAGAGGTCAGTACGGTGTCGCTGTGACCATTTTTTTTCAAAATCATCCGGTCCGCCAGGACCTTCATCGTAGTCGAGCTGGAAACGGTCGAGTGTATAAAAAATAGAATCAAGGTAGGCAGGACGTAATCGTTCACGATCCAAGTCATCGATGCGCAGCAAAATAGGAGAACCGGAAGCGCGCGCAAGTAGCCAAGTGAGGAGAAAGTTGCATAGGTTGCCCTGGTGAAGGAATCCGCTGGGAGTAGGGGCGTACCGGAATTTCATCGCTCAGTACGTTTTAAATCGATCATGAAACGCTTTCTCAAGGGACTCACGGTCTTCGGGATGGGCGATGTCAATGAGGGCCTGTGCTCGCTGCCGCATATTTTTTCCAAAAAGATAAGCAATGCCGTACTCAGTCACGACATAATGGACGTGGGCCCTCGTGGTGACCACACCCGCTCCCTGCTTCAGCATCGGTGTGATGCGGGAAATACCTTTGTGCGTCCGGGATGAGAGGGCGATGATAGGCTTCCCTCCTTTGGAAAGTGCCGCTCCCCTCATGAAATCCATTTGTCCTCCTACACCTGAATATTGGTAGCTGCCGATAGAGTCACTGCATACTTGACCGGTTAAATCTATCTCTATGCAGCTGTTGATGGCGATCACGTTGGGGTTTTGGCGAATCACTCCTGTATCGTTCACGTAATCGATATCCAGGAAAGCGAAGGAGGGGTTGTCGTCAATAAAACGATAGAGGCGTTCAGTACCTGCACAGAATCCGGTCACCGTTTTACCCGGGTGTTTCATTTTCCTTGAATTATCGATGGTGCCGTTTTCTATGAGTGGCAGTATGCCGTCGGAAAACATCTCCGTATGTACGCCAAGATGTTTGTGGTTCGTTAACTGTCCGAGCACAGCGTCCGGAATATTTCCTATGCCCATTTGAAGTGTGCTCCCGTCGTCGATGAGCCCGGCGATGTTTTTTCCGATTTGGGTTTCCGCGGGACTTGCATTCCGTGAATAATCCTGTTCATGCAGCGGGCTTTCGTGCCATACCATGGCCTTGAAGCGTGAAACGTGAACCATACCATCGCCATGTGTCCTGGGCATGCGCGGATTCACCTGGGCGATCACTTTTTCGGCGGCATTTACGGCCGATCGGGCGATGTCCACCGAAGTACCCAGCGAACAGTAGCCGTGCTCGTCCGGCGGCGATACTTGCACCAGGGCTATATCCAGGGGCAGTATACGGTTCATAAACAGTTCCGGAATTTCGCTCAGAAAGACCGGAACGTAATCGCCTCTTCCCTCATTCACAGCCTCCCGGACCGGTCCGGATACGAAAAGTGAATTGATGTGGAAGCTCTCCGCAAACCTTGCTTCCGCCGGTTTGAAATCTCCCATCACGCTGATGAAGACCAATTCTACATTTCTTAGCCTCTCTGATTCAAGGGCCAGATTTTCAACCAGGTAACTTGGGGTAGCAGCACTTCCATGGACAAAAACCCGTTGATTCGACTCAATCAAAGAAAGGGCATCCGATACCGAGACATAGGGCATATGCAAAAATTTAGGTTGAAAATACTCTTTTCATATTCTTGGTGGCATAAGGACTACCGCATAATTATTTTTTTCTCCCTGAAAATCAATATCATTATGTATGGCTGTGAATAGGTCTGCTCTGCGTGGATGCTACATTGCTGTCCGCAAGTGTTTACGGTAGAACTTGTTCGACCGTAAACAATAACGGGGACGTACAAGTAGTTGATAGCCAATTTTTAAGGTTTTGGCTAAGTGATAAATTGTTCTTTTTGGATGAGCGTGTCCGTTTCATAAATATTTTATCATTCGGCTTGTATAAATCAATTTCTTATGTAACTTTGCACTCCCTTTTTGGGGAATAGTGTATCTAATTCACTGATCCAGAATAGAAAAAATTCAAGAATGCCAACAATTCAACAGTTAGTACGCAAGGGCCGCCAGGCATTGGTGGATAAAAGCAAGTCGCCTGCGCTCACTTCATGTCCTCAGAGACGTGGTGTTTGTACGCGTGTTTACACCACAACGCCTAAGAAGCCGAATTCGGCGATGCGTAAAGTGGCGCGTGTGCGTCTTACCAACAAGTTTGAGGTGACCGCCTACATTCCTGGTGAGGGTCACAACCTCCAAGAGCACAGTATCGTGATGATTCGCGGAGGTAGGGTGAAGGATCTTCCGGGAGTTCGTTATCACATCATCCGCGGAGCATTGGATACCAGTGGAGTAGAAGGGCGTAATCAGCGTCGTTCCAAATACGGAACCAAGCGTCCGAAACCCGGTGCACCCGCAGCAAAAGGCAAAAAATAAAACGAAATCCAATCAGTAAAAATATCCTTCTGATACCATGAGGAAGACCAAACCAAAGAAGCGCCCCCTATTACCGGATCCTAAGTTCAACGATCCATTGGTTACCCGTTTTGTGAACATGCTGATGTATTCCGGCAAAAAATCTACCGGATATCAGGTGTTTTACGATGCGCTCGACAAAGTTGAAGCCCGCACCAAAGAAAGCGGTTTGGAAACTTGGCGTACTGCTTTGAATAATGTGATGCCAGCCGTGGAGGTGAAAAGCCGTCGCGTGGGTGGAGCTACGTTCCAAATTCCTTCAGAGGTACGTCCTGACCGCAAGATTTCCGTAGGTATCAAGTGGTTGATCCTTTACTCCAGAAAGCGTAACGAGAAAAGCATGTCAGATAGGCTGGCAGGTGAAATCATCGCCGCTGCAAAGGGTGAAGGCGCTGCTGTTAAAAAGAGAGACGATACGCACCGTATGGCCGATGCCAACAAGGCATTCTCTCACTTCCGTGCTTAATCATATCAATTCGTAATACGACCAGAAGAAGATGTCACAGGACGTTAAAGATTTAAAGTTTGTAAGAAACATCGGTATCGCTGCGCATATCGACGCCGGTAAGACGACTACCACCGAGCGTATTCTGTACTATACCGGTGTGAACCACAAAATCGGTGAGGTGCACGATGGTGCAGCTACGATGGATTGGATGGTGCAGGAGCAGGAGCGTGGTATCACCATCACCTCTGCTGCGACCACTGCCTTCTGGAACTACCGTGACAATAAATATAAAATCAATATTATTGATACCCCCGGTCACGTAGATTTTACGGTGGAAGTAAACCGCTCCCTGCGTGTATTGGATGGTCTGGTGTTTTTGTTCTCCTCAGTTGACGGTGTTGAGCCGCAATCCGAGACCAACTGGCGTCTCGCCAATAACTACAACGTGACCCGTCTTGGTTTCGTCAATAAGATGGACCGTGCAGGTGCTGACTTCCTCAATGTGGTGAAGCAGGTACGTGAAGTGCTTGGTGGTAATCCGCTTCCGCTTCAGTTGCCTATTGGTGCTGAAGATACTTTCAAAGGAGTGGTGGATCTGGTGAATTTCCGCGGAATCGTTTGGAATGAGCACGATCAGGGTATGACCTACGAAGTTGTTCCTATTCCTGCCGATATGCTCGACGAGGCCAAAGAATACCGCGAGAAACTGCTCGAGGCATGTGCCGAGTTCGACGATAAAATCATGGAGAAGTACTTTGAGGATCCCAATTCGATTTCAGAAGCGGAAATCCTGACAGCCCTTCGCCAGGCATGTGTTGCCAATAAAGTAGTTCCGATGTTGTGTGGTTCTGCCTTTAAAAACAAAGGTGTGCAGACCATGCTCGATTATGTGATGGAATTGATGCCTTCACCCCTCGATAAAAACAACATCGTTGGTACAAACCCTGATAACGGTGAGGAAGTAGTTCGTCGCCCCACGACTGCGGATCCTTTCACCGCACTTGCGTTCAAAATCGCTACTGACCCATTTGTTGGTCGTCTTGCTTACTTCCGTTGCTATTCCGGAAAGCTGGATGCAGGTTCCTATATCCTGAATACACGTTCAGGTAATAAGGAGCGTATCTCCCGTCTGTTCCAGATGCACGCCAACAAGCAAAATCAGATTGACAGCATCGGCGCCGGTGATATCGGAGCAGCTGTAGGTTTCAAAGACATCAAGACAGGAGATACACTTTGCGCGGAGAATGCACCGATTGTACTCGAGGCCATGAACTTCCCCGAGCCTGTTATCGGTTTGGCTATCGAACCCAAGACTCAGGGTGATATGGACAAGCTCGGCGTAGCATTGGGTAAGCTGGCTGAAGAAGATCCTACTTTCCGTGTTAAATCCGACGAAGAAAGTGGTCAGACAATCATCAGCGGAATGGGTGAGCTGCACCTTGAAATCATCGTTGACCGTCTGCGCCGTGAATTCAAAGTAGAAGTGAACCAGGGTGCTCCCCAGGTGAATTACAAAGAAGCTATCACCGGTTCTTTCGAGCACCGTGAAGTTTATAAGAAGCAGACCGGTGGTCGTGGTAAATTCGCCGACATCAAGTTTGTGGTTTCGCCTGCAGATACTGACTTCGAGACCAATGACAAAAACGGCGGTCTTCAGTTTGTGAATGAAATCACCGGTGGTAATATCCCCCGCGAATTCATCCCTGCCGTAGAAAAAGGTTTCCGCTCAGCTATGGTGAACGGTGTGTTGGCCGGTTATATGGTTCAAAGCATGAAAGTGCGTCTGATCGACGGATCTTACCACAACGTTGACTCCGATTCTCTTTCATTTGAAATCTGCGCCCGTACCGCTTTCCGTGAAGCTGTTCCAAAAGCAAAACCAATTTTGCTGGAGCCCATCATGAAGCTGGAAGTTATCACTCCTGAGCAAAACATGGGTGATGTAGTGGGTGACTTGAACCGTCGTCGCGGACAGATGGAAGGTATGGATTCCCGTGCCGGTGCACAGGTCGTGAAAGCTAAAGTTCCCCTGTCAGAGATGTTCGGCTATGTTACTGCCCTCCGTACCATCACTTCCGGTCGTGCATCCTCTACCATGGAGTTCTCTCACTACGCAGAAGCTCCCCGCAACGTGGCCGATGAGGTGATTGCCAAAGCAAAAGGTAAAGCTGCCGCAGAAAAATCCTAAGCAAGAAAAGTTCACAATATCGTTCTTATACAATGAGTCAAAGAATCAGAATCAAATTGAAGTCATACGATTTCAACCTCGTGGACAAATCCGCTGAGAAAATCGTGAAGACCGTTAAACCGACGGGTGCAGTAGTAAGCGGACCCATTCCTCTGCCAACTGAAAAGAAGATCTACACCGTTCTTCGTTCCCCGCACGTGAACAAGAAAGCGCGCGAGCAGTTCCAATTGTGTTCTTACAAACGCCTGCTCGACATCTACAGCTCAACCGCCAAAACGGTAGATGCGTTGATGAAGCTTGAACTTCCCAGTGGAGTGGAAGTTGAAATCAAAGTATAGTGGTTTCTTCCATCGAAGAAATACGTTCTTATCTTATAAGTATCCGAAAATCAGACTGCAGCAGGTCTTGCTGCAAGTCTTATCAATAATTCATTAAGACCAAAACAACTAACCAAATAGTTAAGATGGCAAGCATCATCGGAAAAAAAGTCGGCATGACCAGCATCTTCGATGCAGACGGGAACAATATCCCCTGCACCGTAGTAGAGGCCGGCCCCTGTGTTGTTACGCAGGTGAAAACGGTCGAAAAAGACGGCTACAGTGCCGTTCAACTCGCCTTTGGTGAGAAGAAAGAGAAAAATACGCCTCAGCCTATGTTGGGGCACTTTAAGAAAGCGAACACCACGCCCAAGCGCAAGCTTATGGAATTCCAGAATTTTCAGCAGGAATTCCAGACGGGCGATGTGGTGAAATGCGATGTTTTCCAGGAAGGCGATTTTTGCGAAGTGGTAGGCACTTCCAAGGGAAAAGGTTTCCAGGGTGTCGTTAAGCGCCATAATTTCAGTGGAGTAGGAGCACAGACGCACGGTCAGCACGATCGTCAGCGTGCACCTGGTTCATTGGGTGCTTCTTCATGGCCCTCCCGGGTAATGAAGGGCATGCGCATGGCAGGCCACAAGGGCGATGTGCGCGTGAAGCTCCAGAATCTTCAGGTAGTTAAAGTATTGCCGGAACAAAATCTCCTGCTTATCAAAGGAGCCATTCCCGGTCATAAAGGATCATTTGTAACGGTGTCAAAATAATCATGGAACTATCAGTATATAACATCTCAGGAAAGGAAACGGGACGCAAGGCCCGCCTGAACGATCAGATCTTTGGTGCATCGCCCAATGATCATGCTATCTAT
>CAZPCA010000082.1:11193-11648 GCA_964584995.1 uncultured Bifidobacterium sp.
AGCAGTTTCTTGCCAACAAGCGTCAGGGTACTCACAAAGCGAAAGAGCGTAATGAAGTTTCCGGTACTACCAAGAAGCTCAAGCGCCAAAAAGGTACAGGTGGTGCCCGTGCTGGTTCCATGAAGAGTCCTGTGTTCGTGGGTGGAGGTCGTATTTTCGGTCCACGTCCCCGCGATTACTCCTTTAGCCTCAATAAGAAGCTTAAGCGCTTGGCCCGTATTTCAGCCCTTGCCTACAAAGCCCAAAGCAATCATATCCTGGTGTTGGAAGACTTCAATTTCGACCAGCCCAAGACCAAGCAGATGGCCGATCTCGTGAAGAATCTGCAGGTATCGGATAAAAAAACCTTAGTGGTTCTCTCTCAATCGAATAAAAACGTATATTTGTCGTCCCGAAATTTGGAGCGCAGTAAGGTCGTAACAGCTTCTGATTTAAATACTTACGACATTGTAAAC
>CAZPCA010000083.1:0-5861 GCA_964584995.1 uncultured Bifidobacterium sp.
CCGGATGGATTGCCTGCGCACCGGTCCTGAGGGCAGCGTCGATGATTTTATCGACAACAAGGTAACTCTGCGAAGAAGGTGCCGGACCTATACAAACCGCCTCGTCGGCATAGCGGACCTGCAAAGCATTACGATCGGCCTCCGAATACACAGCCACAGTCTTTATGCCCATCTCCCTGGCAGACCTCATGATTCTCAAAGCAATTTCGCCACGGTTGGCGATCAAAATCTTGGTGAATTTCATGCTGTAAAACTACAAAGGAACCGCTAAAACTATGGTAAAATCCGTTGAATTCAGACCTTGATGGCGAGAGGCCCTCACTGAACAAAAAAACGCCCGGATGTCCGGGCGTTGGCATATTCTGTTCTTTAAGAACTCAGGCGACGACTTGCTGCACCAAATCTGCCGCTTCTTTCAGCTCTATAGCGGAGTAGACTTTAAGTCCACTCTCGTCGATCAGCTTCTTCGCCTCATCGGCATTGGTGCCTTGCAGGCGTACGATAATGGGTACCGGAATTTCACCGATGTTCTTGTAAGCATCTACAATACCCTGTGCTACACGGTCACAGCGCACGATTCCACCGAAAATATTCACCAGGATTGCTTTTACGTTGGGATCCTTGAGGATGATCCTGAAGGCCTGTTCCACCCGCGCAGCATTGGCAGTACCACCTACATCAAGGAAGTTGGCAGGATCTCCCCCAGCCAATTTGATAATATCCATGGTAGCCATGGCAAGTCCAGCACCATTCACCATACAGCCCACATTACCATCGAGCTTGACATAGTTCAGGTTGTGCTCACCCGCTTCCACTTCAGTTGGATCTTCCTCCAGAATATCACGCATGGCTGCGTATTCCGGATGGCGGAACAATCCGTTTTCATCAAGATTCACCTTTGCATCCACAGCGATTATCTTATCGTCGGATGTTTTTAGTACGGGATTGATTTCGAACAAGGAAGAATCCGTGTGTTCGTATGCCTTGTAAAGAGCTGCCACAAAACGGGTCATTTCCTTGAAGGCATTGCCGCTCAATCCAAGATTGATAGCGATCTTGCGCGCCTGGAAAGCCTGCAATCCCACCTTCGGATCCACTTCCTCTTTGAAGATACGCTCAGGTGTTTTTTCCGCTACCTCTTCGATATCCATTCCACCTTCAGTGGAATACATGATGACATTACGACCTGACTGTCGGTTCAGTAAAACGCTCATGTAAAACTCGGCTGTTTTAGAAGGACCCGGGTAATAGACATCCTGAGCGATAAGCACCTTGTTCACCTTTTTACCTTGTGGTCCAGTCTGCGGAGTAACGAGGTTCATACCAATGATCTGGCTAGCTTTTTCCTCGAGCTCCTGAATGTTTTTGGCCAGCTTAACGCCTCCGCCTTTTCCTCTTCCTCCGGCATGAATCTGTGCTTTCACTACCCACCATTGGGTTCCGGTAGTCTCTGTCAATTTCTTTGCCGCTGCCACTGCATCAGCAGGTGTTTCAGCCACAATGCCTTCCTGTATTGCCACCCCAAAACTCTTTAGGATTTCCTTTCCCTGATACTCGTGTAAATTCATAGTTGAGAAATGTTTGCGCAAAAGTAGGAAAAACCAAAGTTCGGACTTTGGCTGTCTGACGTATTTTTGTCCGGTAAATGCAAGCCATGTTAAAAGCAGGTCAAAAAATTCCGGCATTGAAGGCCATCGGTCCGGATGGAAAAAGCGTCAGGCTCAGTAGTTTCAGGGGCAACTGGCTGGCGCTCGTATTTTATCCACGCGACATGACTCCCACCTGTACCGTTCAGGTTTGCAATCTACGCGACGAATACGGGAAATTAGCCCACCTTGGCATCATTGTGATTGGAGTCAACGAAGATTCGCTGGAATCACACCGGAAATTCAGTGAGAAACACGCACTTCCCTTTCCCCTATTGACCGACGCCGACCATTCGCTGATGGACACCTTCGGCGTTTGGGGACCTAAAAAGCTGTACGGGAAATCCTATATGGGCATACACCGCACCACGGTGCTTATTGACCCGCAAGGTAAATTCAGGGCCGCAATCCAGAAGGTGGACGCTAAAAATCATGCTGAACAAATCGTTCGTGCCTGGGAAGAATCACAAAAGTGATAGTTGAGCACGTACGAAACGCGGATGACCTGACAGATCCCTATATTCCGTAGCGTCTTCCAACCCCAGCGAAGTGAATAGGGATATAATTTCAGCCGTGTACTTGCGGTTTGTTTCCACCCATAGAATTCCGCCCGGCTTGAGCATTCTCAACGCAATTTCACCCAGTCGCTTGTAGAAAACAAGTGGGTCATTGTCGTCCGGAACAAAGATCGCCAGGTGTGGTTCATGCTCCAGCACGTGCGCACCCATATCTGACTTTTCCACCGACAAGGCATACGGAGGATTGGAAACAAGCACATCTACCAAAGGTAATTCGATGCCGGGCGTCTTATCCCTTAACAGGTCCCAGCTAAAAAAATTCACCTCTGATTGCAGCGAACGAGCGTTCATCCGTGCGACATCCAGCGCGTCCAAAGAAACATCAGCAGCATAGACGGATGAATCAGGCTGGTGACACTTCACTGCCAGTGCAATACATCCACTGCCGGTACAAAGATCTAACACAACAGGACACTCACTCATCTCCTCCGACAACACATGCTCCACCAGTTCCTCGGTCTCCGGTCGGGGAATAAGCACATGCTCATTGACAGCGAATTTCAAATCGCAAAACCATGCATAGCCAAGCACCTGCTGAACCGGTTTCCCTTGCAATAACAGCTTTGCATCCTTTTCGATCAGCGTTTGCACATCCTCACTGAGTTCTTCTTTTTTTCTTGATGCGAACTCAGCAGGAGCGTATTGCAGACGTTCCATCAACAGGTACTTGGCCAGGGCTTGTGCTTCACCCTGGTCGTACAATTGATTCAATTGTTTTTTCAGATGCGAGAAATAATCTGCCAGCAACATGGGACAAATCTACTGATTGCCTATTCATGAAGCTAAAAATTACATAAAATGCATCTACTTTTGTCGACCCATGAACCGTGAACAGTACATGCAGCGCTGCCTGCAACTTGCCTCATTGGGCCTCGGCTATGTGCACACCAACCCACTCGTTGGTGCTGTTGTGGTTCACGGCGACCGGATCATCGGCGAAGGTTATCATGAACGTTACGGGGCAGCCCATGCAGAGGTGAATGCCCTTCGGAATGTCAGCGAAAAGCACCTGCTTCAAGACTCCACCCTGTTCATCAATCTTGAGCCCTGCTCTCATACAGGTAAAACTCCTCCCTGTACCGAACTCATCCTAAAAAGTGGGATTCCCAGAGTAGCCATCGCCATGCAGGATCCGTTTCCGGCCGTAAACGGTCGAGGTATCGCTCTGCTGGAAAAAGCCGGGGTGGAAGTTGTTACCGGAATATCGGAAGCACAAGCGCTGCACCTGAATCGCAGGTTCATCTGCTATCACACGAAAAACCGTCCCTATCTAGTCCTCAAATGGGCGCAAAGCAAAGACGGTTATGCCGGTGTGCAGGATCAAGCAATTCGCATCAGTAACGACGACACGCGACTGCTAAGCCATCGCTGGCGCCGTGAAGAAGCCGGCATCATCGCCGGTGCTGGAACCATCCTCTGTGACAATCCACAATTGAATAACCGGCTTGGCAGCGGCCCTCAACCGGTACGCATCATCCTTGACCGAAGCGGAAGATTATCGGGCAGAAACAATCTGCATGTTTTCAATGGTGAACAACGCACGCTGATTTTTACCCTGAAAAAAGACGCAGCATATGCGCAAGCTGAAAAAACCGTACTGGAGGACTCCACCACTTTTCTAAGAGACGCAATGAACATAATTCGCAATGAAAACATTGTTTCCTGCCTTTGCGAAGGCGGACCGACCTTGCACAGGGAATTCATACGCCAGGGACTCTGGGATGAATGCAGGACATTTGTTGCACCTGTGCATTTAGTTGACGGCATACCCGCCGCAAAAATACCTGATGGCGAGACCATGGTTGAGATGATCGGATCGGATCAGTTTATAACTGTATATAAAGAATACAAATGACAAGCCTAGTACTAGCCGACCTCTTCATTGCCTCCCTGCTCTCTGCAACTTTGTATGTCATCTTAAAGTACTTCCAACGTTACGGAGTCTACAACCTGCATGGTCTCACTTTCAACTACCTTACGGCTGCCACCTTTTCTTACCTCCTTAATTTCGAAAAAAACAATGCCATTTTACATACCGCTAGCGATTTCATTCCAGCTACCCTGGCGATAGGCGCATTGTTCATTTCTGTGTTCTATATTGCCGCGATAACTGCGCAAAAGGTCGGTATCGCAGTGACCTCCATTGCAGGTAAGATGTCAATGGTGATTCCTATCATTGCAGGGGTAGTCCTCTACGGAGATGGTTTGGACATGCTGCGTATCACGGGCATGCTCGTCGCCTTGGCAGCAGTATTTCTAAGCACCTGGCAACCGCAGAATACAGCATCCACCGATAGTCCATCCAACCGAATGAACTGGCTGCTACCTTTGCTTTTATTCATCGGAAGTGGCATGGTGGATACCTGTATAAAAATATCGGAACATCATTTCATCGACGCGCACAACCAGAATCTGTATTTCACTTTCCTATTCGGTTCTGCAGGAATCATCGGATTACTGTTGATTCTGAGAGAATATTTTCATTCTGGCAAAGGTATAACGCTCAGAAGTATTTCTGGAGGAGTGATCCTGGGCATTACGAATTATTATTCATTGGATTTCCTCATCAGGGTCCTGGCCGAACCTACGATGGAAAGCTCATTGGCATTCGCTTTGTCCAATGTCATGGTAGTGCTTATTTCCTCCGCTTTCGCCCTATTTCTTTTTCGCGAGAAGCTGAACAAATTGAATCTGGCCGGCATCGGACTTGCGTTGATCAGCATCTATATTCTGTCTCGCTAAATGCTCTTTGACGACAGCTATTTTACTATTGCAGGTCCATCACAAGGTGAGCTTCGGGACAGGGGGAGCCGCTTCCTTGCTTTCGCCTACCCCCTGGAAAACGAAAGACAGGCAAAGGAGATACTGCAGTCGTTGAAAAAAGAACACCCGCAGGCTAACCACCACTGCTATGCCTACCGACTGAGTCCAGACCCGGCTGTTTACCGCTGCAGTGACGACCGGGAGCCCTCCGGATCAGCAGGCAGGCCTATTCTGAATGCACTGCTTTCAAAAGGCATTACAGACGTGCTCGTAGTAGTCGTACGGTATTTTGGCGGAACCTTACTGGGTGTACCAGGCCTCGTGGCTGCTTACAGGGGGGCAGCTACCGATTGCCTTGAAAGAGCCAGTATAATTGAAAAAATCATCTACTTCCGTTACTCCATTCATTTCACGTTCGAACACAGCAATGAAGTTTACCAGTTCCTAAGAAATTTCCAGGGTAAAATAATTATGCAGACGATGGAAGAACTATGCACACTACAATTCGAAATACGAAAAAGCGCTGCCGCGTCCATGGAACACCACTTCCAGCAACATTCCATCCTTAGCCACAAAGCCACCTTAGAACCCCATATATGATCAGTCTTTTAAAAACCTTGTGCGGTATCCATGCACCTTCCGGTGAGGAAGAAAAAATGACAGCTTTTCTGCTGGATTACATCCAAACCCATCAGCACCGCTGGAACGTGCGGCCGGAGATTTTCCACGGTGAGGACTTCCAACATTGCATACTCCTGAAATTCGGAAATCCCCGAACGGCTGTCTTTGCGCATATCGACAATATTGGCTTTCATGCCGGCGTCTGCGTTGTTGATGGCATACATGGGCTTAAAAGCCACTCGCGACCCCTGGT
>CAZPCA010000083.1:5871-11611 GCA_964584995.1 uncultured Bifidobacterium sp.
TATGGTAATGAACTTGTGAGGATAGGCGGGCCCAAAGCGGTAAGTGGATATCAATTATGTGGCACAGATGCGCGGGGCACAGTAGCCTGCGAGCTTCATGTGGACGAAGAAGACGGTGGGCTCAGCTATCGCTGCGAGCGGGAAATCGATCGCGGCACCTCGCTCAACTTCAAAATGAATTTCCGCGAAACCGGCGAATATGTCCAATCCTGCTACCTCGACAACCGTTTAGGTGTTTACACTGCACTTCAACTGGCAGAGACGCTGGAGAACGGAATCATTGTCTTTTCCTGCTGGGAAGAACACGGAGGTGGCTCCGTACCTTATCTCACCAAATTCCTGTGGGAAAACTTTGCCATACGGCAGGCGCTTATCTGTGACATCACCTGGGTGACGGAAGGTGTGAAAGCCGGACAAGGAGTGGCGGTATCGATGCGCGACTCCGGATTACCCCGTCGCACTTTCATTCATAAAATCCTTGGCATCCTTGAAGCCAATACCATAGAACATCAACTGGAAGTGGAGTCTGCGGGAGGCAGTGACGGCAACGAAATCCAAAAGCAGCCCTATCCTATCGACTGGTGTTTCATTGGGGCTCCGGAAGATTTCGTGCACAGTCCGGATGAAAAAGTGCACAAGAAAGACATCCAGTCTATGCTACAAGCATATCAATGTCTGATGAGGGAACTTTAAAAAAATGGAGATAGCCGCTCATGGACCTTCAGCGGTGTTCTGACCGGCTTCATGGAACTGCGCTGCAGAAAGACCAAGGTCGTATTCGCCTCGCAGATTTTACTATCTTCCTCGTTGAAAATCTCGTAAGAAAAACGGATCTTTACACGAGGCAACTCAGGAACTGTGGCTACCACACGTAACAACTGGTCATATTTAGCAGGTTGCAGGAAGCGTAATTGCAGGTCGAGTACCGGCATCAGAATCCCTTCCTCTTCCAGCTCCCTATAGGAAACTCCGATATTCCGAAGTGCCTCCACCCTGGCGATTTCCAGCCAGGTTGCGAAATGTCCGTGATACACAAATCCCATTTGGTCTGTTTCTGCATACCTGACCCGAACTGAAACCTCATGCGTGTACATCTCAGCAAAGATACGTTGAAGCGCTCACACCTAAGCTTCCTGGCCGGCGGAAGATGTGCCTACTGTCGAAGTTGGCGGAGCGTCGTATATCACTTAGTGATCACATATGCTGTACTTCTATCGGCATGTAAGTCGCTCACACCTGTCACGCAGATCAGCACCCAAAGTGTGGTTGTCAAGGATTCACTTCCCACCGACAGCCTGGATTTGATTTTGACGCTGATCCATCCATACAAAATCAATTTGATGGCGCAAATGGAAGAGGTGGTAGCCAACACTTCAGGCCCATTCACGAAGGAATTGCCGGAAAGCACTTTGGGCAATCTCTGTGCGGATATCTGCATGGAGGTCGCTGATTCCATTCTTGGACTTTCCGGAGGACCAGCGGCAGATTTCTGTTTTTTGAACAACGGTGGCCTACGCAGCAACCTGCCGGCAGGCAATATAAGTCTGGGCAATATTTTCGAGCTCATGCCCTTCGAAAACGAACTTGTCACGCTTGATGTCAGCAAAGAGGATCTTGACTCGCTTATGAACATGATTTCCGCCAAAGGTGGAGCTCCCGTAAGCGGAATCCAATTACTGATCAAAGAAAAAAGAACATTTCGATTCGTACTGAGGTCGGATCCTGAAAACAAAAAGGAACGCTATACGGTTGTAACCAGCGACTTTCTTGCACATGGCGGAGATGGCTACACCTTGCTGAAAAAATACCCCGTAGAAAAAACCGGAATCAAGGTGCGGGATGCATTCACACTCTATTTCCGAAAATCTTACCAAAACGGCAAAACACTTCAACCTGTAAAGGATGGACGAATCAAGAACCTTTGACCGACGCTCATTTCTCAAAGCAGGATTGCTCAGCGCCGGCTATATCGGCTTTAACGGAATCTACCTTCCATCGCTGGGGAATACGGCAAGGGAAACCATCACGTTGCTGCACACTAACGATACCCATAGCCGAATAGATCCATTCCCGGCCAACGACCCGAAATATGCCGGATTGGGAGGAGTGGCCCGACGCAAAGAGCTGATAGATTCCATCCGCAATCAACATGAGCATATATTGCTTTTAGACAGTGGCGACATGTTTCAAGGAACGCCCTATTTCAATTTGTTCGGTGGCGAGATCGAACTCAAGGCCATGTCGGCCATGGGGTACGACGCAGGAACCCTTGGCAACCACGATTTCGACAACGGCACAGTGGGACTAGCACAGCAATTGCACCACGCCACTTTCCCCTTGCTGAATGCCAATTATGAACTCAAAAACACACCTTTGGCAAACCGCATTTCACCCTACAGGATATTCGAAAAAGGAAGGGTTTCAGTCGGGGTCTTCGGCATCGGCATTGACCTGCAAGGCCTCGTCGATACTGAACAGACCCCATTCCTGGTTTACAATGACCCCATAAAGGCTGCAATACGTACATCAGAACATTTAAGAAAGAAAGAAAAATGCGACCTGATTGTATGCCTTTCGCACCTTGGCTTCCGCTATGAAGATGAAAAAATAAGTGATATCCGCCTGGCGGAAAGCGAAGCAGATATCGACATCATTTTAGGCGGTCACACCCACACGTTCATGGATGCCCCCTATATAGTGAAAAATTCATCAGGAAAAAATGTCATAATTCTTCAATCAGGTTTCGGTGGAATAAGGATGGGTAAAATCGATATCGCACTAGAACTTAAAAGCCGAAAAATCAGGCACTACTCCTCTACAGTAAAAATTTCCAAAAAGTCAAGTTGAAAAAATTTTTTTTTCACTTCTTTTTAAACAATATTTGCGGGTGCCAAAATCAAGGCGCTTTTTCTAAGTATTCATCCATCGACCAACCACTCTACAATTGCCTTCTGCAATTATGCAAAAAGATAAGGATTCTATTTCTAAAGAAAAATCTTGCGACCAAGTATGGGAAAACTGTTTAAAGCTTATTCGTGACAATGTAAACCCTCAAAATTTCAAAACCTGGTTTGAGCCAATAAAAGCGGTCAAACTGGATGCCAATACCCTTACCATCGAAGTCCCCAGCCAATTTGTGTACGAATGGCTTGAAGAACACTACATTGGTCTTTTGAGGAAAACCATTAAGCGCGAACTTGGAACGGAAGGAAGACTTGAATACTCCATTCTCATGGAGACCTCCTCTCAATCCAGCAAACCTTACACCGTCAAATTGCCTGCTAAAGGCAATTCCGGATTGAAAAATCCCGCTGTTCCTATGCCTCAGCAGATTAGTGGTGGCATACGAAACCCTTTTATCATCCCGGGTCTCAAAAAGATAGACATCGATTCACAGCTGAACTCGAACTACTCTTTTGAAAACCTTATCGAAGGTGACTGCAACAGACTGGCCCGTTCTGCCGGTTATGCCGTGGCCCAAAAACCGGGCGGCACATCCTTCAACCCTCTACTGCTCTACGGTGGCACCGGCTTGGGAAAAACACACCTGGCTCATGCCATAGGCATCGAAATCAAGAACAACTTCCCCAATAAGACAGTATTGTACGTACCCTCTGACAAATTCATGCATCAGTTTGTCGATGCAGTCAAGAATAACAGCCAGAACGACTTTGTACATTTCTACCAGATGATGGATGTTCTCATTATAGACGACATCCAGTTCTTTTCCGGAAAAGATAAGACTCAGGACGTTTTCTTCCACATTTTCAACCATCTGCACCAAAACAACAAGCAGATTATTCTGACCAGCGACAAGCCTCCGGTCGATCTGCAAGGAATGGAGCAACGTCTTCTCTCCCGTTTCAAGTGGGGCCTCGCTGCTGACCTCCAGGTGCCGGACCTTGAAACACGAATTGCCATCCTGAAAAAGAAAATGTATGTTGACGGAATTGAACTTCCCAATGAAATAACCGAATACATCGCATTGAGCATCACCAACAATATACGTGAACTGGAGGGTGCTTTTATTTCCATCATTGCTCAGTCATCCCTGAACAAAAAACCGATTACTCTTGAACTTGCCAAACAGATGATTGACAAGTTTGTGAAGAATACTGTTCACGAAATTTCCATTGATTACATCCAAAAAATCGTTTGCGACTATTTCGAACTACCGCTCGAGGTACTGAAATCCAAAACGCGGAAGCGGGAAGTCGTTCAAGCCCGACAGTTGGCGATGTACTTCAGTAAACAATTCACCAAGTCATCACTTTCCAATATCGGCATGCATTGCGGAGGGAAAGACCATGCGACAGTTTTGCACGCCTGCCGCACTGTAAACAACTTGATGGATACTGACAAAAAATTCAAGGCCCAGGTGGTAGACCTTCAAAAAAGAATCAATCTTTCCAGATAATTGACACATCAAAGTCCCGGATTTCCGGGACTTTTTCTTTATCCCCCTAAGCCATGAAAGTCCTTTTTGTTTGCCTGGGAAACATCTGCCGCTCTCCACTGGCCGAAGGCATCTTCAGACACCAAATTACACAGCAAAACCTGCAAGCCTTCGTTGATTCTGCAGGCACCGGAGCCTGGCACAGCGGCGAAGCACCAGACCGTCGCTCCATCAAAGTGGCCGCATCCAAGGGCATTGATATTTCCGGACAAAAGGCCAGGAAGGTGAACGATGACGATCCTGCGTCTTTCGACTTCATTTTTGCCATGGACCGAAGCAACTACCAGGACCTGAAACAGCTTTGGGGAAAACAAGCTGAGGGAAAGGTTCATTTACTACTGGATTATGCAGGGATGGGGTATTCCGATGTTCCCGACCCCTGGCACGGCGATGACCGGGATTTCGAAGCAGTTTATGAACTCATCGACGCTGCCTGTCAAAATGCCCTCGCCAAAATGCTTAAAAACAACTGATTAAAAGCGGATATTTGTATTTCGTCCACTTTCGGCGAGTATAAAAATCTATTATCTTTGCGGTTCTTCTAAAGAAACATTAACTCCTTCAATCAGAACATGTCAGAAGATAAAAACCAAGGCTTTGAAATCACTGAAAGTATTGACAAAGCAGAGCACTACGTTCGCGACAACAAAAAGAGCCTAAGTATCATTGGCGGCGCCATTGTCGCAGTAGTACTGGCTTATTTCGGTTACACTCAATTCATCGTCAAGCCGCAAGAAGAGAGTGCCCAGGAGGAAATGTTTATTGCTGAACAATATTTTGGGCAAGACAGTATGAACCTGGCCATCAATGGCGATGGATCTTATCCTGGTTTCCAGGAAATAGTTGATAATTACGGTTCAACCCCCTCCGGCAACCTTGCCCACTACTACCTTGGTATGAGCCTGCTTAAAAAAGGTGAATTTGAAAAAGCCATTGATGCATTGAAAGAATACGATGCCGAGGATGATATCACAGGAGCACTTGCTCTAGGTGGCATAGGCAGTGCTTATCTTGAACTGGGCAACCAGGACGAAGCATTGAATTACTATAAAAAAGCTTCTGACTGGGATGCCAACAACTTCACGCGCCCACTTTTTCTGATGAAAACAGCGTTTGTGTACGAACAAAAGAAAGATTTCCAGTCAGCTTTGGACATTTATGAGCAGCTCAAGAAAGACTTTCCACTGAGTACTGAGGCTAGAGACATCGAAAAGTATATCGGTCGGGCTCAAGCGAGTCTTGGCGGTTCTAACTAATCATGTCTTCTGCCCATCAACATCTTTC
>CAZPCA010000084.1:0-3393 GCA_964584995.1 uncultured Bifidobacterium sp.
TCAAAGCATCACCATTCAGCTCTTCAATGGGCAAACCAATGCAAACACCAGCCTGAGCAGTGGCAGCCTGAACACTTCGGTGTCGGCGGGTACTATCACCTTGTGCAACCAGGGTGGTGGCGGGGGCGGCAGCTGTATGGGTGGCCCCAGCACGGTCTCGGACCAAGACGGCAACGTGTACAACGTGGTGACTATAGGCAACCAGTGCTGGATGCATGAAAACCTAAAGACGACCAAATACCGCGATGGCAGCCCCATACCGGGCAATTTAAGCGATGCTGCATGGAACAGTACCAGCAGCGGCGCCCAGGCGGATTACAATAATGACCCTGCTAATACAGCCATCTACGGCAAATTATACAACTGGTACGCAGTGGCTGATCCTTCAGGTTTATGCCCTGCGGGGTGGCATTTGCCGTCGGATGGTGAGTGGAATGAGTTAATGAAATTCCTGGACCCAATCGCGGATACATCTGGCGGTAATCCGCAAAGTACAATAGCAAGTGGTCTGCTCAAGACAACCGGTACTTTGCAAGCGGGGACCGGCTTGTGGGAATATCCAAACATTGATGCCACCGATCTGAGTGGCTTTTCAGGGATACCAGCTGGCTTCCGCAATTCTTTTGGAACGTATTTCAATAGGGGTAAAGGTGCCTATTGGTGGTCTTCTAGCCATGTCTCGACAACCGATGCCTGGACACGGAATCTCAGCTATGCCAATGGCAACGTATTCCGGGACTACAATGCGATTCGTTGTGGTTTTTCTGTTCGTTGCGTAAGGGATTAGCAGTGAAGTACTCGGACTTCAGTGCTACCCTGAAGGCGTCAGTCCTTCAGGGTAAGGGGAGGAGTCCCGCACGCAGTGCGGGAGTGTGATTGAACTTTCCCTGCGCGCCCTTTCGCGCGTAGGGCGAGTACCTGGTCCGCCGAAGGCGAACCTGTTCCGCCGCAGGCGAACCGAAGGGCGCTCAGCCACCGGGGCTTCGACTTTGGTCCCTGAGCGGGTGCCTGTTCCGCCGCAGGCGAACCCGTTCCGCCGCAGGCGAACCGAGGGGCCACTGTACTAAGTTCTATAGTAGTAGGGGAAGTTTCTTGTGTCGCATGTACGCGCTACCCAACATAAAACCCCTGTAAAAGTGGCTACTCGCGTGCTACTTTCACAGGGGCTTGCCCAATGCATGATTTTTATTTTACGCGCTCCACGTACTGGCCGGTACGGGTGTCTACTTTCACTTTATCACCTTCGTTGACGAACAGCGGAACACTTACCTCTGCACCGTTCTCCAACTTGGCAGGCTTCAGCGTGTTCGTGGCGGTGTCACCCTTTAGACCTGGCTCGCAATAGGTGATGACCAGCTCTACGAATGTGGGAGGCTCAGCAAGAATGACATTGTCGTTCTCGAAAGAAACCTTCACCTCCATGCCTTCTTTCAAAAATTGGAAAGAATCGCCGAAAAGTTCAGCAGGAACATTGACCTGTTCGAAGGTCTCCTTGTCCATGCATACAATACTTTCTCCCTCGTTGTAGAGGTAATCCATCATCTTGTACTCTACACGGGCAATCTCTACCTCTTCGCCGGAGCGGAATCGGTTTTCCAGTAGTTTGCCGGTTTTCAGGTTGCGCATTTTGCCCTGATAAAAAGCGCGAAGGTTGCCGGGGGTACGGTGTTGCCATTCCACCACTTGGCAGAGTTCACCGTTGTAACGAAGCACGGTGCCTACGGATACATCACCAGTATTAGCCATGATTTTTAGTTTTTCTTAGGGTTGAATTGAATTTGAACGAAGAAGGCAGAGTGGTATACCCTGCCTTCTCTGATAGTTTCGTTGAGTTTACGCTTCTACAACGTCGAAGCTGAGCTTGGCACGTATGTCACGGTGAACAATCACTTCTGCCGTGTAAGAACCGGTCTTCTTGATGTGATCTTCCGGCATCACTACGTTCTTCTTATCGATGTCATAGCCCATTGTTTTGAGCTTGTCAACGATTTGCTGAGAAGTGACCGAACCGAACAACTTTCCGTTTTCGCCTACTTTGGCGCCAATGCTGAGCGTTACGCTTCCGAGGGCTGAAGCCAACTTGTCGGCATCCATGCGCACCTTTTGGATCTTGTGCGCACGCTGCTTCATGGTTTCAGCGTGAATTTTCTTGTTGGTCTCGTTGGCAATCACCGCAATTCCGCGAGGAATAAGGTAATTACGACCGTAACCGTTACGCACCTTTACGATATCGTCAGCGTAACCAAGGTTTTTTACGTCTTGCTTGAGAATGATTTCCATGGTTATTACCTCCTTCGCTTATTTTAATAAATCGGTTACGTAAGGCATCAGGGCCAAATGGCGCGCACGCTTTACCGCCTGCCCTACCTTGCGCTGAAATTTCAGCGAGGTGCCGGTCAGACGACGTGGCAGCAGTTTGCCCTGCTCGTTTACAAACTTGGTGAGAAATGTGGCATCCTTGTAGTCAATGTACTTGATGCCCATTTTTTTGAAGCGGCAGTACTTCTTCTTGTTCACCTCCACTGCCGGGGGATTCAGGAATCGGATGTTGCCCGATGCGTTTGATGTTGTCGACATGTTTTGGTGTTTTTAGTTAGCTGCTTCTTCTACTTTTTTCTGGGCTGCATTTTTGCGCTTTCTCTCATTGTACGCAACGGCGTGCTTGTCAAGAGCAATGGTAAGGAAACGCATAATCCGCTCGTCCCGCTTGTATTCGACCTCCAGCTTTGCCACCAAGGTGGGTTCAGCCTGGAATTCGAAAAGGAAGTAGAAACCTGTGTTCTTCTTCTGAATGGGGTAAGCCAGTTTGCGTAATCCCCAATTGTTCTCGTGAACAATTACGGCACCGTTGTCGGTGAGGAATTTACGATACTTTGCAACCGCTTCATCGACCTGCTCCTGAAGCAATACCGGAGTCACGATGAGGACGGTTTCATACTGTTTTTTCATGTTAAACTGGTTTTTCCTTTTAGAGGACTGCAAAAGTACGAATTTTCCCATGATACCGCCACCATGGGAGAGTTTTTTCTTGAACGTGCTGTAAGTGCTTGTAAAACAGATTTCTAAATACCTTTCTTACCCTGTCTTTTTTACTCGTAGCGCAGTGCCTCGATCGGGTCAAGGTTGGAGGCCTTGATGGCAGGGTATAATCCCGAAACCAGGCCTACAACAAAACAAAGGGTGATGCCGAGTAAAATCCAGGCCCAGGGAACAATGAAAGAGCCGCCCACCATAAAGCTGATGGCATTGCCGATCAGGATACCCAAAACGATACCGGTGACTCCGCCCAACTGGCAAATTACAACCGCCTCGGTGAGGAATTGTCGGCGAATGATCGAGCGGGTGGCACCGAGTGACTTACGAATGCCGATTTCGCGGGTGCGCTCAGTAACC